>CALFOQ010000078.1:0-12976 GCA_937921235.1 uncultured Atopobium sp. | reverse complement strand
ACCCGCATATGAACTGCCTCCCATTTCTTATGTCCAAGAAATGGGAGGCAGTTCAATCGGAGGCTCTTTTTAGTTGCATGTTTTATGCGCTTGCGACTCAGTGCTCGCCATGGTCGTGCTCGTGGCCGACGCTGTGCACGTGACCCTCGTGCTCGTGCGTGTGCTCACCGTGCGCGTGCTCACCGTGCTCGTGATGCTCGTGGTGCTCGTGGTGCTCGTGTCCCTCGTGGTCGTGCCCGTGCTCGTGGTGCTCGCCGTGCTTGTGGCCCTCATGCTCGCAGTGGCCATGCTCGTGATCGCAGTGCTCATGCACGCAGTGACCATGCTCGTGATCGCAATGCGAGTGATCGTGCTCGTCAGCCAAGTCCGACTGCTCGTGCCAGAACGCCGGCACAAACACCTCACGAAGTCCATGACGCAGCAGGTCGCGGCCGATAAACACACACCTGGACTCTTCCTGAGGCTCGTCGCCCGTAATGGCCCACGCACGTTCTACCAGGTCAAACTTGACCCACTGATTGCCGCACGGCAACGTTCCCTTTGCGCGCGCAAGCTTTCCAAAAACGCCAGCTGACGCTGCGTCCAAAAGCCAAATCAAGTGCGTTGGACTTGGAAGCTCAGCGTGAGTCAGCGCCATAGTCTCCAGGTCAGGCCCCTCGTCCTTCTCGCTAGCTGGATCTTTAAGAACAGAACCGTCAAGCGCACGCGTTAAAAGAGAGTTCCACCACTCGTCGGGAATATCAGCATACGAGGACTCCGCAATGATCTCTGCCTGCGGATTCATATCTGCCGCAAGCTGCTTAATGGGCTCGGCGGCATCCTCGCTACCTGGAGCAAGCTTGGAAATCACCACGCTCGCGGCGGCGCTCAGCTGATTATCAAAAATCTCTGGGAAATCGGTGCGCTGATTCTGCCACGAAACGGCGTCAACCACGGTAACCGGCGCCAGCAAACTAATGCGTTCCCAGGCTACCTGATTCACGTTATCAAGAATGCTCTGCAGCTTAGCCACGCCAGTTGGTTCAACAATTAAATACTCGGGGTCGATAGTGTTTGAAATGGTCAGCACCGACGTCGCAAAATCCTGCTTGCCCGAGCAGCAAATGCAATTCTCGGTGGACTCCCAAACCTTGAGGTCGGAGTCCTGCCTCAGACGGCGCGCATCAATGTCTGTCTGGCCATATTCATTCTCGTAGATAGCAAAATCACGCCCAGTCCGGCGTACGAGCTCCTGAATGAAGGTGGTTTTACCAGCTCCAAGAAAGCCTGATACAACAAGGATTTTCATGAATACAACCGCTTCCTAAACTCCGTAGGCGCCCACCAGCGCAAAAAGCTGGCGAGAAAACCGAACTTCTCGCCAGCTTAAACGTACTAAATAACGCTACCTAATTGGCTACCTAGTCGATAACAACAACTGGCTTGATGAGGTCGGATGGCTTATCACGCATGGTGAAGAGAGCCTCCTCGAGGTGATCCCAGCCGTGATAGAGGTGAGTAACCTCTGGGTGAAGGTCCAGACGACCAGAAGTGACAAGGCTAGAGAGCTTCTCCATGCGGAGACGGCCGCCAGGCATGAGGCCACCACGGATGTCCTTGTGACCCATACCAACGCCCCACTCGACGCGAGGAATGTTGACGTAGTCGCCGGAACCGAGGTAATTGACGTTACCAATCTTTCCGCCAGGCTTGAGTGCCTTGACAGCGTCCTCGAAGGTCTCGCAGCCGCCACCGTCAACGCAGACACGGTCAACGCCCTTGCCACCGGTGAGCTCCATGACCTGCTCCCAGATTGGGCCATCCTTGTAGGAGATGAAGTCGGTTGCGCCGTAGCCCTTAGCTGCCTCAACGCAGACTGGACGGGTACCAACAGCAATGATGCGAGAAGCACCGTGAAGTGCAGCACCAGCAACGGACATGAGGCCTACAGGTCCAATGCCGATGACCAGGACGGTGTCGCCGAACTCAACGCCAGCCAGCTCAACTGCGTGGAAGCCGGTTGGAACCATGTCGGAAAGGATGCAGGCGTCTGCTGGATCCATACCCTCTGGCATGTGAGCAAGGTTGCCGTCAGCGTCGTTTACATGGAAGTACTCGGAGAAGACGCCGTCCTTGAAGTTGGAGAACTTCCAGCCAGCCAGCATGCCACCGGAGTGCATGGAGTAGCCAGCCTGAGCCTCAAGGGAGTTCCAGTCTGGAGTAATTGCAGGAACGAGGACGCGATCGCCAGGCTTGAAGTCCTTGACGCACTCGCCAACCTCAACAACCTCTGCGGAGCACTCATGACCAAGAATCATGTTGTGACGGTCGCCGATTGCGCCCTCCCACAGAGTGTGAATGTCAGATGTACAAATTGCGACCGCAAGTGGCTTGCAGATTGCGTCCAGAGGACCACACTTTGGTGTCTCCTTCTCAATCCAGCCGGACTCGCCGATCTTGAGCATTGCATAACCCTTCATAAAACCCTCCTAAAATCTGTGTTTCTGCAGTTGAAACACTACCTACCTCGTGGAGGAGCACGTTATACACGTGACACTGACGAGGCTTATAAACGTTTTTGCGAAAGCTCACTACTTTGTTGCAGCCACAATTGGGTCCTCTCCACAACAAAACGACGAACACTCGCGAAGTTCATTTTCAAGTACTTTTTTATGTAAATCTAGAATGAAACCGTGAAAGGTTGAGCAGACTTTCATGAATTTTAAGCTGGCGAGAAATGCGGTTTGCAAATATCCGATATTTGCGCACGTAGACAATGCGTACGCTAACATACCGTTAACCAAACCTCCGACCGATGCGAAACAACGCTTATCGGCAAACGGTTACCGTTCACCGAGTCAAAAGGGCAGATGTCCACTTTTCTGTTGTATGCAAACGATGCCGAATGGTATACGTCGGCGCTTTGTTAGAATTCTGGCAGACGGATTTCTCGCCACATGAGCTACTTTACGGGGTGTTTTAGCGAGAAAACCAGCGCTCACGGAAGGAATTTGCATGCTTTTAGACGCCCTACTCAAAGACGCTGGCGTTCACCTTGACTGGCAGTACATAATCTCGTACGCCATCCTGCTGGCTCCGGCAGTTATTCCAGGCGTGCTATTTGTTTATTCTTTTATCAAGGAACCTCGACAGTTCCGCAATGCACTTTTTCTGTTCGCAGCTCTTGCGTGGTCATCAATTCTTCTGGTGCTGAGGTTAAACAACTTTATCCTTGGACTAATTCTGGTTATTCTTATACTGCTGACGCCATTTCTGACCATTGGTTTTTTGCTGATCAACACCATAGTTGTGGTAAAAAATAACGGATTTTCACTGACGTCAATGTTGCCGTTTTTGATGGCTGGATTTCTTATCTTACTGCTTGCGTCTCCGTCTATCGTAAATTATTTTGATCCAGATGCTCGCCATGTTGTTGTCTTTTTACTGGGGCTTTTTACACTTGAAGGCTTATGGTTCTCATTTACTTTTGTGGCTTTGCTGTTCTATTCGTGGGTGTATCGAATTCTTCCCCGCCGACGCCAATACGATTACATCATCATTCACGGCGCCGGACTTGACGGTCCGCGACCAACCCCGCTACTCGCGGGTAGGATTGATAAGGCACTTGAGCTGTGGAGTAAGCAGCATCAGAACGGAAAGTTTGTTGTTTCTGGTGGTCAAGGCGCTGACGAGGTTGTCTCCGAAGCTCAGGCCATGCGCGATTATCTTCTGGATAAGGGCGTTCCTGGCGACGCGATTCTCATGGAAGATAAGTCCACTACTACCTGGGAAAATCTTAGGTACTCGCTAGCTGTGATCAACGCTGATTGGGCAACGGGTCCTAGCGACGACCGCACCTCCACGGCGAACGACGGCATGCCCGCTGGCGACTTCACCACAGCGGTTGTTACCAGCGACTTTCACGTTTTCCGTTGCGCCGAATACGCCCACAACCTGGGCATTAAGGCAGATGGCATCGGTTCGCACACCAAAGGCTGGTACTGGCCCACAGCGTTTATCCGCGAGTTTATCGCAATCACCAAAGCGCACCTCTGGCCCTACCTGGTCATTGGCGGTCTGTACACGTTAATCAACGTGCTCAACTACGCATTCTTTTACCTTGGAGTTGTGTAAGCTAGGGGTGCTCAATTTTTGCTCCGCGCCTGATTTGATGCGCGCCTGATTTGCTCCGCGCCTGATTTCTTAAAAGAATCTGTAAAATTTGCCTGAAAATATCAAAGAATCTGTGGATTTGCCTGATTTCATCAAAGAATCTGTGTCCAAAATACAGAATCTTTGCACTTTTCAGGCTCGCTTTTCAGGCTCGCAATTCCAAACCTCACTGCTAGAGCTCACGCATCACCGCAGAAACCATGTGTTATCTGCGCCAAGTCAAGCTAGAGCAGCAAAACCGTATATACTCGAATGAAGCGTTATCTGGCGAGAAGCCCCGTGTGCTCGGAACCCTCGTGGATCCGTCGCCCGCCGCGGGCTCGCCGCTCGCCACGGACCCGCCACTCGTCGCGGACCCACCGGCGCCCGCCGCGGGCTCGCCGTCGTTGCCACCTACGACCAGGAAGGAAGCCTGTTGGAGACATTCGAATTTGTGCTCATTGTTTTGACCTGCGTCGCGGCTTCCTCGGTTATCGACAAGTTTGTCAACGTCTCCATCCCCGTTATCCAGGTTGTTATCGGCCTGCTTGTTGCGCTCGTGCTGCCCAGCGTCCAGGAGGTTCACCTGGAATCCGAGCTCTTTATGCTGCTCTTCATTGCCCCACTCCTGTTCAACGAGACGAGAGAAACCAACATTCGTGCACTTCTCCTCAACCTGAACAGTATTTTGTCGCTGGCGATTGCTCTGGTAGTTATCAGCGTGCTTTCGGTCGGCTACGCCCTCCATCTGATGGTTCCCTCAATCCCTCTAGCTGCAGCGTTTGCGCTGGCCTCGGCGCTAGGACCAACTGATGCGGCCACGGTTACCGCACTTAAGTCCAACATCCACCTGACCCATCGCCAGCAGACGCTTCTCTCGGGAGAGTCCTTGATTAACGATGCATCCGGCGTCGTTGCATTCCAATTCTCCGTAGCTGCTGCTGTAACGGGTGCGTTCTCGCTGGTAGACGCAGCGGAATCTTTCACGGTGCTTTTTGTAGGCGGCGTGGTAATGGGAATTGTCACTGGCTTTGCCTTCTCTGCCATCAACGCAATGCTTGGTAGGTTGGGCTACGAGGACACCGTCGCAAACGTCCTCTACGAAGTACTGACGCCGTTTCTTGTCTATCTTCTTGCCGAAACCTTCCACGTTTCTGGCGTTTTAGCTGTCGTAGCAGCGGGTTTGGTGATTGCGCTCCCTCGAAGGCAGAGCAATAATGCGCTATTTGCAAGGCAAAAATTGGTCTCAGATTCCACGTGGAAAGTCATCAGCTTCCTCATCAACGGCACCATCTTTGTCTTCCTAGGAATGCAGCTCCCCCTTGCCGTGCTTCCTGGCACCAACGGCGGCCTCAATATCCTGCAAATTCTAGGAATTGTTGTCGTTATTACCCTGTTCATGCACGGTGTCCGCTTTGCATGGCTCTACGCGTTGGAAACTTACAAGCTCCACAAGGGCGGCCATCTCTGCACCGGAAAAGACGCCGTCGACGGCGAGAATGACCTCGCAGGTAGCAGCCCCGACGGCGAGAATGACCTCGCAGGTAGCAGCTCCGACGGCGAGAATGACCTCGCAGGTAGCAGCTCCGACGGCGAGAAACCCGACCAGCCGCTCGCTGAACTGGGCTCGGAGCAAACCTTGGAGCAGATCGCTGAGCAGCCCAAACCCACGTGCGCCATAAAGCCCATCTCGATCACATCGACCGAGGTCATCAAGAACGTGCTGGTTACCACTGTTGCAGGTGCAAAAGGTGCGGTAACGTTGTCGATTATCCTTACCTTGCCTCTCACAACCCAGTCCGGAGCAGCGTTTCCGCAGAGGGATTTGCTGATCACCATCGCTGCCGGCGTTATTCTCGCCACGTTGCTTTTGGCGGACAACCTGTTGCCCGTGCTGTCAAAGTCCCCTGAAGCAGACTCTGACCTGCCCGAACGTCTCCACGAAGGAGAGATTGCCGTTCTTGAGGCAACTCTTGGCGAGCTCAGGAGCATGTTGCAGTCAGAAAACGCCAAAGCAAAGTATCTACCTGCGCTTCGTTTGACTATCACGCGCTATACCAACCGCTTGTTTGCCTCTCGTATCACGGTCCCTGGCTCGGGCGAACTTGTCAAAAAGCTGGTCCTTCACGAGACAGAAGTCCAGCAGAAATGCCTCGAGGAGCTACGCGAGCGCCATATTAAAACGCACAACCCCATTCCGTGGGACCAAATTGTCGACGATATTACTTCAATCCGCAGGTCAGTAGGTTATTATGGACCCTTCGCAAACATTGCCTCAAAGACAAACCACCGCTCACGGATTGCCGTTGCCCTCCACGAGCTTAAACTAGCTGCTCAGCGCATCATCGATGGCGGTATCAGACACCTAGAAGACGCAGATCAGTCCTACTACCAGGCTTGTTTGTATGCGCTTGAGATGGAATACGCTGAGCTCGACGACCTGGAGCGTATTGCTAACGGCGACGATGAGGAGCTGGCGGTCATCGCATCTAATCTGATGATTGACCACGAATCAGCAATTGAGTCCATCTGGGGCCGCATCAACATCAATGATGAGCATGACTCCAGCACCACTCAAGTCTCCTACCTGCTGCCTTACAACCTGAGCTCACACAAGATGTCGCCTCACTTTAGGCAGCAACTTGCGGATGCTCGAAAGTACGCCGACGACGTGGCAGAAAACGCGCTGCGTATTGAGCTGGACCAGATTTCGCGCCTGCAGTTTGAGGGCGTCATCGACCGCGAGGTTGCCGCTCACCTGCGCGAAAACGTCTACTACCTGCAAATGACGTTTAGTGAGTAGCATGAGCGCTACACCAGATCCGCACCACGCCGCCGATGCGGCTACACGCCCCACCGCCGATGCGGGTACGCACCCCACCGCCGATGCAGCTACACACCCCGCCAACCCCGTGGCGAGAAAAACGACTATCTCCGGACTTTCTATCCACGCGCAGATGTCCTCTGTAGCTGGAGCTCCTGTCGTGTACCTCCTGGGTGACGTGGCCGACCACTCCTCCGTTCAGGTACCTGAAGGTGTCAGCCTCGTTAACGTTGGTGTTGACCTGTGGGAAGAGAACTTCTCGCCCTGGTGCGCGCCGCGCGTTTTTGCCAAGGGACCCAACTTTGGCAATGGCGCTCAGAAGACGCTCGACACCCTTATCGACCAGGTAATCCCTTGGGCGGAATCGGAGCTTAGCGAGCCACCGGCGTATAGAGTGCTTGTAGGCTATTCACTCGCAGGCCTGTTCAGCCTCTGGGCTGGCGTTTCGCAGCAGGTCACGTGCGGCTGCCAGCCCGGCACCGCCACCGGCGCCCCCGCCGCGCCGCAGCCCGTCGCTACCTTCCAGCGCATCGGAGCTGTCTCGGGATCGTTCTGGTTCCCAGGCCTTCTAGACTACGTAGATCAGCAGCTCAACGGAGGGGCGGTCGGCCTCACACACGCTTATCTTTCGCTGGGCGACCGAGAAGCACGAACCCCCAATCCGCAAATAATGCACGTGCGAGAAAACGCCGAACTTCTCGCCAGCAAACTGCAGAACGCGGGGATAACCTCGACGTTTGAGCTCAACCGCGGAAACCACTTCCAAAACGTTGAAGGAAGAATGCAGAAAGCCCTAGACTGGCTGGTCAAATAGGGTAAGATTCTTCAGAACGCACGAGTCCAGAGAGGTTTTATGCCTAACCAAAAGCAATTTGACAGCAAAACTGAATCGCCCAATACAGCCTCTGGCAAGCAATCTGATTACTTATTTGCGCTTATTCTTTCACTCATCTTTGGCATTTTTGGCATTCCGCAGTTCTATCTCAAGGGATGGAAGTCGGGGCTTACCAGGCTTGTTGTAAACGCAGCACTAATCGCTGGCGCATTTGTTCTGGCTCAAACACTTGCGATGCCGTCGCTGCTTTCTTACCTTCTACCAGCAATTTTTTCGCTCCCGGTTATCGAGAGTGCGTTTAACCTCATCTACGAGGACGCCAGCGCTCCCAAAAAGCTCATAAAAGGCAAGCTCAAACCGCGCAAGCGATACGCCGGAAAACAGAAGGCTGGAATCGTACTTGCCGCGCTGAGCGTGGCACTCTACTTTAACGCCGCTCTGACGCAACCGCTTCCAACTGTCATGTCACCTGCGGGTTCGCCGCAGCAAGGCTCCGCTGCGTCATCCCAACAAGACTCCGCCGCGTCGTCCCAATCAGGCACCGGCGCGCCATCCGCCACCACGCAGACCAGCGCAAACGTAACTATCAAGTTTATCGACGTTGGTCAGGGAGAAGCCATTCTCATTGCACTTCCCGAGAAAACCATGCTTATCGACGCCGGTCCCACAGGATCTGCCCCAAAAATTGCCCAGGTCCTCCAAGAACTTGGTCGAGACAAGATTGATTACCTGGTGGCCACCCATCCCGACGAAGACCACATCGGTGGTATGGCGGATGTCATTTCCAGCACTCAAATCGGGACCATTTACGCACCAAATAAAACAAACAACACGGCAACATACAGAAAGTTTCTGACCGCAATCCAGAACAATAACCTGCAGATAACCCTTGCCGAAGCGGGCACCATCATCGACCAAACCGACAGTTACAAGCTAGAGATTCTCTGGCCCAAAAAAGACGCAAATTTTCCCGACACCAACGATTACTCGATAATCATCAAACTGACCGTTGGCAACAAAACGTTCCTCTTCACGGGAGACGCGCCCACAAATGCCATCTTGAACTCCAATCCAGGTCACATTGACGTGCTCAAACTTTCGCATCACGGCTCCCGAACAGGCACCACCGAGCAGCTGGTCCGCAAGCTCTCGCCCACCTACGCCATCCTCTCGTACGCTGTGGACAACCCCTACGGCCACCCCATGCAGTCGGTCCTGAACGCCCTCCGCAAGCATTCCGTTGAGGTCTGGGGCACGGGCGCCAACGGAACCATTACCATTACCTGCGATGGTACAAACATTGATATATCGGGCGAGAAACCCGGCACAGTGGTAGCTCCAACCTCACAAGATAAATCTGGCACGTCGTCGACATCGAGGTCCAAGTAATGAAAGCAATCATTGATCGATTTGAAGACAACAATCTTGCCGTGCTTGAACTAGACAATCAACCAGGCAATATGCTTACCATTTTTGTTGATGAGCTGCCAAGCAATGCATGCCAGGGTGATGTTCTCTACTACCAAGACGGCTCGTGGGCCATTGCTGAGGAAGAGACAGCCCGGCGTCAAAACGATATCAACGAGCTCTTCAACTCCTTGGTTGTACATGACGATGACGCGTCAACCGAATAATCCCAGATAAAAATAAAAATATGCGATTTTAGAATATTTATAAAACTGCACGTCAACCTATAAATATGCGATTTTCGCATATTTTGTAACATACCCTTTTACCTGTATAAATAAAAAAGACGTCTTGTCGAGAAAGACGTCTGTGTAGAGCACTTTTATCCAAGACAAAATGTGATATATTACATATAACACCGGCGCGCATCCTCGCTCTGCAGAGAGAGGGCACGCCATTTTCTTTATAGAGCCACGATAGCTGTGGCCATTCTCTTCTCATCTTCAGCTAGAAGTACTCGCATCGTCTAACCCTATCGAATCCAGCCATTTTTGCACTTCGCTAAAAGTATATGTACCTTTTGCCGCTAACCCTGGTATCATACGAGAAGCACCACATTCTCTCTGATACTCCTCAATCATGTTGCCAAATCCTCCGCCACCATGCGTGCAGAACGGAATGACTGTCTTTCCACTCAAATCCGTTGCTCGTAAGAACGAAAGCACCGGAGGAGCAAATGTTTTTAGCCAGTTAGGAGATCCCACAAAAACAGTATCGAAGTCAGCAACGTTTATATCGTATTGCATAAGCGCAGGACAAACGCCTTTTTCTATTTGAGCCCTGACCTCTTTTACCGCCGTGTTATACGAGAAAGAATATGGCTCTTGAGGCTTAAGCTCCAGCAACTCGGCATCTGTAAGCAGCGCAATATCCTCCGCAAGCCTTCTTGTGATGCCGGAATATGAATAGTACACAATCAAAGACTTCATGTAAGAATCTCCACTACCGACCGAGAAGAACGTGTTGTTGTAGCATTACGTCAAATTATTTGCCACAAGTATAGTTGATGGGATTGCGCAGCCAACCGGTTTCTCACAGCAAGCGTATGCTACAGTGAAGCTAAAGCACCCCGGCTATCCCCCTTGTGGGATGACTGAGGTGCTTTTTGTTGATTTGTGTGAGTGTGACTAAATCCACGCCATCAAAAAAACGAGACCGTGTCCTTCCAATTAGCTGGATGGGCGTATCTCGTTTTTTCAGTCTATGGAATCGATAGCGCTTAGTCAAACCAGATCTTTACAACGTCGCCGTCTGCGGACGTAATATCCACAAGTGTGCCACTCTCGCCAGTCTTTGCAGCGTCCATAAGCGCATCAAGATTAATGTTAGAGAGCTGCTCCTGAGTCTCCTGATTAAGGTAGTTTCCGCTGACCTGAATTCCCGAATTCAAAACAAACTTTGCCAGGCCCAGAGGTACGCACATATCTACAACGTCGCCGTCGTCGGAGACTACATACACGTGCAAACCGTGCTTTGCAGAGCCGTTGCCCAGGCGGACGCCCTTCTTCTTGTTGTTGTCAGCCTCGTTGCTCTTCTCGACTTTGACCATGCTCTTACCAAAAAGCTTGCCAAAGCTGAAACCTGAAGACTGAGTAGCAATACCCTGGTTGTCCTGCTCGGTAGACTCTTCTACGATCTCTGCAGGCTCGTCAGCTGCAACGGAAACAACCTCAGCAGCGCTCTCCTGAGTAGCAGCGCTCTCCTGGGCAGAAGCACTCTCCTGAGCGGAAGCGCTTGCGCCACTCAAAAGCTCGTCGACGGATACGCCAAGGAAGCGCGCAAGATCTGGCAACAGCGAGATATCCGGATAGTTAATGTCGTTCTCCCACTTGCTCACCGCCTGCGGACTCACGTTCAGTTCCTTTGCCAGACGCTCCTGCGTTGCAGTTCTAGCCAAACGAAGACGTGCAATACGACGACCAAGGGTCTCAGATGAAGTAGTCATAGTTGCTCCTTTTTCTTAACTCATTATTACTGAAATAGCTTGCGGGCCGCTGATTTCACTATGAGTCGTAACAATACGTTCAACAAGAACGCATCAGTTGAGTTGGGTATCGCAACGGTTTTCAGACACTCAACAGCAGGTTGAGTTCGCAGGTAAACTATACTTTTTGACCGAAATTTACTTGCCCTAAAAGTTCCCTCCCACTACCATTTAAACAAGTAACTTTTGATGTTTAGAAAGGTCTGTCTATGGCTGGCGAGAAGAACTGGGTGTTCTGGACCAGTGGTGCGCATATTGTTTCTGGTTTTGAGCAATGCGCTACAGACGGTTTTGTTGGCGTTGACGCAGATGGCGTCGTGTACCTCTTTGATAACAATCAAAACGTCTTTGCTTCGGCTCATGCTTCAGATATTGAGGGAACCGTCAGTAGCTGGAGAGTCACCTGGCTTACCATTGATGATAAAAGATATGTCCTAGAGTTTGTTCCTCTTGCAGATAAGATTGCTCCTCGCCTGATTTTTGGAGCCATAAGCAATGTGTTTATGCAAGAACTTCACCACGGAGATCAGGAGAAGGTCCCGCGAGAACTCCTCGAAGACTTCAAGATTGCATTCGAGAACGCCAAGTACAGACGCTAGCTCAAACTAATTTTTTGATTTATTCATATCCTTGCGAATAACCTGATTCGACCTGCGACCTGCGGTGATACAAGCGCTGACCCGTTTCGTGGAGTATTGTCTCGCCTGACATGAATCGGCTTTTTCGGTCAAGCCTCGACCATCTTCCGGCTAGGCTTCCGGTCAGACGGAGAAGGGGGACGACGCATGAAGTACACGAACGCGAGCATCTGGGAGCGCGACCACGGCGCCGAGGCATAGCGTCCAGCATGCATCGGCATGCACCCGCCACGGACGTGAAGATCATGGTGTCAAAAGTAGCTCACATGCGATATACTTCTGCCATGGCAATTATCGACGACATATACGCGAACGTGGACGACTTCGGGCTCATCACCTCCGCCGAGGCGAAGGAGTTCGGCATCCCCAACACCGAGCTCGTCCAGCAGGAGCGGCGCGGTAAGCTCGTGCGCGTCGCCCGGGGCGTCTACAGGATGCCCGTCTGGCCCCACCAAGAGGCCGCCCCCTACGCCATCGCGGTAAAGGCCGCGGGCGAGGGGGCCTACCTCTGGGGCGAGTCCGTCGTGGCGCTGCTGGGCCTCACCCCCACTGACCCCACCCGCATCTGGGTCGCCTCCCCAAGGAGGGTCAGGCGCGACGTCGGCCAGGGCGTCACCGTGCTGGGCATGCGCCAGGGGGAGAGCACCACGCACTACGAGGGCGTACGCTGCCAGCGCGCGGCCGATGCCATCCGCGCCGCCGCGCCGAGACTCGGGCGCGAGCGGGCGCACGAGGCCGCGGAGACGGCCCAGCACGAGGGATACATAACCAGCGGGGAGATGGACGACCTGAGGGAGGAACTCTCATGAACGCGAAGAGGCCGAACAGCATGCGCCACCTCGACGACGCGATCCACAGGGAGTGCGGGGGCAACCAGGCCGCCTACGTGAGGCTGCGCACGCTCATGGCCAACGCCGTCGTCGCGGGGATGCTGCCCGACGGGGTCGTGAAGGGAGGGAGCGCCATCAAGATGCGCTACGGCAACGCCCGAACGCGCTACACTACCGACCTCGACACCGCGACCGCCACCGACCCTGCCGCCTACGCCGATCTCCTCGGGGCGGCGCTCGCCCGCGGCTGGGAGGGCTTCACGGGGC
>CALFOQ010000077.1:0-25248 GCA_937921235.1 uncultured Atopobium sp. | reverse complement strand
ATTTTGTGCGCCAGGCATAAAAGCCGACGCTAACACGCTGCAGAATCATAATCACCCGCATATGAACTACCTCCCATTTCTTGGACATAAGAAATGGGAGGCAGTTCACGACTGGAGAGAAGGACCTTTTACTTTTGGATGTGCCTTTGAGTTCACTATGACATTGCGTGCGGCAAAACAATGGTAAAACGTGTGCCTACACCTTCGCGTGAAAGTACCTCAATAGAGCCGTCATGATTATCGACAATCCATTTTGCGATGGATAGTCCAAGTCCAGAACCTTCGTTGCTTTCAATTCGTGCGTTATCAGCTCTCCAGAACCTTTCAAAAATATGAGCAGCTGCTGCCTCGGGCATACCCATGCCTTCATCTTCGATTGAAACTTGAACGGTTTTCTCGTCATACGCGACATTAAAAGAAATGGTGGTCTGAGCAGCAGAATATCGAGCAGCATTTTGCACGATGATACGGATAGACTGCTTAATCATTGCAGTGTCAGCAAGCACCTGATAGCGGTCATCCTTCAATACACCTTGATCAAATTTCAGCACATAGTGATGATCTGGATCAATCATTTCCGACTCTTCACAGACCTCAGAAGTTATCCGCGCAAGATTGAGCTTAGTCTTTGTGAGGGTATTTCTTCCTGCATCCCCACGCGCTAAGAAGAGGAGCTGTTCAACAAGATCATGCATGTGCTCGCTCTCAGATTTGAGGGCAGCAATGGACTCGTCAAGTACCGCTTCGTCCGTCTTACCCCAGCGATCTAGCATGTCAGTATAACCTCGGATAACGGCTATAGGCGTTCGAAGCTCGTGGCTGGCATCGTTGACAAAGCGCATCTGTTGCAATTTTGCTTCTTGCATACGTTGAAGCAATTTATTCAAGGCAATCTCAATACTTGCCAGGTCTTGGTCGCCCGTTTGAATCTTTGGAGCGTTGATATTGGCTTCTTCAATTGCCTGTTCGAGACTCCTTATTTTCTCGCTTTTGACCAGGACGTCATTTGTTGTAGCTTCGGTAGAGAGAACATCACTATTTACTAGTTGGTCGGCTTTAAGTGCAAGTGTATTGAGGGGCTGAAGAGCCCTTCTGACACGACGCATATCACCGAAGAATGACAACAGATCAATGATTTCCCAGATAAGAATTGCAATATACATGGGCCAGAAGCGTGCTAACTCTTCGCCTAAATCAAATATTTTTGCGCCAAAAGTAGGGCCATGAACAATGTATTTTAGGCTTGAGAGTCCGTGTAAGAAACTGAATCCAGTAAGAGAAATAGAGTGAGACTCAGAAGGGAAAAAACCTAAGTAAAAAGTACCCTGCGGAACATGCTGGTTATACATATAAATAAAAATCAGAGCAATAGTTACCAGTAAAAAGAGATCAAAGCCGACATAATTCATCAGCTTACGCCACCAAAATCCCCAGGTAATTACTCCAGCTGTCGACGAATCAGAGGGAGTAAAGAAAGGCTTTTTATGCTCTTGTATGGTGGACTGGTTATGCTTCTCTGATGACATATCCGACTCCACGAACGGTAGTAATTAGCTTGATGTTGTAACGATCATCAATTTTTGCACGTAGATGAGCAATATGAACATCTACGTTGTTTGTTTCTCCAGCAAACTCATATCCTAGGGCTTCAGATGCAATACGCTCACGGCTCATAACAACACCAGCGTGTTCCATAAGCATATGGAGGACTTCAAATTCCTTAGTGGTGAGTTCAATCGTATCGTTCTTGACACAGACTTCCCTGCGGTCAACATCAAGTGCGACACCCTTAATTGTAAAGGTGCTTGTAGCAGCTGTTTGAGGAATTGTCGGGGAGTTTAAACTGTCTGCCTCGTGGTGTTTGAGTGCCACGCGAATGCGGGCGAGAAGTTCCTCTATCGCAAAAGGTTTGGTGAGGTAGTCGTCTGCCCCCGCATCCAGACCAGCCACTTTATCCATAACCGAATCACGAGCAGTGAGCATGATGGTAGGCGTGTTTTTCTCGCGACGAATCCTTCTAAGAACTTCTAGACCATTAAGCTGGGGGAGAAGTACATCAAGCAAGATAAGGTCGTAGTCATTTGACAGTGCTTTTTCAGCTCCGGTTCTTCCGTCAAGAGCTTTGTCTACTTCATAGCCCTCATGTTTAAGCTCGAGTTCTATAAAGCGTGCAATTTTTTCTTCGTCTTCAACGATAAGAACCTTAATCATTTTCTCGCCTAAATATCGAAGTTTTCTATTTTAGGTTTGGAACCAATTTCATTTTATTTTTTGTCGATAACATCTTTTTTGATGGAACCCGCTGCATCTGCAGCCTTATCCATTGCCTCATTTACATCAACAACAATAGGATAAGCTCCCTGAATGTGATAACGCATCTCAAAGAACAAGCCAATGATAAGCAGCCAGAATGTAGCACCCCAGAGGAATAGTCCAACAATTGGAATAATTACTGGCATGGCCATGAACTGCTCACCGCGACGAGTAACAATAAATTTTGTCTCTACGCTTTTATTAAACAGTTCCTTGCACTTTTCCCAAAGAGAAGACATATTCTCTGAGAAATCAGACTTTTTGCTTGATTCTTGGTAGGCAATTTGAGCTGCTTCCATTTCTGGAGAAACGTCTGACTGTGCAAATGACTCAGTAGTATAGTTTGCAGTCTGCTTAGTGGACTTGCCCTGCTTCTCGAGCCAAATAATTGCATCAAGAACATTATCATCACAAGCGTCAAGTGCTGCCTTTGCATCCTCGTAGCTTACGCCGCACTTCTCGCGAATTACCTCAACCTTTTCTAGCTTTTCCATGATCAGCTTCCTTTCGAGATGTTAAAGACGCCTCTCCTCTTCGTGATACATGGTCTCTTATAAAGATTAACCAATTATTGAGGTTAGATTAAGCTTTCATAAGTATTTTAATGGGATTGTTTACACGTCTCAATTACAGGCAGCGCGCTTACCACTTACCGAATACTTATAAAACTAGCTTGTTTTATCTATTCAGCAGCTTGAAACTAGTAAATAGTTATATACGACTAACTTATGACAGTTGAAACTTTATATCCTCTGTCAAAGCCAGCCTGAATAACAGACAGTACATTGTGAGTTTGTGGCAGGAGGCGGTATAGGCATGACAAAGCGCCAAAACCAAAGTGTTCAAGCTACTGAGTCCAACCAAAATACAAAACAAGATCCTCAGCAATCTGAAGTAAATCCTGTTGCAGTGTTGCTCGAGTGGTCAGACAGAGCAAGTATGTACGCGCTCTCTGTCATCCTTGCCATTATTGGCGTTTTGGGAGGAATGGTTCCCTACGTTGCCGCAGGTAACATGGTGGTTGGTATCTTTAATGGAATTCAAGAATGGCCGTTTTACCTGCATTGGGGACTTATAGCAGGTCTCAGCTATTTAGTAAAAATAGTTTTTCATCACCTTTCAACTATCGTTTCTCATAAGGCAACGTTTGCAACAATTGCAAACATGCGCACCCGAGTGGCAAAGAAACTGACAACTATCCCCATGGGATATGTGCTTGATACGCCTTCCGGCTCTCTCAAACGCTTGTTAGTCGAGAAGATCGATAGTATTGAAACCACACTTGCTCATGCAGTTCCTGAATTAACTTCAAACCTTACGGCTGCTTTTGCGGTTTTTGTGTACCTCATTGTTTTGGATTGGCGTCTTGCTCTCGCTGCATTGCTGACCATAATTGTGGGACTTGCTTGTTTATCAGGCATGATGAAGGACTATGAGTATTGGTATCAGAATACTATCGTAACTGGTAAAGAGATGAATAATGCCTCAGTTGAGTATGTGTCAGGAATTGAGGTAATTAAGGCTTTTGGACAGTCCGCTAGCTCTTACGAGAAGTTCTCAAAAGCTGTTTATGCCTCTGCCCATGCTTTTATTGATTGGATGAGCCACTGCCAAATCTGGCAGGATGCCATGCTGTCAATTGCTCCTGCAACGTTAGTAACGGTATTGCCCCTTGGATGCTTGTTCGTGCTTCAAGGATCTCTTTCTCCTTCTACGTTTGTTATGTGTGCCGTGCTTTCCCTAGGAATTTTTCAGCCGCTCTTTGAAGCAATGAGCTTTATGGATTCTCTTGCGCAGGTAGGCTCTGTTGTCAAAGAAATCTCTGAGGTATTGAACTACCCAGATCAGGTGAGAGCCGAGGTTCCTTGTACGCTTGAGGGCACTGAAATTAAACTGAGTGATGTTCGTTTCTCGTACGGAAGTAATGAAGTAATTCACGGAATTAATCTAGATATTGAGCCAGGACAAGTTACGGCACTTGTTGGCCCAAGTGGATCAGGTAAGTCTACTGTTGCACGGCTTATCGCAGGTTTCTGGGATCCAAATGAAGGGTCTGTTTCTATTGGAGGACAAGATATTCGCTCCTGCACTCCATCTCAACTCGCGAATCTTGTAGCTTACGTTGATCAAGATAGTTACCTTTTTGATGAGACCATTATGGAAAACATCAGGATGGGCAAAAAAGACGCTACTGATGAAGAGGTAATTGCTTGTGCAAAAGGTTCTGGCTGCCACAACTTTATCCAATCGCTTCCTCATGGTTATCAAACGGTTGTAGGAGGCTCGGGAGGTCACCTTTCTGGTGGCGAGCGTCAGCGCGTAGCAATTGCTCGAGCTATGCTCAAAAATGCACCTATTATCATGCTCGATGAAGCAACAGCCTACGCAGATCCAGAATCAGAAGCAGAGGTTGAATCTGCAGTTGCAAAGCTGGTGGCTGGTAAAACGTTGGTGGTTATCGCGCACCGCCTTTCTACTGTACAAAATGCCGACAAAATTGTTGTCGTTAATGATGGATCCATTGAAGCTGAGGGTACTCACGAGCAGCTTATGGAGACATGTCCGCTTTACGCAACCATGTATCGCGCTCATATCGGCGCACTTGATGAGGCTTAAGGAGGGGAGTAGCAATGTTATCTGTCTTAAAAATGTACTTTCAGTTTGGAAGTTCTTATCGCCAGAAACTCTATAAGGGCCTTTTCTTTACCATTCTTGGCTGTCTCTTTGAAGGCGTACAAATAACGGCGCTTTGGATTGTTTTTACTGCTCTTACTACGGATACACTCTCAACTCAGACGATATTTTCTGCGCTGGGAGTTATGCTTCTGAGCATTATAGGAGCGTTCATTTGCGCTCATTTTAAGAGTGAGAATTTCTGTGATGCTAATTTTAGTATGGCTGGTACCAAGCGCGCGGAAATTGGAGATACACTGCGCCGCCTTCCTATGGGTTATTTTAACGAGAATAGCCTTGGTGAAGTAACAGCTGTTATGACCAATCAGCTGGATGTAATGCAAAATCTTGGCGGCCTGCTTTATATGATGGTCGTAGGAGGATTAGCTTTAACTGCAATTATTGTTGCGTTCTTGTTTGTGTTTTGTTGGCAACTAGGCCTTATAACTGCGGCTACATTTGTTCTTTTCTGCATTACTATGGAGCTGCTCCAGGCGTACGTGCGCAATGTATCAGATAAGTATGTAGCTGCTAATACCACCTTAATCAGCTCTGTTCTTGAATATGTCCGCGGCATCAGTGTAGTAAGGGCGTTTTCTCTTATTGATGATGCTGAAGGAAAATATGCCAAGGCAGTTGACGATTGTCGCGTTCAAGCGCTTAACCTTGAGCTTAAGGCGCTTCATTTCTCAGTTTTGCAAATGGTCATCTCCAAGGCTACCAGCATTATCATGTGCCTGGTATCAGTTGGTCTATGGCTCTCTGGAACACTTGATACAGCTGCTTGTTTAACCGTAGTAGTGATGTCATTTATGTTGTTTAGTCGTCTAGAATCTGCTGGTCGTTTCTCAACTATTCTGCGTAATCTTGAAATTGCAATGGAACAAACAAACGCTATTCTCGCCACTCCCGCAATGGACGAGGGAGAAGGTTTGGAGAAAGCGGATTCCTACGATATTGAGCTTTCTCATGTTTCCTTTGGCTACGATGACAGGCAAATTCTTGAAGATGTCAGCCTTTCTATTCCTGCAGGCACCTCTTGTGCCATCGTGGGGCCAAGTGGATCTGGCAAAACAACTCTTGTCCGTCTTATTGAGCGTTTTTGGGATGTAAATGCAGGTCAAGTGACCCTTGGTGGACGCGATGTGCGCGACTATAAAGTTGACGCCCTACTCCAAAATTTCTCTACCGTATTTCAGGGAGTATTCCTTTTTGATGACACTATTGAGAACAACATCAAGTTTGGCAATCCAAGTGCAACTCATGAACAAGTAGTTGACGCAGCTAAGCGTGCCTGCTGTGAAGAGTTTATCCAGGCGTTACCTGACGGATATGAAACACGCTTAGGAGAAGGCGGCTCAATGCTTTCTGGTGGCGAGCGTCAGCGTCTTTCTATTGCGCGCGCTATCTTAAAAGATGCGCCAATCGTGGTGCTTGATGAGGCTACAGCTAATGTTGATCCAGAAAACGAGCTTGAACTCCAGCGCGCAATCGCCGAGCTCACAAAATCTAAGACTGTCATCATGATTGCCCATCGCTTAAAAACAGTGCGCAATGCAAATCAGATACTTGTCCTGGATAAGGGTCGTATTGTTCAGCGGGGAACTCATGAATCTCTCATGAAAGAAGGCGGCATCTACGCTGATTTTGTTAACATGCGCGAGAAAACCGTTGGATGGAAAATTGCGTAACTACTGGCAAGTTGCGAAGAAATATCCCACGTAAAAAATATGCACCCAAGCTTGTGCTTGGGTGCATATAACGTTAAAGCTGAAATGCGGTTTACTGAACCTGGCAAATCATAGCAACATTAGTTGAAGTGGTGTAGTCACCAAGACGTGGGCTGGTATGAGGATCGCCAGCAGTCAGAACAACAATGTCGCCGGTCTCAACGACGCCAACTTCCTTAGCAACGTTCAGTGCGTTGTACATGGTGTTAGAAAGCGTGCCCTGCTCAGAGGTCTTGAATGCATAGACACCCCAATAGAAGCAGGTACGACGAACTGCCTCATCAGATGGAGACATTGCATACAGAGGACGCTTTGGACGGAAGTTAGAAACAAGGCGAGCAGTGCGGCCAGAGTGTGTTGGGCAGATGATGCACTTAGCGTCAACACGGATTGCCATATCAACTGCAGCAAAGCCTGTAGCGCCGTTGACGTTCTTAAGACCCTCACGCTGGTGATAGACATCCTTGACTGGCAGGTACTTCTCGGTTTCCTTGCAGATGGAAGCCATGGTCTTTACTGCCTCAACAGGGTACTTACCAGCTGCAGACTCACCAGAAAGCATGACGCAGTCAGTGCCGTCGTAGATTGCGTTAGCAACGTCCGTAACCTCTGCACGGGTTGGGCGAGGGTTGCGAATCATAGAGTCAAGCATCTGAGTTGCGGTGATGACAGGCTTGTAAGCATCGTTGCATTTCTTGATGATAGTCTTCTGGATGTGAGGAACCTCAGCTGCAGGAACCTCAACGCCAAGGTCACCACGGGCAACCATGATGCCGTTAGAAGCTGCAAGAATCTCGTCGAAGTTCTTTACGCCAAGAGCAGACTCAATCTTAGGGAAGATCTGTACGTTAGGAGTACCCATCTCACGGCAGATGTTACGAATCTCCTCAACAGCAGCGCCATCACGAATGAAGGAAGCAGCAATTGCGTCAATACCAAGCTCGCAACCAAACATGATGTCTGCGCGGTCCTGCTCAGTGACGGAAGGAAGGCCAATGTTGACGTTAGGAACGTTTACGCCCTTCTTCTCGCCAAGCTCACCACCGTTGATGATCTTGCAGTACATGTCAGTGCCCTCAACGTGATCAACCTCGAGGCCAATGAGACCGTCATCAATGAGGATGATGGAGCCCTTCTTGACCTCTTTTGGAAGGTTCTTGTAGTCAAGTGAGAAGCGCTGAGCGTTACCGATGACGTCATCATCAGTGGTGACAATAACGGAATCACCAGTAGTAAGGGTGACCTTCTTGCCATCCTCGAGAAGACCGGTGCGAACCTCAGGACCCTTTGTATCAAGCATGATAGCAATAGGAATACCAAGCTCATCAGAGATAGAACGAACGCGACCAATCATAGTGCGGTGATACTCATGGCTACCGTGCGAGAAGTTAAAACGTGCGACGTTCATACCAGCAAGAATGAGCTCACGAAGGACCTCATCACTTTCTGTAGCAGGACCCATAGTACAAACAATCTTGGTCTTTTTGCGAGCCATATCTCTCCTTTTCATAGGAATTGAAATCACATTCGGTTATCAATAGTAACCGTTTTCAGAGTGTTTGTTTCTCTGGTACTTAGCAAACCACACTTTTATCAATGTAATCAGTACCCTCAGCAAAAGCAGTTGCGTTATCTAGCGTAACCTGAGCAATCTGAGAAAGTGCCTCATGAGTAAAGAACGCCTGGTGACTTGTCATGACAACGTTAGGGAAAGAGCAAAGCGTAGAGGTAACTGAATCAAAGACCTCAGCGCCGCGGTCCTTATAGACGTTTGGATTTTCTTCTTCATAAACGTCAAGACCACAAGCACCAATTTTGCCAGAAAGAATGCCGCGAATAAGAGCATTGGTATCAATAAGTCCACCGCGACCAGTATTAACGAGGATAACGCCATCTTTCATCTTTCCGATGGTCTTATCGTTAATCATGTGGTAGCTTTCGTCATTCAAGAAAGCGTGGAGTGAAATAAAGTCCGAACGCTCCCAAAGCTCATCGTAGCTGACATACTCATCAACAACATGCTCGTCATTGACAAGGCTCATGTTTGGATACAGGTCTGCACCAAGAACATGCATACCAAAGCCTTTACAAATGCGGCAGAGTGCAGCGCCAATGCGACCAGTGCCTACAATACCTGCAGTTTTGCCGTGAAGGGTATCGCCAACAAGACCAACAAGTGAGAAGTTATTCTCGCGAATTCTGATGTAGCCACGGTGAATACGACGGTTAGCAGCAAGCGCAAGACCCATTGCGTGCTCTGCGATTGCTTCAGGGGAGTAAGCAGGTACGCGCGTAACCGTAATACCAAGGTCTTTAGCAGCGTTAACATCAACAGCATCAAAACCAGCGCAGCGCATAAGTAGAAGCTTAACGTCAAAGCCGGCAAGAATCTCAAGAGTCAGGATTGAAGCATCTGCATTAACAAAAGCGCAGACAGCGTCATAACCCTTAGCAAAGCCTGCGGTCATAGGCGTAAGGTTTGACTCGATGTAGTCAATTGAAACATCTGGATACTTTGGAAGCTCAAGGTTAAAGGAATCCTTGTCGTAACTTTGAGCACCATAAAACAGGATTTTCATAACTGCCTCCTTGCCAAAACTAACGTTTGGCTTATGTTGTTATGTTCTGCGTTTATTGTACCCCTTGGATAACAATTATTCGCCGCATAACAGGAGTTTTAAGAAATATTTATGAGGTTTAAAAAAACAAAGAATACGGTAAAATGATAGAGCATTGTAAGGTCCTATGATAGGACGTTGTAAGGTCCTGACACGGCAACCTTGGTGAGCCCTTGCCCCTTCTCCTGGGGAATTATGATCGGGCATCAATCTGTCAGGTAGAAACCCAGGAGGAACATTGCAAGAGTATCTTTCAAGTGCGGCTGATGTTATCAGCGCACAAAAAACTGATGCTGAAGCTGGCCTTTCTGATGCAGAAGCAGCTTCGCGTCTTGAGGCCCACGGTCTTAATAAGCTCAAAGAAGCGCCAAAAGAATCAATTATTAAAAGATTCTTTGCACAGATGGCTGATCCTATGGTCATCATGCTTCTTGTCGCTGCTGCGATTTCTGCTGCTGAAGGCATTTATACCGGAGAAGGCGGAATTGCAGACGTTGTCATTATTCTGTTTGTTGTTGTCATCAATTCCGTTCTTGGTGTTGTCCAGGAAGGCAAAGCCGAGGAAGCTCTTGCTGCTCTGCAAGAGATGAGCGCAGCTCAGAGCAAGGTTATGAGAGACGGTCGTCTTGAGACGGTTGCCTCAACCGAGCTTGTTGTGGGCGATATTATTCTGCTTGAGGCGGGTGACTCTGTCCCAGCTGATTGTCGCATTCTTGAGAGCGCTTCTATGAAGGTAGAGGAGTCGGCGCTCACAGGTGAATCAGTTCCTGTCGAGAAACACGCGGAGACCCTCAGTCTTGCTGACGGCGCTGACGATATTCCTTTGGGTGACCGAAAGAATATGTGCTACTCCGGATCTATTGTGGTCTATGGACGTGGTCGTGCGGTTGTTGTTGCAACAGGCATGTATACAGAGATGGGCAAGATTGCAGATGCAATTTCCCAGGCAGAAGAGGGACAGACTCCACTTCAGATTGCCCTTGATAAGCTTTCCCATACACTTACTATTCTTGTTGTTGTCATCTCACTGCTTGTTTTTGCAACAGGCTTTATTAAGCACGGTGCTGAGATGCTTGGCAACTTTGACCTTATCCTCAGCACGTTTATGGTTGCAGTTTCTCTTGCAGTAGCTGCAATTCCAGAGGGTCTTGTTGCTGTTGTTACCATCGTTCTTTCTATGGGTGTTACCAGAATGAGCGAGCGTCACGCTATTGTTCGTCGACTTACCGCAGTTGAAACCCTTGGTTGTACTCAGGTAATTTGTTCCGATAAGACCGGTACTCTGACCCAAAACAAGATGACTGTTGTCCGTCATGAGACAGAAAACCTTGACGCACATGTTCGCACCATGGCACTGTGCTCTGATGCTACCTGGGATGATGCGGAACAGGTAGCAAAGGGTGAGCCTACTGAGGCTGCTCTTGTTGCAGACGCTGCAAAACTTGGATACACCACAAGTGACCTTGCTTCTTCTCGCCCTCGTATCGGCGAGGCGCCCTTTGACTCTGTTCGTAAGATGATGTCTGTTGTGGTGCGCACCCGCTCTGGCAAGGTTGTACAGCACACTAAGGGTGCGCCTGACGAGGTGCTTGCTCGCTGCACCAAGATTATGACAAGTGATGGCATTATTGACCTCACAGATGAGGCTCGCTCTGAAATTTTGGCTCAGAACAAGTGCATGGCTGACCAGGCACTTCGCGTTATGGCATCTGCTCGTCGTGACTGGGGAACAGAGGCTCCTCAGAGCTATGATCCAGCTAACCTTGAGCATGACATGGTCTTTGTTGGACTCTCTGGCATGATTGACCCAGTTCGTCCTGAGGTTAAGGGTGCTGTTGCAGAGGCGCATAGCGCTGGTATGCGTACCGTTATGATTACAGGTGACCATATAGACACAGCTGTTGCTATTGCAATTGAGCTGGGTATTATTACTGATCGCTCTCAAGCAATTACCGGTGCACAGCTTGATAAGATTTCTGACGAAGAGTTTGATCAGCGTATTGAGACAATTGGCGTTTACGCACGTGTTCAGCCTGAGCACAAGGTTCGCATTGTTGATACCTGGCGCAAGAAGGGCATGGTCACAGCCATGACGGGCGACGGCGTTAACGATGCGCCTTCCATTAAGCGCGCTGATATTGGTATTGGTATGGGCATTACTGGTACCGACGTTACCAAGGGCGTTGCAGATATGGTTCTGGCAGACGATAACTTTGCCACCATCATTAGCGCCTGCGAAGAGGGAAGACGCATCTACGACAACATTCGTAAGTGCATCCAGTTCCTCTTGAGCTCCAACCTTGCTGAGGTCATTTCCGTCTTTATTGCGTCCCTGGTTGGCTTTACTATCCTTCAGCCTACCCACCTTCTGTGGATTAACCTAATCACCGACTCTCTGCCAGCTCTTGCTATGGCAACCGAGAAGGCTGAGCCAGGTATTATGAAGCGTAAGCCTCGTAACCCTAAGGACGGCATCTTTGCAGGTGGCGTTGGTTTTGACTGCCTTGTCCAGGGCTCTATCATTGCTCTTCTCACCATTGTCAGTTATTTCATTGGCCATTACTTTGAGTATGGAACCTTTGACATCTCACAGGTCATTGCTAACCCAGAGGCTGGCGTTGAGGGTATGACCATGGCATTCTTGACGCTTTCTATGGTTGAGATGTTCCACTCCTTTAACATGCGTTCTCTGCGTGGTTCTATCTTTAAGCTAACCAGCCAAAACATTTGGCTGTGGGGTTCTTTTGTTATGTCTTTGATTCTCACCTTTGTGGTAATTGAGACACCACTTTCTCAGGCATTTGGCTTTGCTGAGATTGGCTTTGAAGAGTACGCCATGGCAATGCTTTTAGCTGCATCGATTATTCCTTTGATGGAGCTTTATAAGGCTGTCATGCGTTCTGTTCAAAAGAACAAGGCATAAGGTAGAGGAGTATTCTTGTCCGCTAAGCGTACAAAAAGTTCCAGAAAAGTAGGAGCCGGCAGGACTCAAGGGTCTCTGCCGGCCCTTTCTTCATTGCTGGACGTTCCAGCGTTTGAGCAGCTGACTCCATCGTCGGATCAGATGAAGGCCTATGAAGGCATCGTGTCCGAGCTTGAAGCCCAAGGGGTTTCTCGCCAGACGATGACTATGGCCTGTGTGGTCCGCTTGGATAGGGGATTTCCTGCGGTTGTTTCGGAGCAGGGGGTGTTTCGCGCTGAGTTTGCCGCACGCGTGACTAAGGGCCAGAACTCCACGGTAGCCGTTGGCGACTGGGTGTGTGCTCGCATTCCGGACTCGCACGATATGGGCATCATTGAGGCTATTCTGCCGCGAGAGACCGATATTGCTCGCTGGAAGGGCGGCGCTCGTGGTCAAAAACAGACCTTGGCCGCAAACGTTGATCTTGTGCTTGTGGTACAGGCTTTGGATGGCGAGGCTATCTCGGTTGATCGTATTGTGCGCTCAGCAGTTATTTCTAAAGATTGTGGTGCAGCCTGTGCCGTGGTGCTTACTAAGTCAGATGTAGCGGGACCAGAGCTTTTGGCTCAAGAGATTTCTTCTATCACCGCAGCTCTTGGTTCTACGGTAAAGATTGTTGCAACGGCTTCAAAGTTTGAGGGCGAGAAACCCGAGGTACTTGCAGATCTTGCTCAAACGGCTCAAAAGCTTGGAGCTGCATGGGGAATTGATGCGGTTCGACGCCTTGTCCCTTACGGCTCCATAGCCATCGTGCTTGGCGAATCTGGTGCAGGTAAATCTACGCTTCTTAACGCGCTTCTGGGACACGAAGCACTTGAAACGGGAGAAGTTCGCGAGTCCGATAAGGCGGGACGTCATACAACGGTTGCTCGCCGTATGGTAGCGCTTCCTGACGCTGGCGTTATTGTGGACGAACCTGGACTTAGAAGCTTGCCTATTGTGGGCCATGAGAGGGGATTACAGAAGATATTCCCACACATCTCTGAAGCTGCTCAGACGTGTAAGTTTAGGGATTGCACCCATACTCACGAGCCAGGATGCAGCGTTCAAGACGCTCTGCATGTGGGTAAAATTACAGAACCTCAGCTAAAGGCTTATTTATCTCTTGCAAAAGAAATGCGAGAAAGTCAGCAATCGCTTGACCCTGATGTTGTGCTTTAACCTTTAACAGCGTAAATCCTCTAAGCACCTTGGCTTGACTAGGGTGCTTTTTTGTCAAATCAGCAGGAAATATGTTATATTGAAATCAACGAGGGTTGGTCCCGCCCAGCTAATTGGGGAGGGTCAACCCTTGTTCATGAGTCAGGTAAATCACTTAGAAAATCATTCATTACAATCTCTGAAAAATGTAGCGGCTATGATTTTCTAAAAATTTTTATATATCAAATTAGATAAAAATTTAAATTATCCATTTTTCATTGCGTCGCTGTAGTCTGTGGATACATTACTTTGTGTCAGATTCGCGTCAGCTATCAGACATATTTGTGCAGGTAAATCTTTTGTTTTTGTCCTCCTTCTCTCAACCCGAGCGCACAATCGGTATATCGCAAATGGAGGGAGGAGAAAACAGTGACTAAGAAAACAAGAATTTTAATTTCTGTGTTAAGTGCACTTCTAGCTAGTTTTTGTTTCTTTGCATATGTACAAAGCGTTCGTGCTGATGCAGAGAAGTCACGAGCAGAAGCAATACAAAAATACGGCGGAGAACTTACTTCAATTTTGGTGGCCACTAAACAAATAGAACCTGGGGAAACTCTCTCATCTTCTAATACCCAGGTAAAAAGCTGGATTTCTGATCTGATTCCCGAAGGCGCAATTACTAATCCAGAAAGTGTTATGGGTCGTACGGTTTCATCTGTTATTGGAGTTGGAATGCCTGTTGTCTCTCTTCATCTACGATCAGTTGCCTCTCAGATTTCTATTCCAGAAAATCTTGTTGGTCTTACTATTTCTCATGGCGAGAAGTACGGACTAGCTGAGAGGCTCAGTGCTGGCACAAAGCTTGCAGCGTATGAGGTTACTGATTCTCTTATTACCTGTATTGCTTCGGATATTGCAGTGTTGTCAGATGATACCGAGGGCACTCTTTACACTTCTTCTTCCGTAACGCTTGGATTGACTCCTGAACAAGTTCCTGCCGTGCTTTCTGCATACGCTCGAGGAACACTTCGATTTACTCTTCCTGGGTCAAAGATTAACGCTCAGGACTTAGTAAAGAACAACTCCTTCGTTGAACAAGAAGACTTAAAGGATCTTTCTGACAAGACAGGTCAAGCAAGCTCTTCTGATGTAAGTGAAGAAGTACAGCCAGAGAACAATGCTTCTTCAACAGCCGACCAAAATAACGACAGTGCGTCACAAGCAGATTCGTCTACTAACCAAGGAGGTGAAGCGTGATGTTAGAAAAGTGGATCTCATACGTAGGTCTTGATGCACGCGTTGAGATTGGCGCCATTCTTGGTTACTTGGGAATTAGTAATAGGTGTGAATTTGCCGATTCAGCAGCATCTCTTAGATCAATTGTTGCTTGTTCAACTCCTCAAGATTATTCGGTGTTAATTGGCAATACTGGCTCCGATGTTTCGGATATAAATCTAGCGGCTGCAATTGTTAAAGATGGAAATGCTCGCTGTGTAGTGCTGGTAAGATCTGGCGCTTCCGGATCACTTCGTTCTAGAGCAGCTAAAGCAGGAGTTGATTTAGTTATTGACCCTATGGAATTAGGAGATCTGGTAAAGGTTGGAAGAGGATATCAATCATATGGGGCTGACAGGCTTTCTCAGCCTTTACCAGAAGCTTCAGATTATGTTGCCAGCATACAAGAGCTGAATACCTATCTACAATCCCTTATTCCTCTTGATAAGACTTTAAAAGCTCCAATCCTTACGTTTACTTCCGGAAGAGGAGGAGTGGGAAAGACCACACTTGTTTCTTCAATGGCACTGCTTGCTTCTTCTTGGGGTCTAAAAGTTGCATTAGTTGATTTTGACCTGTCTTATGGAAACGCGTTTGAGAAACTTGGAATTAGGCAGCCAAAAGACTTTTCTGATTTAGTAACTGATACTCCTTCAGAAAAAGAAAATCTCCTAGAAAAGGCAACTTGTGTCCATAAGAATTTGTATCTTTTTGGCCCTTGTGTAAAACCTGAAATGGCAGAGCTTCTATTTCCTTGCGTGAGTCATTTTCTCCAAGCTGTTTCTGGTTTGGTTGATTTGGTGCTCGTAGACACCACGACAGCATCAACAGATTGCTATGCTCAGGCAGCACAATGCGCAGATAGGCTGGTTATTGTTTCAGAGAACCCTCTTACGTGTATTAACTCTTTAGCAAAAGTAAGTGGACTTGCAGTGCGCCTTGGAGTGGCAAGAACTCGCATTATCCGACTTGAAAATAAAGCAAATCCAAGGGTTAAACAGGACTTTTCTGTTGGAAAAGCAGAGGTTGGTCTTGAAGCTGCAAAGATGTTTAGGATTTTTGAAGGCGGACCAGGGTTTCAGGAGCTTATTCAGCAAGGAAAGCTTTCTGTGTTGTTACAAGAGGAAACTTCATTTGCGCAGTCGGTTTCTTTTGTTCTTGCGCATTTCCTTAACGAACTGGGCATTCTTCCACAGCTGCGAGAGGCTCAGATTGCCCTGCAAGTAGCTCCTGAGAAAAAGACATTTAGCTTATTCAATAGGAGGAAGGAGGTGGGTTAATGCTTGTCTTTGAACGCGTTGCTAAGCAAATTGAGGCTCAAGATGAGAATGACTCACTACTCCAAAAAGAAGTATTTCAGAAGGCTAGAAAAAAGTTAAAAGAAAAACTTGTTTCTCGATTAGGACTTTCCACGGTTTCTTCTCTTATAACAGGCAGTGATATAGATCGCGTAAGAGACGAACTAAGAGTTACCTGTGAGGCAATTGTTAATGAAGAGAAGGACGAGCTTTTTAGTTCAGTTGACTATGAGGAAACAATCGAACAGGTAATCAATGAAGTATGCGGTCTTGGTCCAATTCAGCCGCTACTAAATGATAAAGATGTTACTGAAATCATGATTAACGGCTGCAACAATCTGTTTTACGAGAAAAACGGTGAGCTATTTGAATCAAAAACAGTCTTTGACTCTGAAGAGCAGATTTTGATTGTTATGGATCGCATTTTGTCTCCATTAGGAAGAAGACTGGATAGAGTAAGTCCTATTGTTGATGCTCGTCTTGAGAATGGGGACCGTGTCAATGCAGTTGCAAGCCCTGTTGCGGTGAATGGCACTTCAGTAACTATTCGAAGATTTACCGGAAAAATTACTTCTTTGGACCGACTAGTGGAAATGAAATCACTGCCTCAATGGCTTGCAAGATTTTTGTCTTGGGCTGTGAAATGCAGACAGGGAATCGCTGTTGTTGGAGGAACGGGATCAGGCAAGACTACGCTTTTAAATGCACTTTCATGTGAAATTTCAAAGTCAGAAAGAATTGTCACTATTGAGGACTCAGCGGAGCTTAAGTTTGATTCACATCCAAACGTTGTCAGGCTAGAGGCTCGTCCTGCTTCGATAGAAGGAACAGGAGAAATAACCATTAGATCATTGGTGAGAAATGCGCTTCGAATGAGGCCAGACCGCATTGTAGTAGGAGAGGTAAGAGGTGAAGAGTGCATTGATATGTTGCAGGCTATGAATACAGGTCACGATGGTTCGCTGACCACGCTGCATGCTGGAACTGCTCAAGAGGCAATATTACGCCTGGTGTTAATGGCTCGTTTTGGCATGGACTTACCTGCAGAAATTATAGAACAGCAGATAGCAACTGCACTTGATTTGATAGTTATGTCTCAGAGATTTCCCGATGGAAAGCGATATGTAACCAGCGTTTCAGAAATTTCTTTGTCTTCGTCAGGATCAATCGAAGTCCAAGAGGTGGTGTCGTTTGACGTACAGAAAAGAAGTTGGCTTTTTGTAAAAATCCCTTCTTTTATCAATCGCGCCATAAAAGATGGATTACTCAATAAAAAGGAGGTTACTTCATGGATGTCATTACTTCCACGATCACAGGAGGTGCTTTTGGAGTAATTATTTATTTTTTTATATGTAACGGTGAAGAAAAAACTGCCTCTCAAATAAGTGCACGAATAACAGGTTATGTGGGCTATCTTCTTCAATTTGCACGCAATAGTATTTTTGTGCAGTACCTGCTCAAATGGGAGCCTTTTTCTTATGTATCAACACAGCTACGTAATCGCTTTCTTTACAAATATGGAATCACCTTAGTCAGTGATGCCTTCGTACTGTTTTTTATTAGTGATATAGCTGCATCAATTCTGTTTGGCATTTTATTTGAGTCTGTAATTGGTCTGTTTTGCGGTCTTCTCTTGTTATTTCTAGGTCCTTATTTTCTCTATGAACACGCTAAGCATCAGACTGCTTTAGAAATTGCCCATATGATGCCTTCAATTTTTAGAACTATTGCTGTTGCTCTTGGGTCAGGTCTCACACTTTCACAATCTATTGAATATGTCAGTAAACATACAGAAGGTGTTGTATCAGAAAATTTTTGTATTGCAGACATGCAGATTAAGTGCGGTTTTCCTATAGAAGAAGCTATTGAAGACTTGGCGGAGAGACTGGATGCTCCGGGTGTTAATTTGTTGGCTAGCGCTTTAGTAATTTCACACAGAACGGGCTCTCCGCTTAAGAGCCTGTTACAAAAAACTGCCGAGTTAGTTGAATTACAAGAGAAGAATCAAAGACTTATAGCAACAAAGACTGCTCAAGTTAGATTATCTGCTCGAATTGTATGTCTTCTCCCAGTTGTTTTATTGATTGTCTTGTCGCTTCTATCGCCAGACTTTCAAAAGGGTTTATTTACGCCATCAGGCGTTATATGCACAGTGATTGCAATGGTCATGGACTGTATTGCTCTTTTGATTATTCGAAGCATTATGAAAGGAGTAATGAAGTGATAGATCTAACTTGCTCTTTAGCGTTTGCGTTATGCATAGCCATTCTCGTCTTGGTTATGCCCGTAAATTTGAATCATTTCGATTTTCAGCGTTATTGCCAGCAAATTATGAGAGGTGTAAAAGGTCACAGGAGGGTGAGTCGTCGAGCAAAGCTAGAGTTTACAAGAAAATCATGTCTACGCGAGATGCCAGAAATGATTGATATTTTGATTCTTGGACTGTCGTCAGGGCTATCTTTTGATTCGGCACTAGATTTGTATTGTTTACGAGAATCAGGCGAGCTATCAAAAGAGCTTTCAAATGCTCATATGACTTGGAAGCTTGGTGCTACTACTCGTGAAGAAGCTCTCAATCAGATGGCTGCCAGAGTGGGAGTTCCTTCACTTAAAAGCTTTGCGACTGTTGTAAATGAGGCGCTTACTTTTGGAACTCCTCTTGCAGAAATATTAGATAGGCAGGCTTCAGTTCTTCGAGATGAGCAACGTTCTTTACTGGAAACGGAAATCGAAAAAATTCCAATTAAAATGCTCATCCCTCTGGGAACGCTAATTGTTCCAGCAATGTTACTTGCAATTTTAGGTCCTTTGCTTGGGCCTGCATTTTCTTCTTAGGAGAAAGGAAAGACGATGATGTATTTATATCAATTTTTTAGGTATCTTCGAGACTTAAAAGAGGATGATTCCGGACAGGGAACTACTGAGTATGCAATTTTGGTTGGTGTACTTGTAGTTATTGCGATTGTCGCAATTATTGCTTTTAAGGGTAAAGTTTCTGAGCTTTGGGAAGCAATTACATCGGGAATTAATTCTCTATGAGCAGAAAGAGTACTGCTGCTTATTCTGTGTTTATTATTGTCACTGTATGTTTGCTATTTGCTGCACTTCTCGTATTACCAAGAAAACAGGACCATTCATCAAATACGAGCTCAGACTATGTGCAGACTCATGAAAATAGAGACGACAAAAAAGCCAATGAACAGCCGATCTCATATGCAGCAGCAGAAGATTTGTTTAAACAGAATTCCGTGCAAAGAGATAGTAAAGAAACTATTCAAAACGAAGCCCAGAGTATTTTAGAGGGCTATCAGCAAAGAGCTGATTGTGTGCTTGTTTATTCCGGATATTTAGATCTAGCTGGCAATGTATGGAGCTGTTTGGTTAATGGTGGAAATTGGTCGGAGCTTGTGACTATTTCTGATCAGGGAGAGATAAGGAGGGTCTCAACATGTCATATCTCTACTCAAGATGTAAAGAATCTATTAGAAGAATCAAACTAGGGGTTAAGAATACACAAGGACAAGCAACGCTTGAATATGCTCTAGTTCTATTCTCGTGCTTAATTGTTATTACCTCTCTTGGTGCGATTTGTCACTTTGTGCAAAATGGAGCAGTTGTTCAATTGGCTACACAAGCTGCTTCACATACCATGCATGACTCTCTTTTAGATTTAGCTAAAGATGTTCTCTCGTTTTAAACAGAATGCTGGTCAAGCGTCAGTAGAAGCAGCACTTTTATTTCCAGTTATTCTGATGATTATTGCATTGCTTGTAGAGCCTATCTGCATTCTCTATACAAAGACAGTTATGGATGGAGCCTGTGCAGAAGGATTAAGAGTAGCAACAACGTCTTCTGACACTGAGTTAATAGAGTCCTATATCAAACGCAGACTTAAGGCTGTACCGGAGATACCTCTATTCCATAAGGGTGGAGATGAGGATTGGAATATCTCTATTGATAAAAAAGAAAAAGATGTCCTGATTGAAATTACGGGTCATGTGGCAGCAATGCCGCCAATAGGCTGGTGTTTATTCCTTGCAGGGCAGACGGATGATCAAGGAATTGTTTTGAGATCTAGTTTATCTGCTAGCACGTATCCAGATTGGATTGAGGGTTCTTATGCAGATTGGATTGCCTTTTGGAAAGGACAAACATAAGAAAATAAGGCTTGGACTTGCCATGTTTATAGACGATACAGGCGGTATTACGTCGATCGCTTTTGCAAGTGCTCTTTTGGTATGTCTAGCTCTTGTATTTGCGCTGGTATCAGTTGCATGGGTCTCATCGAGGGCATACAAAACTCAGTCAATAGCAGATGCCGCTTCTATGGCAGGAGAAAATGTCGTAGCTAAATACACAACTATTGCGCAGGTAATTGATGCGAGCATCTTAAGTCTTGGATTGTCGGGCCTGTTGTGTGTTGGTGCTGGATTGGTGGCTTCGTGTGTTCCAGGTTTAGCATCAGCGGGCTCCAAATTGTGTGATGCGGGTTTTAAGACACTTGAAGCTCGTAAAAAATTTGCTACTTCAGCTTGTGAAGGTTTAGAAACAACTGAAAAAATGCTTCCAGTTTTTGCAGCAATGGCGGCGAGCTCTTGTATACAAAAGAACTCTACTGATGCGGGTAACTTCGTGGGATCAGCTCTTTTATTTCCCGCTCAGTCACAATCTGATTTTGGACATTTAAATAGCGACGTTTCGTCAGATGAATTAAAAGAACAGAGCGAGCTATTACAGCAGATAGCAAAAGAAATTGAAGAGTTACAAAGTAAAGCAGAGACATCTAAAAAGAGGGCGTGGGAGGCAGACTGCGGTGGAGGTCCGTATTCTATGCGTGAAAGAGCAGAGCATCTCGCTGGTCTTTCTGGGGATATAAATCCATCTATCCCGTCGCCAACTTCTTGGACGTTCGGTATCGCTTTAAAGCGAGCTAGAGCATATTACAGAGCTCGATATGATCAAGAAATTGTCAATGGAAGCACTGCAGAAGAATTACGTGATTCTGCTATACGAAAAGCGTTTTACAACTTTGCGTTTACGGAACTTTCTAAAGGATTTTATAAAGAAACAGCTGATGGTGAGGTTGAAATGAATTTGCCTCGATTACCACATAATTTAGAAGAGACAAAGAAAACAGACCTGTATCTAAAGCCTATTTGGCCTTGCACCTATGAAAATGGCGAGAAAACCATTCATGCTCATAGGTCCTGTCCAGGTGCAACTGGAGAAAACGCAGGATTTGCGTCGTTACAAGATTTAGACTCTGGAGCGGTTCATGAGTGTCAACATTGTCATTTTACGAGCGGCGATGTGGGAAGAGTGGCTTCTGCTTCGACAAATATTGATAACGGGTTTGAGTTCTACTGGAAAATCGTAGTCGAAGAATCTGAAGTTTATGAATCATCACGTCAGCAAATAAAAGATTTACAAAAGGAGTTGTCTGAAGCTGCAGATAAATCAACAGGTTTATTTCAAAAAGCACTTGATGCTTTGAAGGTTGCTAGGCCCAGATTATGTCCACCGGGTGCTTGGGGATGTATTTCATTTGTGAGGAGAGGAAGCTCATCTCCAGAATTCCAAGGAAGTTTGGGAACGCTTGAGCAGTCGGTTTTTCTCCCAGAAGGATATGCAATATCTGGTGCAGTACTTGCCCCAGATAACTCATCCACAAATAACGTTCTTTCAAGCTTTTTTGACCAGGTTGAAAGGAAAGGAGGTTTTATCGGACAGACCATAGATAAAGTAATGAGCTTGTGGGGATCTCTTTTAATCTCATATGGGGATGGCGTAACTTCTTGGTCCTCTAAACTATCAGAATTTCTTGATAACGTTGACGGAATTACAGGTGGAAGCATCGGCTCAAAATTACAGAGTGCTTTGAAACAAATAGTCATTGACGCCGGATTAGAGCCAAGTGATTTAAGACAAATGAAGCCTGTTCTTGTTAATACAGAAAGAATTTTGAAACAAACTGGCTTCGATAAAGAATCAACGATTCGTGAGCTAGTTCAGAAAATACCTAATACATCAGATCCAATTGCTTTAGCTCGTTCTCTTGGCGCATTTTCTCTGCAATATTTGCCTGACAAAATCACAATTGCAAAGCTGACCATTCCCGTCATTGATATTGAGATCCCTTTAGAAATTGATGTTAAGAAAGTGTTTGGTGGCACATGAGAAAATTGAAATTTCTTTGTTGCCAGAAAGGGCAGATGTTTGTTGAGACTGCATTGGTTCTTCCGGTTGTATTAGTGGTTGCTCTAATTGCAATCAATTTATTTAAGTTTGCAGATATGTGCTCAAAGTTTGACCGTGTTGCGGCGGATCAAATTATTGCTCATGGAATTTCTCCTAGTCATTCCACAGATGGAGGAGCACTAGAAAACTTAACTCAGAAAATAAAAGCTGCTCTTAATTGCGATGACAATTGCGACATTGTTGTCTCATTGGAGGGAGAAAGCGAGGGGATTGGGAACATGGTCTCTATTTTTCCTAAATACCAAGTAACTCTTAAGTACAAGCCTTGGCCACATACCCTGCGTCTCCCTTTAGTGTCACTAGAGTCTCCTCTATGTCTTACCCATACAACCTCAATTGTTGTTAGTCCTTATAAGTCGGGAGTTGTGATTTGAAAATGAACGTACAAGTGTCTATAGAAGAAGTCCCTAATTCTGAACAGATTTTTGAATTGTTACAAGGGGGCTTCGAAAAGTTCGTTGGGCTTTTGGGTACCGAGATAACAGCTCCTCCAGTATTACTTCTGAGGTGTTCTTCAGTTCATACTTTTGGAATGACATATCCGATTGATATTGCATTTGCAGACGATCATGGAGAAATTTTAAAGATTCGGAAACAAGTACAGCCTAAACAAATTCATAGCTGCGCAGGTGCCTATTGCACATTCGAAAGACCATCAGTTGATAATTTCCCATGGTTTGAAGTGGGACAGAAAGTGCTAATTCGAGAAATAAGTACCGAGGAAAGCAATGTTGAGAGAAGGAGTCGCTATGGCTATAGAAAACTACTCCGTCAAAATTTGCCCCAGATGCGGAGAAAAGTTATTTCAGGACATGAGAATTTGTTACGGGTGTCTTCTAGACTTCAGCGGCCCAAGCTCGCTTGTATGCAATCTCGAAACATCAAGAAATAAAAGAATTGCTAGCCTTCCTTTTATAGAAACTGATGAGTATTTGCTTTCTGAGGAAGTAGGAGAGGAGTGGGATAAAGGACTGCCACCTGCTTTGTTTGAATTGGATAACTCATATTCACCAGCAGATTAATTAGTACGTGGTATCCTTTTAGGAAGAGTTGCGAAAGTAACATAAAGGAGTTTTCATGTATAAAGTTTCGCTTCGCTCTTCTAAAAAGAGCCAGTTTGTAAGGATTGCGCTTTGCGTAATGCTTTTGGCTGTTGCGTTTCTAATTGCACCAGCAAAAGTATTTGCACGTGACCTTTCAATAGATACGGTAAATATTGATGCGACGGTTCAAAAGGACGGAACGTTGCATGTCGTAGAAACTCGTACATTCTATTTCAGAGGAAGCTTTCACGGTGTCTATTGGAATCTCCCAGTTGGAAAGAATAAATATAATGGGCAGAACGTTGAAATAAACATTACTTCAGTTACCGTTCAGGATAAGCAGGGAACGCGTCAGGTTTATAGTAAAGACTCTGGTGGAAATAATTCCAGCTCAGATGAGTATTATGTTCCCACTCTATCAGGCAATATGTTGAACTTGAAGATTTATTCAGCACATGATGATGAGTATGCACATATAACCATCGAGTATGACATTACTAATGTTGTAACAAACTGGTCTGACACTGCAGAGTTGTACTGGAAGTTTGTATCTGATGGCTGGGATTCAGAGTCTCAAAATGTAACGGCTACTATCCATCTTCCTGTTCCTTCAGGACAATCTATAGTTGCTGGCGATACTGTTCGCGCCTGGGGACATGGTCCACTGGACGCAAATGTAGAAATTACCAATGATGCGGTCGTCTATAAGGTTCCTGGTGTAGGAACAGATGAGTTTGCGGAAGCTCGTATTACGTTCCCAACCGATTGGGTTTCTGGGCTAACTCCCATTCAGCAGAATAAACTGAGCAGCATTCTGTCTGAGGAACAAGCGTGGGCTGACGAGGCAAATCACAAGCGTGATGTTGCAAAAACTCAGGTGGCCTTTATTCTTTATGCGCCATTAGTATTTGCAGCTATCACCGTTGTAGCAGCTATTCTGTTACGAATTAAATACAAAAAGGTCATGACTCCTCAATTCAATGACCTTTATTACAGAGATGTCCCATCTAATGATCACCCGGCAGTCCTTTCCATGCTTTATAACAGTGAGGAAATAAAGGGAGATGCTCTAACGGCAACTCTCATGCACCTTTCTGATTCAAAGTACATTAGCTTGAATAAGACAGTTAGTACAAACTTCCTTGGTATGGAGAAGTCTGATTATTGTCTTACAAAGGTTCAAGACCTTGTAGAAGGTCAGCCATCCTTCTATCCAGGCAGTACTTTGTCAAATAAGATTGATAGTATGGCAATGAAGTTAATCTTTGATAAAGCCGGAGAATCTGGAGCGGTAAATACTACTGTTACCATGAAACAAATTGGTAAATATGCTTCATCGCATCCAGAAGATTTTAATAAAGCATATGAGTCATGGGAGAGTCCTATCAAACTTAGCTATGCTGCTAAGTTTGGCACAGATAAGATTCCGTTCCATGGAAAAGGAATCCTTGGTGCTCTGATTGCTGTTGATGTTCTTGTTTTTGTTGCTGCATTTTTCATGGGTGTTATGGCAGACGTTTCATTTGGCAGTCTATTACTACATTTGTTCATTCTTTTCGTTTCCGGCCTTATTGCAGTTGTAAACATTGGCTCTTTTGATTTAATGAACAGAGAAGGTGTTGAGACTCTCGCTAAGACTCGTGCGCTAAGAAAGTGGCTTACTGAGTTCACTAACCTGCACGAAGCAATTCCAACCGATGTCATTCTCTGGAATAGGCTTCTGGTTATGGCAGTTGCGCTTGGTGTTGCGGATAAGGTTATCGAGCAGCTGAAAGTTGCAATGCCAGAGATGCTCAAAGATCCTCAGTTTATGCCTGTTTATAGCTGGTATTACTATGGAAATGGCATGCGTACCAATGCAATTGAGAGCGTAACCAAGAGTGTTACAGCTGCTCACTCTGTCTCCACGGCAGCGCTCGCTTCTTCCAACTCAAGTTC
>CALFOQ010000076.1:0-26411 GCA_937921235.1 uncultured Atopobium sp. | reverse complement strand
AAAACCTTCTGGGCCCAACCAGAAGTCAGTACGGGGAATTAGCTCAGCTGGGAGAGCGCGGGCTTTGCAAGCCTGAGGTCAGGGGTTCGATCCCCCTATTCTCCACCAAATGTTCAAGGCCAGGGATTTTGTCCCTGGCCTTTTTGCTAGTTATTTTTCAAAATAGCACTCATAAAAGACGCAAAAGACGCGGTTGCGCCATAAAACATACCGATGACCGCTATTTTTACCCACTTATCGAATAGTTACATATTTTTACAACAAACATGAGTAGGATTTACACAGGAGTATGTTCTTTTCGTTGGCACTGTGGAAAACCACAAGGAGAGAAAAGAGTTCTTATGTCAAATCTTACGCGTCGTAACTTTTTTGGTGTAAGTGCAGTTGTAGCAGGTTTGGGTATCACCGCCTGTAAAAAGTCTGATTCAGATGCTGGTGAGAAGAAAGAATCTGACACCAACTCTACAGACGCGGTTGGAGCACCAGAAGAGCTGGTAAAGGCAGCAAAAGAAGAGGGTAAGCTGATTGTTTACGGCTCTTGTGAGGAAGAGTATCTAAACGCAGTTTGCGCCAATTTTAAGAGTCTGTATGGCATTGATGTTCAGGCACAGCGCCTGTCAACTGGCGAGGTTGCTGCAAAGATTGAGGAAGAGAACGGCCATCCATCAGCAGACGTTTGGTTTGGTGGCACAACCGATCCTTACAATGTCACCTCCTCAAAGGGTCTTCTTGAGCAGTACGAACCAAAGAATGCATCTCACCTCATTTCCGATAAGTTCAAGAGCACAAATAAGGACTGGTACGGAATTTATAAGGGTATTTTGGGAATTCTGTACGATAAGGAAGAGCTACAGCGTCTTAAGCTCGACGTGCCTCAGGACTACAAGGATCTTATCGATCCTAAATATAAGGGTCTTATCTGGTCTTCTAACTACAACACCGCTGGTACTGCAAAGCTTATCATCAACACCGTTATTCAGAAGTACGGTCATGATCAGGGTATTCAGTATCTTGTTGACCTTGATAAGAACATTGCTCAGTACACCAAGAGTGGCTCTGGTCCTTCCAAGGCTATTGGAGCCGGTGAGTGCACCATCGGAATTGGTATGCTCCACGATGGTATTTATCAGATTGTTGACCAAGAGCATGAGAATGTTGGTCTTCAAATTCCAAGCTCTGGCGCATCATACGAGGTTGGTGCAACCGCAATCTTCAAGGGCGCTGCACATCCAAACGCAGCTAAGCTCTGGATTGAGTATGCATTGTCTCCAGCTTGCGTCGATCTTGCTCAGAAGAACGGCTCTTACCAGTTCCTGGTAATTGACGACGCAAAGCAGCCTGAGATTGCAACTGAGTACGGTCTTGATCCAAATAACGTTATGGACTACAACTTCGAAGACGCTAAGAAAAACACCGAGCAGTATGTCAAGGACGTTATGCAGGCACTTGGTGGCGGAGACAGCCGCTTTAAGACCGAGTAAACACCACGCGGATAAGCAACTAAACAATGCTGTTGCTCAAGATCTGAGTGGCAGATTATACTGGGTAGGCAGAGATCTGCCTACCCAGTTCCACATAGAGCTTTGCGTATAGGTTTAGTGTTTCAGAGTTAGGACCAGCATGGCAAAATCCCAGAGCGCTCAACTTGAGCGAAAAAAGCTCCTTGGCGATCCAATTTTGATAACGACCATTGTCGTTCTTATCGCCTTCTTAACCCTTTTTATTCTGTATCCTCTTGCCATTCTTATGGTTGACTCTGTAGTCTCCGATAACGGAGTTACCTTTGATGTCTTTACTCGCGTCTTGGCCATGCCTTCCTTTAGCCATGCAATTACCAACACCCTTAGGGTTGGATTTGCAGTAGGCATTTTATCAGCGCTTATTGGTCTTCTTTTTGCGTATGTTGAAGTGTACGTAAAGCTTCGTACAAAGTTTATGACAGGCCTTTTCCGCGTTGTTTCCATGCTTCCTGTTGTTTCTCCACCATTTGTTCTCTCGCTTTCCATGATTATGATGTTTGGCAAGAAAGGCCTGATTACTCGCGGTCTTTTGGGAATTTTTGACAACAACATCTATGGCTTCTGGGGCATTTTTATTGTCCAGACTATGTCGTTCTTCCCTGTGTGCTACATGATGCTTAAGGGCCTGCTTAAAAACATTGACCCATCCCTTGAAGAGGCAGCACGTGACATGGGTGCAAGCCGCTGGAAAGTATTTACCAGCGTTACACTTCCTCTTATTTTACCTGGTTTAGGCAACGCTTTTCTCGTCTCATTTATTGAGTCAATTGCAGACTTTGCTAACCCAATGATTATTGGTGGCTCCTACGATACCTTAGCAACAACTATCTACCTGCAGATTACAGGTGCGTACGACAAGCAAGGCGCAGCTGCAATGGCTGTTGTTCTTCTTTCCATTACGCTGCTTATGTTTGTTGTTCAGAAGTTTGTGTTGGAAGCAAAGAGTACATCTACACTTTCGGGCAAAGCAACGCGAGCTAGGATGCTTATTACAGACAATTCTGTTCGCATACCACTTACCATTCTTTGCGCACTAGTCGCACTCTTTGTTATTGGCATGTACCTCTGCGTTCCTTATGGTTCGTTTGTTCGTTCCTGGGGCTCTAATTACGAGTTAACAACCAAGTGGTTTGAACAGGTATTTACCAAGTACCACGGTTTGCAGGCGTTTAGCGACTCGTTTATGCTCTCGCTCATTGCGGCACCAATTACCGCTTTGCTTTCGATGATCATTTCTTATCTGGTAGTAAAGCGCCGCTTCCGTGGTCGTGGTTTTATCGAGGCTGTATCCATGCTTGCCATGGCAGTTCCTGGTACGGTTTTGGGCGTTGGTTATATTCGCGGTTTCTCAAGTGGTGTTATGCACACAGGATTTTTGCAGGGCCTGTATGGCACGGGACTTATCCTGATTATTGTCTTTGTCGTGCGCTCGCTTCCTACAGGCACCCGCTCGGGCATCTCGGCACTTCGACAGATTGATAAATCAATTGAAGAGTCCGCATACGACATGGGCGCCGACAGCTTTACGGTGTTTATGACCGTTACGCTGCCGCTGATTAAAGATTCGTTCTTGTCGGGCTTGGTAACGGCGTTTGTCCGCTCCATCACCGCAATTTCTGCAGTTATTCTCTTGGTTACGCCAGAGTTCCTGCTTATTACCGTTCAGATTAACGAGTTTGCAGGTAAGGGTTCATATGGTATGGCCTGCGCCTTTGCAACAATTCTGATTGTTATTACCTATGGCTCGGTATTGCTTATGAATTGGGCCATCAAACACTTTGGCACCAGCCGAGCACTCAAGGAGGAGTAACACATGGCTACAGAGAAAAAAGGCGTTCGCCTTGAGCACATTTCCAAGATTTATCAGGATCAGAAGACTGGAAAAGACTTCTACGCAGTTCAAGACGCTAACATCACTATTGCTCCTGGCGAGTTTGTAACGCTGCTTGGCCCTTCTGGCTGCGGAAAGACCACTATTCTGCGAATGATTGCTGGTTTTGAGAGTCCTGATGAGGGAAAGATTTTCCTTGGCGATGAGCAGATTGATGAGCTTACTCCAAACAAGCGCGATACTGCTATGGTGTTCCAGAGCTATGCGCTGCTTCCTCACTACAACATCTTTGATAACGTTGCCTATGGTCTCAAGCTCCGCAAAATGGACAAGGCAGTAATTCGCGAGAAGGTCCTTCACATCCTTGGTCTTGTTGGACTTGAGGGCATGGAAGAGCGCATGACCAACCAGCTTTCTGGCGGTCAGCAGCAACGTGTTGCTTTGGCGCGTGCTCTGGTTATTGAGCCAAGCGTGCTCCTCTTTGACGAGCCTCTTTCAAACCTTGATGCTAAGCTGCGCGTTGACATGCGTAACGAGATTCGTCGCATACAGCAGGAGGCTGGCATTACCGCCATCTACGTCACACATGACCAGTCAGAGGCAATGGCGCTTTCAGACAACATCATCATTATGAAAAAGGGTGTTGTGGACCAAGTTGGCGATCCTCAGACGGTTTACTATCACCCAGCAGACGAGTTTGTTGCAGACTTTATTGGTGAGTCAAACTTCCTGCATGCAACCATTGCAGACAAGCTTGATTCTGAGACTGCACTTTGCCGCTTTGAGGGCCATGAGTTTGAGGTTAGCGGCTGTTCTCACCTGGACAAGGGTAAGGAATGCTGCATTGTTCTTCGTCCAGAGTCTGCACGCCTTGCTGACGAGGGAACACTTGCCTGTGAGGTAGTTCTATCTCGATTCATGGGTCACTATCAGAACTATCACGTTATGGTAGGCGATACGCTCATCAAGATTACAGACTTCAACCCTCGCACTCATAAGATTTACAACGTTGGTGACCACGCCTTTGTTGACTTCACCAAAGATGAGGTCCACGTTCTATAAGTATTTTGGTTAAAGCAGTAACGCATGGCGAGAAGATCAGTTGGTCTTCTCGCCATTTTTTGTCAGATGGTTGATTTGAGCCAGTTTAGTTTGCAGGTGAGCAGCTTGTGATCGGGCTCAAGCGAGGGATCCTTGATCCTTTTAAGGAGCATCTTGCAAGCGGCGTAGCCCTCTTCATAGACAGGCTCGACAATGGTTGAGATGCTTTTAACGGGCAGGTCAGTCCAATCGGTGTTGTTGAATCCCAACAATCCAACTTGCTTTGGAATTACTGTCTCGTAGGATTGCAAGGCATTATAGACACTTTTAAGAGCCCATTGATTTGGCACAAATACTAGTGTTTTCTTTGACGGAAGAATGTGATTATTGAGCCATTGCGTGATGTCAGAGATTGACAGCGTGCTTTGCTCCATAGTGAGACGCTCATGAGGTTTATTTAAAGCTTCTAAAGCATCAGTGAAGCCAGATTCTCGTTCAATTCTGGTACGACCTTTTGGCTCTCCACCAATGATTAAAAAGTTTTCGTATCCGCGTTCAACACAATGCGTCGCTGCTGAATAAACGCCGTCGTAGAGGTTACTTTTTATCCAGGAAGTATTAAGGGCAAGAAGGTCGCAGTCAAAATAGACAACCGGTTTTCCGACTTTAGCAATTCGTCTCTCTATCGCTCTGAACTGATTGGTGGGCTGGATAAGCATGCCATCTGCTCCAATTGAAAGCATTTTCTCAACCCAGTCAGCTTCAAGCGTGGGGTCAAAACGAGAATTGCAAATAATCGTTTGATAGCCAGCTTCTAGAGCAGCATCTTCAATACCGTTAGTCATTTGAGCTGCCCAGGCATTAGTGTTGTCTAGGATGAGTACAGCAATAATTCCAGAGCTCTTCTTAACCATTGCTTGAGCTTGAGCGCTTGGAATATATCCCGTATTTTCGATTGCTTTTTTGATACGTTGCTTAGTTGCTTCGGACATCTTTTCAAAGTGTCCGTTAAGGTAATTTGAAACGGTGGCAATAGAAACATTTGCTAATTTTGCAAGGTCAATGATAGTGGTCTTAGACATTGGCACTCATTTCACCGAAATTTTTACAATGTACTTGCAAAATACCAACGTTAGTGAGTGTGCTGGATTCTACGTTGGTTAAACGTTTAACAAAATTCATCATAACACAAGGTAGATTAGACGTTTACCGAAATCCTCTTTTAAAAAAGATTGAAACAATGCAAAGTATGAGTTGGAAACGTACGTCGTCAAAAGACGTGCTCGTGCGCCCCGCATAGGGGCTCACAACTTACTTTGCGAGAGGACATAACCATGAACGTCGTTGCTGTATGCGCTTGCACGGTTGGAATTGCTCACACATGGATGGCGAAAGAGGCCATTGAGAAAGAATGTGAGCGTCGCGGCTATGAATTCAAGGTAGAGGCTCAGGGCGGTTACGGTATTGAGAACGAGCTTGAGCAGGACGAAGTTGATGCTGCCGACGTTGTTCTTCTCGCCATTGCAATTGGCATCGAAGGCGACGAGCGTTTTGACGAGAAACGCGATGAAGGTCGCGTTCTTACGTTGGATCCATCGCTTGCCATTGCGGATCCAGCAAAGGTTATTGATCAGGTAGTTGCGCTGGCTGAGTAGCAAGCGCATAAGTGATAAGGCAAGGAAGAAGAGAGGAGAAACCCATGGCAGAGGAAAAGAGTCCCTCAGTTTTGGGCAAGGTCGGAAAAGACCTTCTAAAGGCGTTTAACACTGGTGTTTCGTACTTTATTCCTATTGTCGTAGTTGGTGGAGTCTTCTTGGCTTTCTCGCTAGCTACAGGAACTGCAGGAAAAGACGGTATTGAAGTCACCAATCCTTTGATGCAGAGCCTCAACCTTATTGGTATGGCTGGCATCAAGATGATGATTCCTGTCCTTGCTGCTTACATTGCCTATTCTTTGGGCGGAAAGCCTGCTCTGGCACCTGGCTTTGTCCTTGGTTACCTGGCAAGCAATCCTGTTCCTGTAGGTGAGGTCCAGGTTTCTACTGGCTTCTTGGGCGCAATGGTCCTTGGCGTTGCTGCTGGCTACCTTGTCCAGTGGATGAAGAGCTGGAAGGTCAATAACACCATTCGCACCATCATGCCAATTCTGATCATCCCAAGCTTGTCTTCGCTGGCTCTTGGCATGCTTTACATCTATGTTTTAGCAGCTCCACTTGGCGCCTTCATGGACTGGCTGACAAGCCTGCTTTCAAGCCTTCAGGGTGGCTCTGCAGTTGTACTCGGCATTGTAATTGGCCTTATGACCGCATTTGATATGGGTGGCCCAGTTAACAAGACTGCTTCTACCTTCACCATGGCTCTTATGACCGCAGGTGTTTATGGTCCTAACGGCGCATTCCGTGTTGCAGTTGCTATTCCTCCACTGGTCTGCGGTGTTGCATCTCTTATTGCTCGCAGCAAGTTTGACGACACTGATAGGCAGATGGGTATCTCCGCAGTCTTCATGGGACTCATTGGTATTACCGAGGGCGCAATTCCATTTGCTGTTAAGGATCTTGCACACACCCTTCCTGCAATCATGATTGGTTCTGCAGTTGGTGCTGGTCTTGCTGCTTGGCACGGTATTGAGTGCTTTGTTCCTCACGGTGGCATGATTGTTGCTGCAGCTACAAACAACATTGCCCTCTACACCCTTGATATGGCAATTGGCGTTGCAGTTGGCGTTGCAATCCTTATTCTTACCAAGCCAAAGCTTGAGGACAACAAGTAATACAGAGCGAGAAACGCATGTACTTTTTGGTTTTAGACCTTAAAAATTGAAGTTAAAAGGAGAGGGGCGTAGGGATTCAACCCCCACGCCCTTCTTATTACCAAGAAACACTCTTGGGAAGGGGTAATTATGGAAAAGCTACCAATCAAAAAAGCTGTTGAAGGGTTGCTTAAGCTTCAGGACACAGGAAGGTCCGCCACGCTGTTAGGAATTGGACCAATGTCGCCCAACCTGCTCCAGGCAGCTTTTGAACTTGGTAGAGACTGCGATTTTCCTCTGATGTTTATTGCATCTCGAAACCAGGTTGATCTTGATGAACTTGGCGGGGGATACGTAAATTCTTGGGATCAGAAGCGTTTCTCGGAAGATATTGCTGAAGCAGCTCAGAAGGTTGGCTTTGACGGTCTGTATTACCTCTGCCGCGACCACGGCGGTCCTTGGCAGCGTGACGAGGAGCGCAATGCTCACCTTCCAGAAGATGAGGCTATGGAGCTTGCCAAGAAGTCTTATCTTGCGGACATGCTTAACGGTTTTGACCTGCTGATGATTGACCCAACTAAGGATCCTTTTGAGATTGGCAAGGTTATTCCGCTTGATGTGGTTCTTCGTCGTACAGTTGATTTGATTGAGTGGTGCGAGAAGGAGCGTGTTTCTCGCGGACTTTCCGAGATTGGTTATGAGGTTGGTACCGAGGAAACAAATGGTGGCTTGACCTCTACCGACAAGTATCACACCTTCATTGAGCAGCTTAAGAGCGAGTTGACCGCTAAGGGTCTGCCTATGCCAACCTTTATTGTTGGACAGACGGGAACACTTACCCGCCTTACTGAGCAGGTTGGTCACTACGATTTTGAGGCTGCTATTAGCCTTGCCGAGATGGCCAAGAGCTACGGCGTTGGTCTTAAGGAGCACAATGCAGACTACCTTGATGACGTAACGCTGCTTGAGCACACTCCTGCAAACGTTACCGCTTCAAACGTAGCTCCACAGTATGGAACAGAGGAGACTCGCGCATATTTGAAGCTTTGCGATGTAGAGGATCTTCTGGTTAAAGAAGGTCTCCTGAAGGCAGACGAGGTCTCCGGCTTGAGAAACACCCTGTTGGTCAAGGCAATTGAGACTGAGCGTTGGCGCAAGTGGATGGTGGGTGACCAGGTCAATCTGACTGTTGAGCAGATTCTTGCTGATCACAAACTGTCTCTGGATATTCTTGATATTTCTGGTCACTACGCATTCAATGATGACGAGGTCAAGGCCGCAACTGAACACCTGTACAAGAACCTTGCTCAGTTCAACATTGATGGACAGCGTTTTGTTGTTGACCACATCAAGCGCCCTCTTCGCCAGTATGTTGAGTGCTATAGGCTTGAGGGAGTTACTACGCGCATTCGTGAGGCACTGGCAGAGTAAGTGCTCGTGCTTTCAGAGACGGTGTTTTGCCGTTGTAACACCTCTGCTGTCAGATTTTTGACAGATATCTGACAAACCTAAGAGGTCGAAGGCTTTTTGCTTTCGACCTCTTTTCTTGTGCGATGTATCATAGAGAACAATAGTTACAAAAAACGACGCTAAGGAGCGGCATGGCCGAAAACAACGAGCGCAAAGATGGAGTTTCTCCCCAGCTTGATATGCTCTCAACTGAGCTGCTTGGAGATGCGTTTGACCTGCTTGCAGATGGCCAATCACTCAACGTTTTGCTTGTAGTTGAGGATGCAGCAGGCACGGTTGCAAGCTATGAGTTTTCCGATGACGGCCCAGAGGAGCTGCTTGAGGGCGCCCATAAGCGCGTGTTTGACCTAGCAAAACAGAAGGGCGATAAAGAAGCAGGGCTCGAAGAGCCTGTTCGCTATGCGCTTGTATATGAGGGAGCCATTCAACTGCTCAAAGAGGGCAGTTACGAAGATGCCGTGCTTCTTGAGTTTGGCGAGAAGGGCTATAAGAGTTTCTCGGCATATTCTTTAGTTCACGGAAAAGGCCAAGGTGACCAGTTTGTGTGGTCTGATCCTGCTCCAGCAGGGGAGCTTGAGCCACTTCTGTAATGAAAAAGCTGCGTTCATTGAAATTTCTGGGCGCTCTAGGCACGTAATTGCACTAAAGTTCTAAAGCTGATAAAAATTGGACCTGAAGTAGCAAATCCAAACACATACCTTCGAGAGATAGAGACTTATGCGTCAAGACAACATCAGAAATATTGCTATCATCGCCCACGTTGACCACGGTAAAACCACCATGGTTGACCAGATGCTTAAAGCAACCGATGCATTCCGCGAGAATCAGCAGGTTCAAGAGAGAATTCTGGACTCCAACGATCAGGAGCGTGAGCGCGGAATTACTATTCTGGCAAAGAATATCTCTATTGAGTACAAGGGCGTCAAGATTAACGTTATTGATACCCCTGGCCACGCCGACTTCGGCGGCGAGGTAGAGCGTGTTTTGAAGATGGCTGACGGTGCACTTCTGCTGGTTGACGCAGCTGAGGGCCCTATGCCACAGACTCGCTTTGTTCTGCGCCACGCTATCGACGCAGGCCTTTCTATCATGATGGTTGTCAACAAGATTGACCGTGACGGCGCTCGTCCAGAGGCTGTTGTCAACGATTCTCTTGACCTTATGATGGACCTTGGCGCAACCGATGAGCAGCTTGAGTTCACCATGGAGCATGTCATCTTTGCTTCTGGCGTTAATGGTTACGCTCGCCTTGATCCAAATGATGACAACGACAACATGTTCCCACTTCTCGACATGATTATCGACGGCCTTCCAGCTCCAGATGTTGATATTGACGGACCTCTTGCTATGCAGTGCGTTACCATCGATCACTCTGACTACCTGGGCCGCATTGGAATTGGCCGCGTCTATTCCGGAACTGTTCATACTGGCGATAAGATTCTTGTTGTCAAAAATGACGGTTCTCGCGCCATGAGCCAGGTCAAGCAGCTGTTCACCTTTGACTACCTTGGCCGTAAGGAGTGCAGCGAGGTTGACGCAGGTGATATTGCGGCAATCGTTGGCGTTGATAACACTGATATTGGTGACGTCTACACTGATCCAGAGAACCCTGTTGAGCTGGATCCAATTGAGATTGATCCACCAACCCTTTCCATTATTTTTGAGCCTTCTACCTCGCCACTTGTTGGCCGTGAGGGAGATATTGTTGGTGGCCGCCAGCTCAAAGAGCGCCTGATGACAGAGCGCGAGAATAACGTCACCATGCGTATTGAGGAGCTTCCTGATAAGACGGGTATTGAGGTTTCTGGCCGCGGTATTTTGCACCTCTCCGTTCTTATGGAGAGCATGCGCCGTGAGGGCTTTGAATTCCAGGTTGGTCGTCCTCGCGTTCTGTTCAAGAAGGATGCTCAGGGCCACACGCTTGAGCCTATTGAGCAGGCTGTTGTTGAGTGCAACCCAGAGTATGCCGGCAAGGTCATTGAGGTCTTTGGTAACGTTGGTGGCACCATGTCCATCATGGACACCGGCGAGACTCAGACGCACCTTGAGTTCAAGATTCCAACCCGCGGCATCATGGGCCTCAAGACACGCGTTATGAACGTCACCCACGGTGACGCTGTCTTCTACCATACTTTCCTTGAGTACGGTCCTTTCGCAGGTGATATTGGTAGCCGCCAGAACGGCGCCATGATTTCCATGTCCACCGAGAAGGCTGTTGCTTACGCACTTGGTACGCTTCAGGAGCGCGGCCAGCTCTTTGTTTCTCCAGGCGTTGAGTGCTATGAAGGTATGCTGGTTGGCGAGCGTTCAAGGCCAGGCGACATGGTTGTTAACATTGCACGCACCAAGTCTTTGGGCAACCAGAGGTCTTCAACTGCAGATATTTCAGTTCAGCTGACTCCTCCACGCCTATTTACGCTGGAAGAGGCTCTGGAGTACATCATGGACGACGAGCTTGTTGAGATTACGCCACAAAACATCCGCATGCGTAAGCGTATTCTTTCCGAGACTGAGCGCCGTAAGTGGGCAGTCCGTAACGGTATGGTCAAGAAGTAACAGCGTCGTTTACAGATAACCAATCTGGCGAGAAGAACTTGCGGCTGCAGGGGCTTCTCGCCAGTTTTGTTTTAGGTGGATTTTAAATAAAGTGCTGGTAAACGGTATGTGAAGACGATGCAAAACCGCCCAGAACCGCCCAGAACCGCCCAGAACCGCCCAGAACCGCCCAAAACCGCCCAAGACCGCCGATTGTGAGCGAATGCTACTTTGATAGGGTGTTCTGCTCAGGTTGTTTACCTGGCTTCTGAGCTTTGTGACGAAGCTTGTTAACACTGCGCATTACGTGCGGCGTAAGGTCAACGTCGGCCGGAGAAAGCACGTTGTACTTGAGCGACCAGCGCCTCAGGCCAACGGTAACAGCAACGCAGACAACTGCCGCCCAGATTTTGGTGACCCCTGCGTAGGAAACAAGCGCCCAGTAGGAGGTGGCGCCAGCAACCGCGCAAAACGCGTAGAGATTGCTTCGCTGGAAAATACGAGGGATGTCGCCAAGAAATACGTCGCGAAGCATACCGCCACCAACGCCCGTAATGCTTCCCATCAGAATGACTGAGAAGGGGAGCAGGTGATATACCAGGGCTTTATCGGTACCAACAACAGCAAAGAGGCCAACGGAAATAATGTCGGTCCACTCAAGCATGCGAGAGAATCTATCAAGCGGCTCAGGGAACATAAACAGTAAGACAGCGGTAAAAACGGCAGCCGGAATGGCGTAGGGCGAGTTAAGCATGTAGACGCCACCTTCTTGCATCATGACGTCCCTGATAAGCCCGCCGCCCAGACCACCCAAAAGGCCGAGACCCACAAAGCCCACAAGGTCCAAGTGACGATCTCTTGCAACCAAAATTCCCGAGATTGCACCAATAATTACTGTCAGAAGGTCTAGCCAGTAGGGGATGCCCACAGAAATTGCATCTGTGCCATATGGCGAAAAAAACGGTGGCATCCATACCTCCTACTGGTGTTTTTGTTTTTAATAGTATGACAATACTACACAAGTATTAAAAATACACAGAACTTCTCGCCCTATATTGGTAAGAAATCCGCTATACTGTCCCGTGCGGTTTTATATGGAGAGTTGTCCGAGTGGCCGAAGGAGCACGATTGGAAATCGTGTAGGCGTCTAAAGCGTCTCCAGGGTTCAAATCCCTGACTCTCCGCCAGAATTTTCACGGCGCCTACGGGCGCCGTTTCACCCTTCGGAGGGGTGGCAGAGTGGTTGAATGCGGCGGTCTCGAAAACCGTTTACCCCTTCTAGGGGTACGAGGGTTCGAATCCCTCCTCCTCCGCCATTTAACATTTTCATTTGATTAATTGTTACCAATAAAGATATATTTATTTTTCGATTTTATATAGAATGTTTAGGCTTTGTAATTCGATGTCATCTTTTTTGACACGAGGGGAGAGTTAAATGGCTGTTTCAGCAGATGAGTTGAATGGCTACAGGCGCGATCGCTACTTTGCACGCTCCTGGGCACTTCTGACTCTGGAAAAGGGTTGGTGGAAGCCTGTCCTTATTATGGCTCTGTTTGGTCTTATTCCAGTTGTCGGAATTCTTGCACTTGTTGGCTATGCACTTGAGACTGCACGCGTAACTGCATGGGGCATCAATGCTGGTCCAAAGCAGAAAGACCTTAAGTTTGGTACCTATATTGTTACCGGCTTCAAGGCAGTTGTTATTGCACTTGCCTTTGGTCTGGTATACAGCATTGCAACGGGAATTCTTTCTTTCATTCCAGTTATCAATCTGATTCTTATCCCAGTCTTTATTGTTGCAGCATTTGTTTATCCACTGTGCATCAATGTTATTCAGGTTCGCGCATCAGTTTATGGTCGCATCTCTGCAGGTTTTGCTTTTAAGAACATCTTTGAGATGATCAAGCATGACATGGGCGGTCTGTTCCGTATCTTTGGTATGGGCATTGTACTTGGCATTGTTACCTCACTTATTATGGGCATCATCGGCGGTAGCGCTGCAATTAGCATGATTGTTAACATTGGCACTCAGGCTTTAACCATTGCAAGAACTCAGAACGTTACCGACCAGAGCCAGGTTGGTCTTATTATGCTTGCTCTGCTTGCACGCAGCGTCATTCAGATGGGACCAATTTTCCTGATTATTGGCTATATTGGTCACGTTGTTGGTCTTATCGTTATGCTTCTTATGCAGAACGCAATCGCTCTTTGGATGCGTCAGTTCAACGTTGCTGCATGGGGACAGAGCAACGATCCACTGCCACCATTCATTAACGATCCTCGTGATGGCGCAGCCGCTACTTATGCAGCTCCAGCACCAGTTGCTCCAACCGCACCAGCAGCAACCGCTGCTCCTGCAGCAGCACCTGTTGCTGTTCCTGTTGCAGCACCAGTAGCAGCCCCAGCTCCAGCAGCTCCTGCAGCGCCTGCTGCCCCAGTTGCTGCTCCAGCTCCAGTTGTACCTGCAGCGCCTGTTGCGGCTCCAGCTGAGCCTGTTGCGGCTCCAGCTGAGCCTGCTGCACCAGTGGCTCCTGTCGCTCCAGCTGCACCTGCTGCACCAGTAGCTCCTGTCGCTCCAGCTGCACCTGCTGCACCAGTGGCTCCTGCTGCTCCAGCAGCACCTGCAGCACCTGTTGCACCTGCGGCACCAGTAGCTCCTGTCGCTCCAGCAGCACCTGTGGCTCCAGAGGTTCCTGTCGCTCCCGCAGCTCCAGAGCCTGCACCTGCTTCGACTGTTGTTGTTGAGCCAATTATCCCAACAACTCCAGAGGCTCCTGAGGCACCAGCTGCTCCAGCAGACGCACCAACTCAGAATCCTGAGGGACCTGCAGCTCAGTAAAGTAGAGCACATATAAAAGAGACGGCCATCATGCAGATTGTGTGATGGTCGTTTTTCTTTTTCAATTCCATGTTTTTAAAATTGTGCGAGTGACCATGCCTTGGAAAGATTCGCGTCAGATAGTTGCAAGACTAGAGGCAAATTACTGACAAATTGCCAATTTAAGCTTTATATGTGGACTGCATGTGAGAAAGTTTGTGGGTCAGTTTCGTATTTGAGCATTTATGTGGTATGATGCTTGGTCGAACTTTCCTGCTTCGGGTGCACCTTCACTTCCCGAAGCCATTAGCCCAGAGGAGGTGACAATATGAAGGCCTATGAACTGCTGTTTTTTGTTGACCCAGCTTCCACCGAGGAAGTCCGCGCTGGTGTAATGAAGCGTATTGACGTTGCTATCACCACTGACGGCGGAGTAGTCGACAGCGTCGAGGATTGGGGTAAGCGTAAGCTTGCTTTTGAGATCGACGATCTTACCGAGGGTGACTATACCCTCATCAATTTCCATGCAGATCCAACGCAGATTGCAGAGCTCGATCGAGTCCTGCGAATCAATGATGCTGTTAAGCGTCACATGATCGTGCGTCGAGTCGATAAGGACTAAGTCCTTGTAATGGAAAAGTGGAATTATTCCACGATGAGAGGTAGTGAGATTTATGAGTATTAACAGGGTTAACATTTCGGGCAACCTGACCCGTGACCCGGAGCTTCGCTCCACAGCAGGCGGTACCCAGATTCTATCCTTCGGCGTTGCGGTTAACGATCGTCGCAGGAACCAGCAGACCGGTGAGTGGGAAGATGTTCCCAATTTCGTTGACTGCGTAGTATTTGGACAGCGTGCTGAAGCACTTTCCCGCTTCCTCTCCAAGGGTTCGAAGGTTGCTATTGAAGGCAAACTTCGTTTCAGCTCCTGGGAGACGAAGGAAGGACAGCGTCGCAGCAAGCTTGAAGTTGTTGTTGATGAGGTCGAGTTCCTTTCTAGGAATCAGCAGGGTGGAGCCCCTATGTCACAGGGTGCACCATCTTATGCAGCTCCAACTCCACAGGCACCCGCTCCCGTTCCGGCTCCGCCAGACGAGGAGTTCTACGATGCTGATATTCCGTTTTAAACGTCAGACAGCAACACAAACGTTACTGTCATCTGAAAGGTAAAAGACATGGCTCAGCAGAAACAAGATTTCCAGCGCCAGCCGCGTCGCAAGTATTGCCAGTTCTGCAAGGAGGAGACTGAGTTCATCGATTACAAAGATACTCAGCTTCTTCGTAAGTACATGACCGACCGTGGCAAGATTAAGCCTCGTCGCGTCACTGGCACCTGCACGCAGCACCAGCACGACATTGCACTTGCTATCAAGCGTGCACGCGAGATGGCACTTCTGCCCTACACTGTCCCTGTGGTTTCCAGCCGCGGTGGCCGTAGTCGCGGATAACCTATCTGTTCTTCAGGTAGAGTTGGTTAGCAATGGATAGACCGGATTCAAATATTCCTCAGGCACCTGAAGGGTATTCTCGCCCAGAGAGTAGCCCACAGAATTTTGCCGGTCCAAGCAACCAAAACGGAGGCAAGCCGCGTCCGTTTGAAGCTCCAACCTACAAGCAAGGCTTTGTTCTTTGCGTTGTTGGCGGAGTAATTACCGGACTCCTTTCTTTTATTGGAGCAGCTTTGGTTGCGTATGGCATGGTAATTGCTGTCTATTGCAAAAAAGGGCACGGATGGTTTGGTCCTGCTATTACTTCAGTACTTGTTACGGGTGTAGCAGCTTATTTGCTCTCAGGACCAACGGAGGCGGCTACTTCAGTTACCGCTTGTGCACTTGCTCTTGGAGTTGGCTACGCTTTTGCAACAGAGAAACTCACCGTTGGTGTCGGATCTCTTCTTGTAGGAGCAACGGCTTTGGCACTTCTGGGATATGACGCGTTCTTTGCCGCAATGGCAGGAACAACTCTTCCCGAGCTTGCTCAGAACGTATTTAATCAATACGCCTCGCAGGTCTCAGGTGCTTCTCCAGAGATCCAAGAAGGTCTTTCAACAGCAAAGGCACTCTTTATGCTCTTTTGGCCAACCAGCTATACCGGCATGGCGCTTTTATATTTTGTAATCGCGCGTTTTGGAGCTCGAACAGTGTATAAAGCACTGACAAGAGACCCACAGAAATTGCCACAGTTCCAGCTGATGGACGTTCCATTTTGGATGTGTGCTCTTACCGTGGCCAACTTGTTTGTGTATGCACTTTCAAGCACCATTTTGTCTGCACAAGACATACTTCAGCTTATTACGTTGAATGTGTTTATGGCTCTTAGAGTTGTGTTTGCTCTTCAGGGCCTTGCAGTGCTCACATGGTTTGTGCGCGAGAAGCACTTCTCGCCAGCACTTTCTCTGTCACTGTTTGTATTGGCAGGCATGTTAGAAGTTCAGTTAGGCGTTATGGCTCTCGTAGGACTTATTGACGCCTGGGCAAATTTCCGAAAGCTTAATCGCTCAGGAAACCAGGATTCAGAGCCTACGATAAACAACAACTAGTCGATACCATCGACTCATCAAAGGAGTTTCCCATGAAAGTTATTCTCTTGGGCGAGCTTCGCGGTAAGGGCGGCGAAGGCGACATCGTAGAGGTCGCACAGGGTTATGCGGAGAACTTCCTGTTCCCCAACAAGATTGCCCAGCCTGCTACACCGGGTAACATCAAGCAGCTTGAGGAGCGTCGTCACAATATCGCTAAGCGCGAAGAGCAGCGTATTGCTGACGCAAATGCTACCAAGGCAGCTCTTGATGGCAAGCTCGTAACTGTTGACGCTCGCATTGGCGAGGAGGGCCAGCTCTTTGGCTCCGTCACCACCGCTCAGATTGCTGACGCAATCGAGGCACAGCTCAACGTCACCGTTGATCGTAAGCGCATTGCCCGTAGCGCTGCTATCAAGACCGCTGGTCGCCACAATGTCACCATTGAGCTTTACCGTGACATCACCGCTACCGTCGTTGTTCTTGTTGGCGAGGACGATGCTGCTCCTGCAGAGGAGGAGACCGAGGAGGTTGCCGCTGAGGCAACTGTCGAGGTTGAGGTTGAGTCCGCAGAGTAGTTTTATGCATGCATAAAACACTGTTCTCCTGCATTTTTTGGTGGTTTATACAATTTCTGCAGTTTTCTACAGATTTGTAAGCTTTTAGAAAAAGCAAGGCCATCTTAAAAGAATGGAATGTTTGTTCGAACCACCCCTTTGTGAAACATAACAAAGGGGTGGTCTTTTTATGTGTAGACAGAACGGTATATTTTCTTATACTCTACCTGCGGTTATTCAAAATGTTATGTAAAACATATTCACTTAACCTGCGGAATTGTAATTTGATTTGTATAACTGCAGATAAGCAATTGTGTAGAAAATACCACGTGTCGAAAAAAGTCTAGAAAATGTTGAAAACGTTGAAAACTCAAGGAAATCCCGCTCAGGGTATGCGAGTTTTGGAAAATCATGTTGAAGACTTAACTTTTCGAATTTTGCAAGCCAAAATGACTCTTTATTTTTTTGAAAAGTACACTACTATTCAGATTCATTCCCAAAAAATATGATTGGAAAAGACGATGGCACAAGACTCGTTTGAGATGAATCCTACGCAATTGACGGCCCTAGAGAACGCCTCTATGCCACAAGATTCTGATGCCGAGTTTTCCATTCTTTCTGCAATGATTCTTTCGGAAGAAATCAGAGGAGAGTGCCTCATTAGGCTTTCTTCCGAGGATTTCTATATTCCATCCAATCAAATTATTTTTGAGGCAATTAAGTCGCTGTTTGACAATAACAAGCCAGTAGACGTCATTTCGCTTGCAGATCACCTTAAGAGTAACGGCAAGTTTGAGCGCGCTGGAGGAGCTGTCCGTTTAGCAGAGCTTGGAAATAACCCACTTGCTATGGTTGGTTGGGAAAACCACGCTGTTATGCTGCACCGTGATACTACGCTCAGAAAGATGATTAGTGCTTCTGCAAAGATTTCTGCGCTTGCCTACAACGCTCCAGAAGATACAAAAGAAGTAGTTGACCAGGCAGAAAAGCTCATTTTTGATGTAACCAACAGAGATGTTCAGCAGTCTGAGCAGGGCATTGAAGACATTATGACTGATCTCTTTGAAGAGCTTCAGCAAAATGCTGGCAAAGATGCTTCAGAGCTGGGTGTCCAAACTGGATTTGCAACCCTAGATAACCTCTTCCAAGGTCTTCGTCCTGGTCAGATGGTTGTTATTGGCGCTCGTCCTGGTGTTGGTAAGACTTCTTTTGCTCTCAGCATGGCCTATAACGCCGCAGTTTCCGGTGCAACTGTTGCGCTCTTCTCGCTTGAGATGAGTAAGATTGAGATTGCGCAGAGACTGTTGGCCTCTGAGTCAAAGGTTGATTTGCAGACCATCCGTTCTTCCAACATCAGAAATGAGCAGTGGCCCACCCTTCTGGAGGCAGCAGAGCGCATTTCTCGCCTTAAAATCATCGTTGACGATACTCCGGGCACAACAGTCACAGAAATCCGCGCAAAAGCCCGCAGAATGCTTAATAAGGCCGAGAAGGGCGTCATTATCATCGACTACCTTCAGCTGCTTTCTCCACCAGCCGAGAAGGGCCGTGCGGACAGTCGTGCAACTGAGGTTTCCGAGATGTCTCGTGGCATTAAGATTATGGCTAAAGACCTCAAGGCACCTGTTATTGCACTCTCTCAGCTTAACCGTACGCTTGAGAACAGAAACGGCAAGCGTCCACAGCTCTCTGACCTGCGTGAGTCCGGCGCAATCGAGCAGGATGCAGATATTGTTTTGCTGCTTGACCGCTCACTGAGCGATGAAGAAGCCGCACGCGATGACCGTCCTGATAAAGACGTTACCAACATCATTGTTGCAAAGAACCGTGCAGGTGCTCTGAGGGATGTTCCTGTTATGTTTATGCCAACATCCACCAAGTTTGTTGAGATCTACCAGGGAAATAATTACTCAGAAAGTGAAGCCGCTCAGTACGCTGCGATGGCAAACCCCGCGTATTAATCGTTTCTTATGTGTGACAAAACCTCTGCGCTTCTGTGCTTTTGCGAGCGGTATTAGATATACTTATGAAGCAACCCCTAAAGAGGTTGCAACCGTCATGTAATGGTCGTGTTTGTAGATAGCTGCGATAGGGGAGAACTTATGCCAGCTTCCGTACTTGTTGGTGCTCAGTGGGGAGACGAGGGTAAGGGTAAAGTTACCGACCTCATTTCCGGAGATTTTGACGTTGTTTGCCGTTACGCAGGTGGTGCAAATGCAGGCCACACGGTAATTGCTGGAGACACAAAGCTTGCGCTTCACCAGGTTCCATCTGGCGTTATGTATGAGAATACCTATCCAGTTATTGGCAATGGCTGCATTGTTGATCCAGAAGTTCTTCTCGGCGAGATTGACATGCTGGAGAGCAAGGGTATTTCCTGCGACCTGCTTAAGATTTCCGGCAACGCCCACATTGTTATGCCTTATCACAAAGATCTTGATGGCGTACACGAGAAAAAGCTGGGCAAAAACCTTATTGGTACCACCAAGCGCGGTGTCGGTCCAACGTATATGGACAAGATGAACCGCACTGGCCTGCGTATTCAGGACATGCTTGACGAGAAGATCTTCCGCAAGAAGCTTGAAGCTGCACTTGAGTATACCAATCCAATCTTGAGCCTTGTGTATGGTCTTCCAACCTATACCGTTGACCAGATTTGTGAGACTTACCTGCCTTATGCAGATCGCATTCGTCCTTACATTGTTGAGTCTTCTCTCTTCCTCAACGAAGAGCTTGAGGCTGGTAAGAACATTCTCTTTGAGGGTGCTCAGGCAACCATGCTTGATATTGACCACGGCACCTATCCCTTTGTCACCTCTTCTAACTGCACCGCTGGTGGCGCAGTAACTGGTTCTGGCGTTGGCCCAACCAACATTGACCGCGTCCTGGGCATTGCAAAGGCATACCTCACACGCGTTGGCTCTGGTCCATTCCCAACAGAGCTCTTTGACGAGACAGGCGATCTTCTCGGCGAAGTTGGCCATGAGTATGGTGTAACTACTGGCCGTAAACGTCGCTGCGGCTGGTACGACGCCGTAGTTGTTAACTACGCGGCTCGTATCAATGGCCTCACTGACCTGGCAATTACCAAGCTTGACGTTCTTGGCTGCCTGGACGAGATTAAGGTCTGCGTTGCTTATGAGTGCGACGGCAAGATTTACAAGACCGTCCCAGAGCACCAGAGCGTCTTCTATCACGCAAAGCCTGTGTACGAGACTCTTCCTGGTTGGAAGTGCGACATCTCTAACGTTCGCAACTTCTACCAGCTACCTCGTGAGGCTAAGGACTACATTGACTTCCTGGAGCAACTTGCTGGTGTACGCGTTTCTATCATCACCGTTGGTCCAGATCGCGAGCAGACAATCGACCGCTACTGGAGGTAACCCGTGGCGTCTTCGGACTGCTCAACTTTTGCAATAGTTTGCGATAACCCCTGTGGGCTTGAAGCTTCCCAGCTTGAAGCCCTGGGGGTTTCTGTAATACCTGGAGCTCTAAATTCAGATGCTGATCAGGTAGGCGAGTTTTACCGAGGCATTTTTGAGTCAGGCGCTCAAAAGATCCTCTCGCTTCATGTGTATTCAGATTTTTCTGACTCGCTTCTTACGGCAAAAAAGGCTTGTCAGAACAATCCTGATATTTCAAACTCAATTTGCCTGGTAGATAGCGGAAATATGCCCACTGCTATGGGAATCATGCTTGAGCGCTTAAGTGTGGCAAGAAAGTCTGGAGCTTCATTTGAAGCTGCTTGCGCGTATGCACAAGAGCTTGCTGAGGTAGTTGCCACAATGTACATTGCAATGAACAAGGTTGTCCTTCATAAAAGCAAGGACAAACGCCCCAGGCTTTCGTTGCGACTTCGACTTGAGCGTTTGCATAGGCGCATCTCAAGCGATATGTATTTGTACCGTTTGGTTGGCGGAAAATGTACAGAGGTGGCTCGCTCATCAGATTTTACCGATCTAGCAGCAAGAATTTCTCGCCTTATGAGCGCTTGTTTTGTAAAGCGCGGCGAGCTCAAATATGTAGTGATTTCAAGTGGCGAGAAACGCATAGAAAAGCATCTCAAAAAGCCGCTTAAAACCAACGAATATGATGCAGAATGTATTGCAGAAAGACTTGCTTCCCCTGAGTTTAAAAAACATCTTGGAGAAGGCGCTGTTGGCGTTGCTTGTATCCCAAAGGCGTTGTATCAGAAGGCTGGAGTACTTATGAATGACACCGTTGATATTTTGTTGCTCGGCGCAGGTGGTCGTGAGCACGCTCTTTTAACTAAGCTGCAGGAATCGCCTCGCGCAGGAAAAATTTACGTTGCTCCAGGTAATGGCGGCATGGCTGCCCAGGCAGAGATTGCTCCTATTGATCAAAATAACCCTGATGAGGTTGTTGCTTTTGCCAAGGAAAAAGGTATTGGCCTGGTAGTTATTGGCCCTGAAGCACCTCTTGTTGTGGGTGTTGCAGACGCTGTTCGCCAGGCCGGTATTGCATGCTTTGGTCCCAACCAGAATGCGGCGCAGATGGAGGGCTCAAAGGCGTTTGCTAAGGGCGTTATGGAGCGAGCAAACGTTCCAACTGCTGCATGGAAGTCTTTCACAGACCAGGCGTCTTGTGAGGCATATGTTCGTCACATCGGTGCGCCTGTTGTTGTTAAGGCGGACGGCCTTGCCGCAGGTAAGGGCGTTATTGTGGCAACTGAACTTGAACAGGCTCTCGAAGGTGTTCGCGAGTGTTTCTCGGGTCATTTTGGCGATGCAGGAGCAACCGTTGTTGTCGAGGAGTTCCTTGAGGGGCCAGAGTGCTCGCTACTTGCGCTGACTGATGGAACGTACGTTGTTCCGCTGGCAACAGCCCAGGATCACAAGCGCGCTTACGACGACGATAAGGGACCTAACACCGGCGGCATGGGCGTTTATTCTCCTGTTCCTTTTGTGACTGATGAAGAACTTTCCCAGATGATTGCCATTGAGCAGCGCGTTGTTGACCAGCTCAAAAAAGAGGGCATCAACTATTCTGGTTGCCTTTACGGCGGATTTATGCTGACCAAAGACGGCCCTAAGGTTCTTGAATTTAACGCTCGCTTTGGCGATCCAGAAACTCAGGTTGTACTGCCTCGCCTCCAGGGCGATTTGGTTTCAATTTTGATGGCTTGCGATAACGGTACCCTCCGTCATCAGCAGGTTTCCTGGTCTGATACAGTGGCTGTTTCTGTTGTTCTGGCAAGCGCCGGATATCCTGGTTCTTACGAGAAGGGCAAGGAGATTACCGGTATTGAGGCCGCTCAGCAGCTTGAGGGTGTTTCTGTGTATCACGCCGGAACTGCTCAGATCGATGACGGAAAGATTGTCACAGCAGGCGGCCGCGTGCTCAACGTCACTGCGCTTGCACCAACCTTTGAGGAAGCTCGCGCTCGTGCATATGAGGCTTGCGACCTTATCAACTTTGAAGGCAAGCAGCTCAGGCACGATATTGGACTTAAGGCTCTTCAAGGTCGTCCAGAAAAATAGTTAGGTTAGCGCTTATGGCAAATCAAAATGACGAGAAAACCAACGTACAGGATGGTGCTTGGACCAGCAATCAAGGCAACTCTCAGTTTAGTGATGTGTTTGATGATATGCAGTCTGCTGAGCCAGAGATTCTTGATGCTGACATGCAGGTAACTCCAGAGGTGTTTGATTCTGCTCGCAATGATTTGCACTTGGCAGTTGATTCGCTTACCTATGACGGTGAGCGTGTTGCTGTGGGCGATGCTGCCTACCATCATTCTGGGGAGCCACAAAAGCGCAGTTTTGTTGCAGGTACAGAGGATGCGCGTGATGCCTCTCTAGAAGAGAAGCCACTCTCTGAAGATACCGTTTGGGTCGGTCGCATTTTTGACGTGAATCGTCTGCGTGTCTCTCTTCCTGATGGACGCACTGCTCTTCGTGATGTTGTGCGTCATCCTGGTGCTGTGGCTATTGTTGCATTGACTGATGAGGGTAGAATTTGTCTGGTTCGTCAGTACCGAACTGCGCTTGGTCGCGTAACAGTTGAGCTGCCTGCAGGAAAGCTTGATCCAGGCGAGGATCCTCTTGATTGTGCTCACCGTGAGTTGCTGGAAGAGACTGGAATGAAGGCGGGAAAGATGGCTTTTCTCACCACTACCGCCACTTCCGATGGATTTACTGACGAGCTTATTCACCTCTATATGGCAACTGAGTTGACTTTTGAGGGATCAGACCCAGATGCCGACGAATTTATTAACGTGGATCTTGTTCCACTATCTGAGCTGGTAGACGCTGTTCTCGATGGCAAAATCGAGGACGCAAAGACTATCATTGGAGCTCTTATCTGCGATTCAATTTCACACCGATTGCCTATGGAGTAATTACGCATGCTTGATCGTTCTTCTCGCCCTGTACCTGGTAACAACGCCCCTGGCAAACATCGAAAATCGCTGTTTGCCAGTTTTCTTTCTTATTACGCTCCGCAAAAGCACCTGTTCATTCTGGATACTATCTGCGCCATCATTTTGGCTTGCATCGAGCTGGCGTTCCCTCAAATTCTGCGATCGCTCACAAAGGGATTGTTTACGCAGGGCAAAGATGCCATTCTCGGCAGCCTGGTATTTATTGCCGTCGGCCTTGTCGTGATGTATTTTGTCCACTTTCTGTGCCGCTACTTTGTTATTAGTTGGGGACACATCATGGGCGCACGTATGGAAAGCAAGATGCGAGAAGACCTGTTTGACGCCTACGAGCGCATGAGTTTCTCGTATTATGATCGCCACAAGACGGGTGACCTGATGAGTCGCCTGGTATCTGACTTGTTCGACATTTCTGAGACGGCGCATCATGGCCCTGAGTACCTGATTATTGGCTTGCTTGAGATTGCCGGCTCTTTTGTCATTCTGGCTTTTATTAACGTACCCCTTACGCTGGTGCTTGCTGGAATTGCTGCGGTGTTGGTAGTGTTTAATTTCTTTGCCAACATGCACATGCGCGGCATTTTTAAAGAGAACCGCATGCGCATTTCCGACGTAAATACCCAGCTAGAAGACTCACTTTCTGGTATTCGCGTGGTTAAGGGCTTTGCGGCGGAAGATCACGAGCGTAAGAAATTCATAGCAAGCAACTCGGCATACTTAGACTCCAAGGCCAATATGTACCAGGCTATGGGTAGGTACCAAGCTGCAATTTCAGGCATGATGGGTGTTTTGAACACTGTTGTGTTGGTTTTGGGCGGCTGGATGATTGCTCAGGGTCAGATGCAAGCCATTGACCTGGCTACGTATGCACTCTACATCTCGCTGTTTACCACGCCAATCATGAACATTTTGAACTTTACTGAGACATTCCAGAAGGGTCTTGCCGGCTTTAAACGATTCACAGAGATTCTTGAAACGCAGCCGGACATTCAAGATGCACCAGATGCCCGGGACATTCAAATTACCGCGGGTGAGATTATCTACCAGGATGTTCATTTTGCTTACAACAATGCTGAAGAGGTTATCGACGGCCTGAACCTTCATATTGAGAGTGGAAAAACTGTTGCACTGGTTGGACCTTCTGGTGGAGGTAAGTCAACTACCTGCGCTTTATTGCCACGATTCTATGACGTCACAAGTGGCAGCATCACCATTGACGGGCAGGATATTCGCTCCGTTACGCAGCATAGTTTGCGTTCGGCAATTGGCATGGTCCAGCAAGACGTGTACCTCTTTGACGGCACTATCGCGGAGAACATTGCATACGGCTGCCCTGAAGCTTCTGCAGAAGACATTGCGCTGGCAGCAAAGCGAGCAAATATCGCCGAGTTCATTGAATCGCTGCCAGATGGATATGACACGCAGGTAGGACAGCGTGGAACTAGACTTTCTGGTGGACAGAAGCAGCGCATTTCTATTGCGCGTGTGTTCCTGAAGAACCCGCCGCTGCTCATTTTGGATGAGGCTACTTCCGCTCTGGATAACGAGTCCGAGCGCGCGGTCCAGGAGTCTCTTTCCGAGCTGGCAAAGAATAGAACTACGCTGGTTATTGCCCATCGACTCTCGACTATTATGGGTGCTGATGAAATTATCACCATCAATCACGGTCGTGCAGTTGAGCGTGGAACCCATGATGAACTGCTAGAAAAAGGCGGAATCTACGCTCATTACTATCAAATGCAGTTTGGTGGTGCACCAAACATCGCAAGGCGGTAAAATAGAGCCTTAAGTGCTTTGCGAACAGCGGCTGCGACAGCAAGCGATCTTCTCGCGATGTGCTTAACTGCAGGTTTGCAGTTTGCAACTTGCGGGCTGCGACTTGCAGCTTGTAAACCGACGGGTTGTACTTAAGATCAAAAGTCAACGCATCGCACGCTTTAAAGTGTGTTTATGCAGGTTGAATGAGAGAGCTACATGGCTAAAGATGATGCAGAACGTTCACGCTTCGCGCGCCGCCAGAAGGGCGCGCTTGATGCTGACGCAGCTGAAGAGTTGTTTACCAAGGTAGACGAGACGGGTCATCCTAACGAGGAACGCGCAGCTCTAGAGCGCGCTCGCAAGCAGGGCGGAGCTGTCGCAGTGGACGTTGATCCACTTTCGGGATCTGATCCTTCGGGCTCAAATATCGAGAAAGTCATTACAAAGACGGCAGTCCTTTTTGTTTTGATTTTCCTGGTAATTGTTGTTCTGATGCAGGTCTCTTGTGGTGTTATTCGTCGAGCCAACACAGCAAATCTAACTGAATCAGTTACGGTGCGATCTGTTGCATCTGCATTGCGTGGCGGTGTTGAGTGGGGTAATGGATTTACGCAGTTCCCCGAGGATTTCTCGGTTCAGGAAGCTGACGAGAACACTGGTCGCGTTGAGGTAACAGTTACCGATACGACCTCAAAAGACGTGCTTGAATGCTATGCGGGATCCAGTGTCCAGGCTCAGGCGTTTGCAATTAACGCGCTGCTCAACCCACGAATCAATACCGTTGTCTATCACGTCAGTGTTCACAGGAATGATCAGGGCGAGCTTCAGAAATCTCAGCTCTTTGGATTCCTTAAACCTGGCGGAGATGCAACACCTATCTTTACCTTTACGTTCTCAAAGACGCAATCTTCTGATGGAGTAAATATCACCATGGTCATTACTGGTGCAAACGACACCATCCAAAAAGAATTGCGTGACCAGATTGCAACGTCATTTACGCCGGTCCGCGTGCTTGGCGGTATTGTTGGTGGAGATTCTTCAACAAAGAAGAACACCACAACTGGAACAACAGGAACCACTGGTACCACTAACACCACAGGTACATCCGACAGTTCTTCAAGCACTAAGTAGTCTACGTACCTGCAAGCAACAAAGCAAAAGAGCAAAAGAGCAAAAGAGCAAAAGAGCAAAAGAGCAAAAGAGCCGCTGAAGTC
>CALFOQ010000075.1:0-4841 GCA_937921235.1 uncultured Atopobium sp. | reverse complement strand
TGTCAGAGTTCTATGCCCTTGCTCTTTTTGCTGGAATTATTACCTTAAACCAAACTATTTATCAGTTCTTTGCAAGCTATGCACTTTCATTTAGCTCGGTTTTCCCGGCAATTGCAGCTGCCTCTGGACTCATTGCGAGTGCTGCAATGGCGGGACAAGCAATAGGTAAAGTTTTGCTTGGTATTATTAATGACAAATCAATTCGTGCAGCAACACTTCTTGGTATTGCCTCTGGAGTCATTGGGCTAGCGCTAATGTGGGCATTTCCAATGTATTTAGGAATAATGCTCCTTGGCTCTTTCTTATTTGGTTTTGTGTATGCGATGACTACTGTTCAAACTCCTCTTTTAGTCAGAACTGTTTTTGGCCAAAAAGACTACGCACTCATCTATTCAAGAGTTTCAATTGTTAGCTCGCTTCTGAGTGCTCTAGCTGCTGTAATTTGGAGCTTTATCATTGACAGCGTAGGCGGATACCCGCTTATGTTTACGCTTGGCTTTATCTGTATGGGAGCTTGTCTAGTACTTGCGTTTTTCTCACTAAGAAAAATAAGAAAGAACTAACTGTTTGAACCTACTTTTGACAAACCACCATAAGATTATCTGCTTCATTTTGATCGGTTTCTTCGTCAGTTGAAATTACTCTGACTGACGAAAAAACTTTCTGGGCGCTTTGCACGATACTCGTCAATTTGCCTGACAACTCACCTGTCTGAGATGCAACAGCATTAACAAGGTACACGCCGTCTACATTAAGGCTCTCCGTAACTGACTGCATCCAGGAAGTCGTTGTCATTTTCTGAGGAAACTTGCTTCCCAAGAAACAATCGTTAAGAATGGCATCGTATTTTTGACGTTTACCCTGAGCAGTTTCTTCAATATAGGTAACACCATCTGCTATCTGCAAAGATAGACGTCCCTCACTTGCAGTCATAGCATCATCTACAAAAAACCATTTTCTTGCAATCTGTGCAATTGACTCATCGACTTCTACAACATCACAGAAAACTTCTGGATGCGATGCGATTAGATAGCGAGGGTATGAACACCCTCCTCCACCAAGCATTGCAACACGCTTAACGTTATTGCACAAATCAAACATCATGTCATAAAACTGTAAATACGAAAAAACTAATTGATCTCTTCTACTATCCGTATAGGTGGCACTTTCATAAATACCGCTTTGCCACAAAATGCGAATTTCTCCGCCCTCACCATCTGAAATGGGAAATACAAGAACCGGACCTGCTTGAGACGCGGGTTCTATGTATATGCCATTGATTTCTAAACGCTGTATATCCTCTGGCGAGAAACCCCTCATGTGCTAAATCCTTATGACAAGAATACCTATGACACTTGTCATTGTATCGTACTAATTTTGCTTGGATTTTGACTTCTTTTTTCGACGGCGAGGAAGTCCTGGGGTAATTACAGCCCTAAAGTTAGGACTATCGGCATCAAAAGTTTCACACGGACAAAGATGGCACGTTCCTTTCCAATCTTCAACTATTCCGTGATGCCACTCAATTCCACGATCATTCTCTGCAAATGTACCAGCACTGATAAACGAATCAAGAGAGTCTTTACCAAATGGACTTTGATGGTGCCCCGTAAGAAAATATGTAAATGGTATAGACTTCATTTTGGATAGCGTGCGCTGCCATGCAGAAATTGAAAGACTATCTTCAAAACACAGGCACATAATAGGCGTGACGGCATCTCCCGAAAGCAAAATACCCAGCTCTTTAATAAGATAGCCGGTTGAACCCTTTGTGTGTCCGGGAAGTAAAAAGACCTCTATAGTGTAGTTACCAAGAGAAAAACTATCGCCTTCAGAAACATGAATAATTTCTGGTCTATTCTCTTCATTTATAGGAGCACTTATAAGATGAGGCATCTGCAATACATATTTATTTGCATGCTGCTCAATTTCTGTCCATCTTCCATCTTCCAAAGGCGAAAAACGTGCCGAATTAAACCAATATGCTCCGCCACAATGATCAATATGGTGATGAGTGAGAAAAACATCTACTTCTAATTCTGATTTTCCTTCTTGTGAAAGAATCCTCTCAATTGTTTGAGGAAGGTTGCCAATACCCGACATGGTATCGATAAGAGCTGCTTTTTTGGTGCCAACCACCAAATAACACATAAAGTTAAACGAATCAATCAGGCGATACAACCCATGATCAATTCGTTCAACTTTAAGAGTACTTTGTTCAAAGTCTTCTAAAATAATTGCCTCAATCAGTTCTAAAAAGATATGCCTAACTATTGTGCAGTAGTAGGTTCTGGCTGAGCGGGAAAATCTTTTGTAATAGTTCTTGCGAGTTTCTCCATCATTGGAGCAAGTGGCAAAGAAACAATAAATCCAGCAGCCCAGCAAGGAACAAAAGAACCAAGCAATGCTGGAATGTATGCAGCTAGAGGTGCATGTTGCATAATAATTGCATTGATATAAGTAAGAATAAGAGAGTTAATCAGTGTATATACCGTATTAACTACAAGATTAATGGCAATGCCAAATTTAATTCCATCACTCGGCTTTAGTCCCCTACTCTGAGCAAATGTAAATCCCCACTGCTCGCAAGGAATAAAAAATCCTACAAAGAAAGAAATAACATAGGCAAGAAAGAAATTCATTGCAATGGCAGGACCTAAGGCCTGTGTGAGAGCATCACCAGATAATCCCGCTCCAAGTAATCCTAAATATGTCGCAACTGATGCAACCGCTGCAGCAAGCGCAACATTAGTAAGCAAAATCTTGATGACTTTAGTTTTTGTTTTCATGGGCATGGCAAATCCTTCCGTAAAGACGTACAAATCAAACCGTTGCTCAATACATAGAGCCTGTAACCCTTTTCACCATCGTAGATAAATAAAGTTACAAGCCCTATATCTTGCAGTCTCAAATACCCCTACAAACTTTGCTAAACCTTGTATTGGTGCACAGATAACAAATACCCTGTTAGTTATCAAACTCAGCAAATCCGCTAAATACTGGGTTTCCTGTATAGACCTTGAGCTCTTCTTCGCCCGAAAGTACTCTATTTGCACCAGCCGCCATTGCTTCAAGCTCAAACTCACCTGGATATACACTAACTGGAGCAATCCATTCACATGACGTTTGAATTGTCTGAATGAGCTGCTTATTAAAGGCTGCTCCACCGCCAATTACTATGCCATCAACTTGGCCCTTTAGAACACAAGCCATTTGACCAATTTCTTTACATATTTGATATTGCATTGCCTCCCATACTCGCTCGGAAGCTTTATCTCCCTCAGTAGCATAAGCAGCAACACTCTTAGCATCAGATGTCCCTAAGAAGCTAACCATTCCTCCTGTTTTCATGCAGCACTGAAAAAGTTCATCAATGGAGTGCGTCTTGAGATATTGGATGACCCCTGTCACAGGAACTGATCCCGTTCTTGTAGGAGACATGGGGCCGTCTCCTCCCACAATATCGTTACCATCAATCATTTTTCCACGCTGATGGGCGCTAACAGAAACACCACCACCGATATGACAAACAATAAAGTTGCATTCTTCGTAAGCTTTGCCCATCTCATGAGCATGGCGAATAGCTGTTTCCTTTAGATTGAGAGCGTGTAAGTGACTGGCCCTGTATATACCTTTTATACCTGTCATTCTTGCATTATCACAAAATTCATCAGTGTCAGGAGGATTAACTACATATGCTTTTTTACCTCCTGCCATCTGAGAAAATTCCTCTGCAAGCTGGCTGCCCAATTGAGCTGGATGCTGTACGCCATTAGCTCCTCGGCGAGCGTCGTTAAGCAAGACTGAATTAATCTCGTATACGCCACCTTCCACAGATACCAAACCGCCGCCGCGTCCTACAAATGCATCAATATTAGAGAGATTGACCGAGTGAGCCTGAAGAGCTTTGAGAATTGTTTCTTTTCTAAAGGCAAGCTGATCTGAAATTGAATCAAACTCTGATAAAACAGCGGCATCATGAGATACGTTTTCCGAGAAAACAAGCTCGCTTCCATAGAAAAGTCCAATTTTTGTTGACGTTGACCCTGGATTAATAGCTAATACAGAAAATGCCTGACCCATAACTACAGTTCCTCAGATACACGCTGGACGAGCTCGCCAATGGTTTTCATCTTCATAACTTCCATAATAGGAACTTCTGCATCAAGCTCGTTTTCAATCATTGAGGTAAGTGCGATCATTTTCATTGATCCCTTACCTAGCTCAACAAAAGTGGTGTCTTCTGTAATCTCACCAGAATAGTTATAAGCAGACTGTGCGTATCCTGCAATTTGCTCTAGCAACTTTTCATCCATCTTAAAAAATCCAATCTATTTATGACTCATCGAGCTGAAAACAAAGCTCTTTATATCCATCACGTTGAATAGTAACTGCGTGTACACCGATCTTCTCGCCAGCCTTAAGACGTGCAAGAATTTCTGGTGCATTCTTTTTTGAAATACCGTAAATCACGTAGGTGTATTCGCTACCTTCGTCAATGTCTACGCAGCCATATGCGTATTTATTGCCAAGACCATACTGCTTTCCAAGCTCCTTGAGATAAGGCTTGTCGTTTTGAACGCCGGGTAGCGTAAAATCTACCAAGACTCCATGGCCAGATACCTCAACCCACTCAGTCTCGTGATATCCACAAGCGTTGCAAGCAAGGTGAGGTGGAAACTCTACAGCACCACATTCTTTACACTTACGAGCAAGATATTTATCTTTATCAAGTCCCTCATAAAACTTTTTTACAATGGGCTCCATCTGATCTAGACGCATTATGTTGCCTCCCTTAGGAAACTGTTCTTAAAATCTGGCAGCGGACGTTTTGCGATCCT
>CALFOQ010000074.1:0-41277 GCA_937921235.1 uncultured Atopobium sp. | reverse complement strand
GCATGAACGTCTACGTTGTTGCTCAGGCAACCCAGGGTCTTGCGGATTACCTCAATGCTCACTACCAAAATCCTACCGTGGCTCTTGCAAGGGATTCTCGCCTTAAGGGTGAGGATTTCCAGAAGGTTGCAGCTGGTGTTTTGGCAGCTAATGGCATCCGTGTATATGTCTACCCACGTATTGAGCCTGTCCCAACGCTCTCTTTTGCCGTCCGCTACCTCAAGACTTCCGCAGGTATCGTGCTTACTGCAAGCCACAACCCTGCGCCTTATAACGGCTATAAGGTATACAACGATAACGGTGGTCAGATTACTGACGAGGCTGCAGCAGAGATTTCTGCAAACATCGCACGCGTTAATCCTTTTGACATCAAGCCCATGGACTTTGAAGAAGGCCTGGAGAAGGGCCTGATCATTTGGACTCCAGAAGAGGTTCTGGACAACTTTATCGAGGCTATCAAGCGTGTTTCTATTCCAGGATTTAAGGCTGCCGACGGCTACAAGGTTGTGTACACGCCGCTTAATGGTACAGGCATGGAGTGTGTCACGCGCATCCTCAAGGAGATTGGCGTCAATGACGTTGACGTTGTTCCAGAGCAGGCAGAGCCAGACGGAAACTTCCCCACATGCTCCTATCCAAATCCAGAGTTCCGTGAGGCACTTGAGCTGGGCCTCAAGCTTGCCGACAAGGTCAAGCCAAACCTTTTGGTGGCAACCGACCCTGACGCAGACCGTATGGGTACTGCAATCCCTCACAACGGTGATTACGTGCTGCTTTCCGGTAACGAGATGGGCGTCCTGCTTATGGACTGGCTCCTTACCATGGCTGAAGAGCGTGGCGAGAAACCCCAGGATAAGGTAGCCGTTTCTACCATCGTATCTTCTGCTATGCCTGACGTCCTGGCACGTGCTCGCGGCTTTGAGATGCGCCGCGTCCTTACGGGCTTCAAGTACATCGGCGACCAAATTGACCAGCTCAAGGATGCCGGCGAGGAGGATCGCTTCCTTATGGGCTTTGAGGAGTCCTATGGCTACCTTGTTGGTACGCATGCTCGCGATAAGGACGCTATTGTTGCTACCATGCTCTGCGTTGAGATGGCTTCTTGGTATGCTGCTCGCAACATGGATCTCTACGAGGCAATGGACGCCCTGTACCAGCGTTATGGCTACTACCTCAATGGCGTTGTTAATGCAGCGTACCCAGGTGCCGAGGGTGCCGCAAAGATGGCTGAGATTATGAGCGGTCTGCGTAAGAATCCACTGGAAATGGTTGGCAATTACAAGGTTGTTGGCGTAACAGATTATGCTGAGTGTGCTGAGATGCCTCGTGTCTCTGGCCTGCAGAAAGAGGCTCCTCAGACCCTGCCAGCTTCCAATGTTATTGAGTACAGGCTTGAGGGCGACAACAAGGTCATCTTCCGTCCATCAGGCACTGAGCCAAAGGTCAAGGCCTATCTCTTTGCCAACGGCAAAACTCGCGAAGAGGCTGAGGCACGCATCGCCGAGCTTATCGAGGCTGCACAGAAGGTGCTTTCGTAGTTCGCCTTTACCTCTAAAACGTTTTTCCACGCAATTCTTTGGCGAGAAACCCGTCCAGCCCAGCATTCACCTTTTGTGGATGCTGGGTTTTTTACTCCGCGGCCTTTACCGTCACGGTGTACAGGGCATTTGCAGCGCCGGCAATAGTTTCTGCCGCCCATGGACGTGCGCTTACCTCAGGGGACAGAGGGTCGTGGACATTTACGGTGCCGTCATCGTTCTTGCTGGTTACCAAAATCCAGTGATCGCCATCAGAGCTCAGCTTATTGCCCTTAACCTCAACAAGCAGGAAGGTTTCAGCATCTAGAAGCGTGGTGATATTGTCGGCAGAAATGCTATAGCTGTCAGCGGTAAGACCAAGGTTAGCTAAGTTCTTCTCGAGAAATGATCTGTTCATTCCAGAGTCGGTGTCCGTTGCTTTAGCGGTTTCAACAGCGCCCGCAATATCTGCTGGAGTCCAGTTGTTCTTTCCGGTAAGGCCCATGTATGCCATAGAAAGGGCAGTTGGACCAGAGCCCTTGGTGGCAATTACAGAGCCGGCATATGAGACACCGCCCCACCTGGAGTCCCAGGTATAAAGCTGAGGAGCTGTGCCTTTGGTGATTGAATCGTCGTAGGTTTTGGCTTTGCTGTCAGAATCGGGATAGTTTGCAACAAAATCAATAGCCTCAGGGTGGGCCAGCGCCAGCTCAATGAGGCTTTTATCGCTGTATTTATCAGCGTGTTCTGCAATCCATGCAAGGTTTTTGTTCTGATCTAGCTTAGCTGCAAGTGCTTTAGTCAGCTCCTCTGAAGTTCCCACAGCAACACGAGAATCAACGGAGTTGGCCTCTACCTCTGGAGTAGATTCTTTAGCACAACCGCGCACGCAGCTCGACACAATAAAGACCAGTAAAAGTGCTGCAATAACCGCTAGTCCAATGACAATATAGGTTCTCGTACGAGAATCAATGCGATGTAGTAGAGACTGTCTCTTAAAAAGAATGGCCTGCGAACCAAGGGTATTTCTCTTGCGACGTCTTGCCTGCCTATCAGAAATACCGCCATCACGAGGAGGACGGCCATTTTGTGGAGGACGACGACGCATTGCAGGATCTCCGTAGGAGCCTTGTCTTCTATCAGGTGAATCATTCAGGGGCATGGCGGCCTCCAAGCCGTAAAAATAGTTTCACTCATGATGAATCATACGGCGAGAAGTGTATAAATACTTTTAGAAAACGGTGAATGCAATATTCCGACCGACGAGCGGGTTATTTGTACCGTTTAGCGGTTTGGCATGCGCATAAGGGTTGATTAAGTATATTCTTTTACTCACTATCATTTGTTTTCAAAAGTTAGTGAGCCGCATAAAGAAAGAAGGCGTCGTGAAGCATAGAAATGCTCGACAGGACGTGATTCGTGAGCTTGTTCGCAGCGAGTCCATCCGCACGCAGCGCGATCTTGTTGATATGCTTAAAGATCGTGGCTTTGCCTGTACTCAAGCAACCGTTTCTCGTGATACTGCAGAAATGGATTTGCAAAAGCTTCCCGAGGGTGCTTATGTGCTTTCTGAAGATATGCATTTGCAGAAAATGCTCTCTGAGTTTGTGGTTGGGGCTACGGCAGCAGAGAATCTTATTGTGATTCGATGCCATCCGGGCACTGCATCAGCCGTTGCGTTTGCCCTTGACGACGTCGAGCTTGACCACGTTGTTGGCACCGTTGCCGGCGACGATACCGTTTTGATGATTGTGGATAAGACTGAGCACGCTGCAGACGTGGTGCGCATCATTACGCAGCTTGGCAACGTAGAGAGCGTTCTATAAAATACAAAGCTTTTGGCGAGAAACCCGTCAAAAGCACACCTCATTCAAAAAGAAAAAGGAGCCTGCTTAGTGCAGACTCCTTTTTGTTGTAGATAAACCAGAGGTTTATGGAGTTCCTGTTCCAGTTCCAGTGCCCGTTCCTGTTCCGGTGCCCGTACCAGTACCAGTACCAGTACCAGGAGTGGCTGGAGTGGTAGGAGTGGTAGGAGTGGTAGGAGTAGTAGGAGTAGTGGTTGAATCGTCCTCTTCCTCTTCCTCCTCTTCCTCTTCCTCTTCGTCGTCATCTTTCTTTTCTTGCTTGGCATTAGCAGAGCCACCAACAAACTTCCAGTAGCTATCAGGCTTGTAAGAGATAGTTTCAGTAGTTTTAGGGAACTCAGCACGAGCAACACCAGAGAGAGCTGCGTTCATGTAGTACGCCCAAACATACTGAGCAGTAACAAAGGTAGAGGACTCTCCACCGCCGATGATAACAGGGTCACGACTATCTGGATATCCGCACCAAGCAACCGTTGCAAGCTGTGGGGTATAAGCGCAGAACCAAAGATCCTCAGAGTTATCGGAAGTACCCGTCTTACCTGCCACTGGCTGATTGAAGGTCTTTAGGTTATTAGCGTAACGACCAGTACCAGAGGTAAGAACGCCGCTCAGAACATCTGTAGCAGCTGCAGCAACAGCAGGACTAATAGCTTGAACTGGGTTGTCTTTGTGCTCGTAGATGACATTTCCGTTACGGTCTTCAATACGGGTAATTGCAACAGCATCACGACGGACACCACCTGCAGCAAGGGTTGCAAATGCTGTGCACTGCTCAATAGGGGTTACGCCCTGAGAACCAAGAGTGGTAGATAGGTATGGCTGTAGCTGTGTGCGGATGCCCATGGCATAAGCTGTCTGAAGAATCTTATCGATACCAATGGCTTCTGCAACCTGTGCGTAAACAGTGTTGGAAGAGTAAACCGTACCTTGGCGCAGAGTAATTGCACCGTAGCTGTAGTTACCAGCGTTTTTGACCAACCAGGTTGGCGTAATTTGCATAGGAGAGTTGCCGTTAAGAACAATCTCTGGATTCATACCTTCAGAAAGGGCCGCTACCAGCGTATACATCTTAAAGCTGGAGCCCATCTGACGGTTACTGCTGGTTGCGATATTGTACTGGCTCTTTGAGTAATCCTGTCCACCAACCATTGCTTTAATGTAGCCAGTTTGAGGATCAATAGAAACCAAAGCAGCACCCAGGCGAGGGTTGCCAAGCTCAGCGATACGCCTTGTAGCAGCCTCATCAGCGTCTTTTTGGAGGTCAGGATCAAGTGTGGTGTAAACGCGCAATCCACCCTGAAGAATGGTGTCGCTATCAAAGTCTTCCTGAAGCAGACTACGGATGTAGTCGGTCCAGTAAGGGAACTGGCCAATGTTATCGGTCAAAGTACCAGGATTAAGCACTAAGTCCTCAGCAACAGCCTCATCGTATTGCTCCTGTGTAATATCGCCTGCGCGAAGCATACGCTCAAGAACAGTGTTGCGTCTTTCTCTTGCAGCCTCTGGATTGACGGTTGGGTCATAGGCAGAAGGTGCGTTTGGAAGACCAGCAAGTGTTGCAGCCTCAGCAAGAGTCAGGTCACTTGCATGCTTGTTGAAGTAGATAATACTTGCTGCTTCAATACCGTAAGCACCATTACCGTAGTAAATGGTGTTGAGGTACATATTAAGAATCTGGTCTTTAGTAAACTTCTTCTCCATCTGAATGGAGATGTAAGCCTCGCGGACCTTACGCTTCAAAGAACGCTCAAACTGCTCGTTGGAAAGAACAGTGTTACGAACAAGCTGCTGGGTAATAGTGGAAGCACCTTCGCCGCCACCAAACAAAGAGCCAACAGATGCACGGACAATACCCCAGGGGTCAATACCACTGTGGGAATAAAAACGCTTGTCCTCAGTATCAATGGTGCCCTGAATAACATAAGGAGAAATCTGATCCAAGGTAACAGAACGGCGCTGCTGCAGATAGAAGTCAGCAATGTCGTTACCCTTGGAGTCATAAACGCGGGTAGGCTCTGCTACCAGGTAGGCATCAGCAGAGTTGTAATCAGGCAGATCCTCGAGCCATGAAGAAACAGCTGCACCCAAAGAAAGAGCAAGTGCCAGCGCGAGAAGAGCCATAAAGCCAAAGAATCCAGCAACGCCAAAACCTACGGCATGTGTATTTGCGTGTTTACGTGCACGACGGGTTCTAATACCCATTGAGCCTCCTTGTCATAGCTCTCACTATTATAGTCTGATATTTATGTTTCAGTGAATAAAGAGTTACAACTCTGTTGTATTCTGATAGATAACATATTTGATTGATACTATTTGAAGCAGTAACTATATGATTTAACAGGCTTGCGTTGAGAGGATACAGCGTGCTTTCAGTAGAAGAACAGCTCCGTGTTATTACTTCAGGAACTATGCAGATTGTTCCTTTGGACGGTCTAAAAGAGAAACTCAAGAAAGGCACTCCTCTTAACATCAAGCTTGGCGTAGATCCAACAAGCCCTGATTTGCACCTGGGTCACGCAGTTCCGCTGCGTAAGATGCGTCAGTTCCAGGATCTTGGCCATAATGTCACCTTGATTATTGGTAGCGGCACCGCGCTGATCGGAGACCCTTCCGGACGCGATTCTACCCGTCCTCCTCTCACTGCAGAGCAGGTGGATGCAAACGCAGAGACCTATGTTAACCAGGCTATGAAGATTCTTGATCCAGAAAGAACCACTGTTGTTCATAACGGTGACTGGATTAAGCCTATGAACCTTGAAACCATGCTTGGCCTTATGAGCAAGTTCACCATTGCTCGTATTCTTGAGCGAGAAGACTTCTCTAATCGTTATCACAACCAACAGCCAATTGCTCTCCATGAGTTCATTTACCCTGTTCTTCAGGCATATGACTCTGTTGTTATCAAAGCAGACGTAGAGATGGGCGGAAACGACCAGATCTTCAACTTGCTTGCCGGTCGTGATCTTATGCGTGATATGGACATGGAGCCGCAGATTGCGCTTACCATGCCTCTTCTTGTAGGTACTGATGGTACTAAGAAGATGAGTAAGTCTTATGGAAACTACATTGGACTGACCGATGAGCCAAACGATATGTTTGGCAAGGTCATGTCTATTACTGACGAGATTATTCCAATGTATTACCGTCTTTGTTCTACGCTCTCTATTGATGAGCTTGATGCAATCGATAAGAGCTTTGAGGACGGTACTGCTAATCCTTATCAGCTCAAGCGCGCTCTTGGCAGAAATATTGTTGACCTTTACCACGGTGAGGGAGAAGGCCTTAAGGCTCAGGCGGCTTTTGATGCTCAGTTCAAGAACAATGAGGTTCCTGATGACGTCAAAGAGTTTTCAATTTCCCTTGAAGCTGATGAAGATGGCCTCATCTACCTACCAAAGATTTTGGTGGAGGTAGAAATTGCTTCAAGTAACGGAGAGGCTCGTCGTCTGATTGATGGCGGCGGTATTAAGATTAACCAGAAGCCTCTTCCTGCAAAGACGTATAAGGTTGAGCCATCGGTTCTTGAGAAAGCTCTTCTCCAGGCAGGTAAGAAGCGCTGGGCTCAGCTCATCTAGTCGACAATGGCAACCAAATAAGGAAGCTTACACATGTGGAGACAGTTTGCTCTAGCAGTAGCAGTTGTACTGATTCTTTGTTATGTACCGGGATATCTTTTTTCTCGCGCTATTGGCACTAAACGAATTACATCCCTTGTGGTAGCTCCGCTTATCTCGGTCTGCCTCATTGGTTTCTCTGGAATTGCAATATATCCTTTGGGTCTAAGAGGTGTAACGCCGCTTTTGGGAGGCGTTGGTCTTTTTATTTTGATTGCTGCTGGGCTTTCGTATCTTATTCAAAAAATCAGACCCATCCAGGAAAATCAATCTCATGTAAACCTTGGCGAGAAGGACTCTCTAAACGGAGTCTTTCTCTTAGTGACTGCTGCTATCTCTACTGCAATATTCTTTGTTATTTTCCACAAAGCAATTAGAAACCCCTCTTGGTTCTTGCAGTCCGCTGATAACTACGCGCACCTTGCGTACATTACAAGAAGTGTTCAGTCGGGCATTTATTCTATGCTGCATGCTGCCTTTTATACAGGAGCAAGACCAGAACTTCAGACCCCCTTCTTTGACGAGGGCTTTTATCCAACTTCATTTCATTCTTTAGCAGCTGTCACTGCAGCAATTACAGGCTTTAATGAGGTACTTACAGAAAATGTGGTTTGGTTTGTTTTTGTCGCGGTTATATATCCAGTGGGCGTCTGTGCTTTGCTTCAAGTGATAGGAAAGAAAAATGTAACTTTTAGTTTACTGACTGCATTTGCGGCATTTGCACAATTGGCTTTTCCTATTCGAATGGTTACGGTTCATGCAGTCTTTCCTAATGTAGCTGGCTTTTGTCTTGTCCCCACTGTTGCAGCAGTCTTTATATTGTCTTTTAACGAGAAGACATCCTGCAAAGAAGTATGCTCATCAACTCATAGCGTTCAAAAATTTTCTGTAAATATTCATACACTTTGTTTATGTTTTATGGGAATCATTGCACTAGCATTGGTCCATCCTAGTGCAGATTTTTTGTGGGCTATTTTTGTTTTACCATTTGTTCTTTGTAACTTGCTTCCAAGTTTTGCTCAGTATTTGAGTAAGAAATTTGAATTAACAAAACCGAAGAAAATCATTCTATTGATTTGTTTAGAGTGCGTAATTCTTGGCTCCGCTATTGGTATGTGGAATATCGTGCTTAATTCAAGTTTTATGGCACCGACAGTCAATTTCCTCTGGGAAATTTATGTTGATCCAATTCAGTCAGTTCTTTCTGTATTGAATTTTGGCCTGCTTTTGAATTTGCCACAGATTCTCTTTGCGGTTGTGTTCTGGATTGGATTTGTGAGCTGTTGTATGAATAAAAATTGTCGCTGGCTCACTCTGGTATTTCTCATGACTGCCGTCATTTATGTAGCAAGTCTTTCTGATGTGATTCCTATTAAGAGGTTTTTCTCGGGATTTTGGTATACCGATCCAGAAAGAACCGCCGCGATGGTAGCAATAGCAGCAGTTCCTGTTGCAATTATTGGCATGGAAACATCCATCACGCTTGTATTTGACTTGATTAAATACGTTATTAAGACGGTCAAAGAAAAAGGAAACAAAGGCGAGAAAACAAGCTCAGAGAATTCTGCTTGTACCATTTCTGCAAATGGAGATCAATCAACCTGTAAGCCCTGCATGTTTATTAAGAACTTTGGCATTCTTATGAGCATTGTAGCGGTGGTATGGGGCTGCGTACTTTTGAGTCCGTGGAACTTGGCAAGCTTACCTAAAAAAGAGCATAGCGAAATCCGTTATGGCATCATATGGCTCAATGAGGTCTTTGAGCCTCGTGAGCATACAACCTATAAGGCAAGTGAGGATGAGTTTGTAAAAAAGGCTCTCCAGATTGTTGGTAATGACCTGGTAGTTAATAATCCTTACGATGGTTCGCTTGTTCTAAACTCACTTTATGGCATGAACATTTTCTACCGTGCGAAGGTAGAAACAGAAGAGCTGCCACAAAGCGTAATTATTCGTACAAGGCTTAATGAGGTAGCTAGTAATCCAGAGGTTCAGCAGGCAGTGCGAGAAACTGGTGCAAGATATGTCCTGTTGTTAGATTTAGAAAATCCAGCTTTATTAGGAGATCAAAGCTATTATTTCTCAGGTTTACAGATTACTGATGAAATTCCTGGATTTGAGATTGTTCTTCAAGAAGGACCTTATAGACTGTATAGAATCACCGCTGTTGAGTAAGACTTTGGTAAGATTACATATCAATATCGTCCTAAACGGTGTTTAGCGGGAAGCCCGATTGATGGGGAGTAATTTTGAAAGGCATTATTCTTGCAGGAGGTAGCGGTACCAGGCTTTATCCGCTGACAACCGTTACATCTAAACAGCTTTTACCTGTTTATGACAAGCCAATGATTTACTATCCGCTGTCAACGCTTATGCTTGCAGGTATTAGAGATATTTTGGTTATCTCCACGCCACGCGATCTGCCAAATTTTAAGAAACTCTTGGGTGACGGCTCTGACTTCGGTATCTCCATCAGTTATGCCGAGCAGCCTTCTCCCGATGGGCTTGCTCAGGCATTTGTTATTGGTAAAGAGTTTATTGGTGATGACGCTGCAGCTTTGATTCTTGGAGACAACATCTTCTTTGGAAATGGCCTTTCAGGACTTGTGAGAAAAGCTGCTCAGCAGGCACAAACTGCTGGTCGTGCCACAGTTTTTGGCTATCACGTTGATGATCCAGAGCGTTTTGGCGTTGTTGAGTTTGATAAGAACTACAACGCTATTTCAATTGAAGAAAAGCCAGCTCATCCAAAATCCAACTACGCAGTAACGGGACTCTACTTCTACGATCAACGTGTTACTGAGCTGGTAAAGCAGGTTCAGCCAAGTGCTCGTGGTGAGTATGAGATTACTGACCTTAATCGACTCTATCTTGACGATGGCACGCTTGATGTTGTCACGCTTGGACGTGGCTTTGCATGGCTGGATACGGGAACTATGGAGTCACTGTTCGAGGCATCTACCTTTGTTCGTACTGTTGAGACCGCGCAAGGTTTGCCTGTAAGTGTTCCAGAAGAAATTGCCTTTGAGAACGGCTGGATTGATAGCTCTAAACTCATCGAGTGTGCAGAACGCTACGGTAAATCTACGTATGGTGAGCACCTCAAGAGTGTTGCAGAAGGACGTATCCTTCCTTCTGGAAAGGGAGAGTAGTATGCACGTTCTTATTACCGGTGCGCATGGCCAGTTAGGCAATGAACTCAAACGTCTTTTTGAAACCGGTGTCTCTGAAATTGGTCCTATTCCAGAGTTATTTGTTGACCCAGATGTTGACTATACCGACGCAGATGAGCTTGATATTACCAGTTCAGAAGCGGTAAATACATGGTTTGACCAGCATGATCGTTATGACCTTGTTATTAACTGTGCTGCCGCAACAAATGTAGATGGCTGCGAGAGCAATTTTGAGATGGCCTTTGCGGTAAATGCCCTTGGTCCTATGAATCTTGCACGAGCTTGCAGTGCTACGCAGACAAAGCTTGTTCAAGTATCTACTGATTATGTCTTTAGTGGTAAAGAAAGCTCGCCTCGTACAGAGCAAGATGCTCCTTATCCTGTTTCTGCATATGGGCGTTCCAAATTGGCGGGAGAGGGACTTGCACTTGCGGCAAATCCTCAAACGTTTGTAGTGAGAACGGCATGGCTTTACGGCTATGTTGGCAAGAACTTTGTGGCAACTATGCGAACCCTTGGCGCAAAGTATCCAGAGATTAGCGTTGTTGATGATCAGGTGGGTAATCCTACCAGCGCAAATGACCTAGCTCACACAATCTTGTGCATTGCAGCCACTGAGAACTATGGCATCTACCATGCAACTAATGAAGGAACATGTTCATGGGCTGATTTTGCTGAAGCTATTATGGCTGGCAGCAATCTTGACTGTAAGGTTTGTAGGGTAACTTCTGCTCAGTGGAAAGAGATGCACCCAGAAAGCGCTTCTCGCCCTGCGTATTCATCTTTGGTAAACGGACATCTTGAGAGTACCATTGGAAATTGTATGAGGCCTTGGCAGGAGGCTCTTGCAACATATCTTTCGAAGGTAGAAAGAGGTTAGTGTGAAGACCTATTTGGTAACTGGTGGAGCTGGATTTATTGGATCTAACTTTATCCACTATATGCTTAGAAGAAATCAGGACATTCATATTTTGAACGTGGATGCTCTGACGTATGCAGGCAACCTTGAGAACCTCTCGGAATATGATCAAGATCCTCGCTATACCTTTGCCCATGTAGATATTAGGGATAAAGAGGCTCTGACACAGCTGTTTGAGACCTATCATCCTGATTACGTTGTTAACTTTGCAGCAGAGAGCCACGTAGACCGTTCTATTGAAGATCCAGGCGCCTTCGCTGACACCAACGTTATGGGTACTGTCGCTCTTCTAAGTGTTGCAGAGTCTTTCTGGAATCATGGCCAGGGCTCCTACGGAGACCACAGATACCTGCAGGTTTCTACTGATGAAGTCTACGGTTCACTTCCGCTTGATGATCCAGAGGCATTCTTCCGTGAGACTACACCATTGAGCCCTCATAGCCCTTACTCTGCATCTAAGGCTTCTGCAGATATGTTTGTAAAGGCCTGGCATGATACATACGGATTCCCAGCAGTAATTACTCGTTGCTCTAATAATTACGGACCATATCAGTTCCCTGAGAAGCTCATTCCTCTGATGATTGAGAATTGCTTGGAACACAAGGCTCTTCCTGTCTATGGCGACGGACTTAATGTTCGCGATTGGCTGTACGTTGATGACCACTGCAAAGCAATTGCTATGGTTCTTGAAGGTGGACGCCTTGGTGAGGTCTATAACGTTGGCGGTCACAACGAGCGCAACAACCTCTACATTGTTAAGCGCATCATCAGTGAAGTTGCAAGAATCACTGGTGATCCTCAGATTACTGAGGATCTAATCTCTTACGTTACTGACCGCAAGGGTCACGATCGTCGTTATGGTATTGCACCCGATAAGATTAAAGAAGAGCTTGGTTGGTATCCAGAAACTCCATTTGAAGAGGGCATTGTTACCACTATCAACTGGTATTTAGAGAACCGCGAGTGGGTTAAGAATGTAGTTTCCGGTGATTATCAGGATTACTACAAGAAGATGTATGAAGGTCGATAATGCGCACATACGATACAGAAACGCTTAAGCATCTCCAGCAAGTTGAGCTGATGATTTTAAAGGACTTCGTAGACACGTGTGAAGCCAACAACATCCGCTATTTTGGTTTTGGCGGCACCGCGATTGGCGCCCTTCGTCATAAGGGATTTATTCCTTGGGACGATGATATTGATGTTTGTCTTCCTGCAGAAGACTTCAACAAACTCTTAGATATCTATGATAAAGAGTGGTCAGAAAAGTATTCAATCATGAATACTGAGAGGGACATCAACTATCCATTCCCAACCACGCGCATTATGCTCAAAGGAACACAGTTCTGCGAAGAAGCGCTTGCGCCACTTCCTCTTGACCTTGGTATTTTCTTAGATGTCTACTGCTTTGATAATGTTTCGGATGACGAGAAGGAATATCAGAAGCAGGCATTTGATGCGTGGTTCTGGTCACATATGCGCATCCTCGTTGACGTTCCTCGCCCTGTTATTTTGGCCGACGGCATCAAAGGAAAGCTCTTAAAGGCAGCAGTTACTATGGGTAGGGGAGTTTGCAAACTGCTGCATCTCTCTACTCAGAAAATGTATGAGCGTGAGCAGGAAGCTCGCAACCGCTTTGCTCACGTTAAGACAAAAAGAATTGCCTACCTGCACGATACGGATAGGTTTGTAAATACCTATCCAGTTGATGAGGTTTTTCCTGTTGATAAGCTTGATTTTGATGGAATTCAAGTAGCGTTCCCTAATCAAAATGATAAATTCCTTAGGATGCTTTACGGTGATTACATGCAAATGCCACCAGTTGAGAAGCGTAAAAACCACTATCCAGCGCGTTTGGATTTTGGTCCTTATTAGGGTCTCCTCGCTTGTAAAGCAATACATAAAAGGTAAAACGGCATCTCTGATGCCGTTTTTTGTTAGATCGGCAGTCTATGGCAATCTTCTAAAGTTATTATGTTCAAAATATGTTCATACTTGTTTAAATTTGAACATAGGGGTATTATGACTGACGTAAATTGGTATGGAAGTTTAGTTCGCAGTTAATTGGTCTTCATTTGGAGGAACCGTGGCACTAACAAATAACGTGTTTTCTGTATTAAAAACCATTGCTCTTTCTGACGAGAAGCTCAATCAGAGGCAGCTTGCAGAAGAGACTGAGCTTTCTTTGGGATCAGTTAATTCAGCAGTTAAAACGTTGGAGGACCAGGGACTCATTGATGACAGTCTTATTACTTCAAAGGGTCTTGAAGCTCTGAAACCTTATGAGGTTAAGAATGCCATTATTATGGCAGCTGGTCTGTCTTCTCGCTTTGCACCTATTTCATATGAGAAGCCAAAGGGTGTCCTGAAGGTTCGTGGAGAAGTTCTGATCGAGCGCCAGATTCATCAGTTGCTTGAAGCTGGTATTACTGACATCACCGTTGTTGTGGGTTATAAGAAGGAGTACTTCTTCTATCTGGAGGAGAAGTATGGCGTCAAGATTGTTGTTAACCCAGATTATGCAACAAGAAATAACAACTCTACGCTTTGGTATGTGAAAGATCAGCTTGATAATACGTATATCTGCTCGTCAGATGACTACTTTACTCAGAATCCATTTGAACACTATGTCTATGAGGCTTATTACTCAGCAACGTATGTTGCAGGAGAAACTGATGAGTGGTGCCTTAAAGAGGGACGTGGTGGACGTATTACTGGCGTAGAAATTGGCGGTTCAAATTCTTGGATTATGCTTGGTCACGTCTATTTTGACAGGCAATTCTCAAAGAAGTTTGTAGATATTCTTGAGGCTGTCTACGACAAGCCAGAAACCGTTGATATGCTCTGGGAAGAGATTTACGTCCGTCATATCAAAGAGCTTTCCATGACCATTAGAAAGTATCCTGACGGTGTTATTTACGAGTTTGATTCCCTTGATGAGCTTCGTCAGTTTGACCCAGCATTTATTGAGAACATCGACTCAGAGATTTTTGACAACATTGTCTCGGTGCTTCATTGCCAGAAGAAGGATATCCACGGTTTCTATCCTCTAAAACAGGGACTTACCAATTTATCTGCTCACTTTATTGTGGGATATGGTGATGATGCTCAGGAGTATGTCTACAGGCATCCAGGTGTTGGTACCGAGAAACTCGTTGATCGTGCAGCTGAAGAAGCTGGTCTTCGACTTGCTCGTGAGCTTGGCCTAGACAACACCTTTATTTACGAGGACCAAAAAGAAGGTTGGAAGATTTCCAAGTTTGTGAAAAACGCTCAGAATCTTGATCCTCATAATCCTGAGCAGCTCAAGCGCGCAATGGAAATGGGTTATAAATTGCATCATAGCGGCGCGTCACTTGATCGTTCTTTTGACTTTGTCAACGAGGGTCTTAATTACGAGAAACTCCTGCTTGAAGAGGGTCCTATTGAGATTCCTGGCTACTACGAGCTTCGCGAGAAGGTCCTGCGCTTGAAGAAGTTTGCAGACGCAGATCAGTATCCAATTGTTATTTCACACAATGATTTCTTCTATCTGAATTTCTTGATTGATGAGGCCGGTACCTACAGCCTTATTGACTGGGAATATGCAGGCATGTCAGATGAGGCTAATGACTTTGGTACCTTCGCAGTTTGCTGTGAGCTTACTGACGATGAGGCTAATGCTGCTATTGATTACTACTTTGGAAAAGAGGCAACGTTTGAGCAGCGCAGACACTTCTGGAGCTATGTAGTCTTTGCTGGTTGGTGCTGGTATCTCTGGTCTCTGGTTAAGGAAGCAGAGGGCGAGAACGTAGGCGAGTGGTTCTTCATTTACTATCGCTACGCTGCAAACAATATTGATCGTGTTCTTTCTTGGTACGAAGACGCTCAGAACTAAGAGCAAAAGGAGAAACTATGTATTACGGTCTTTTAAGCGGTATTCTTTGGGCGGTTGATACCGTTATTCTTGGCGTTGCTCTTGGTATGAGTCCTTATGTTGATTCAGCTCAGGCGTCATTTGTCAGCGCATTCATGCACGATTTCTTTGCCGCTGCAGTTCTTTTAGTCATGATGGCTCAGAAAGGCAGACTTAAAGACACCCTTGAGGCAGCAAAAACAAAGAGTGGCCGTGTAGTTATGCTTGGCGCACTTCTGGGTGGACCAATTGGTATGAGTGGCTACCTAGCTGCTATTAACACCATTGGACCTGGTTACACCGCTGCAATTTCAGCTTTTTATCCAGCCGTCGGCTCGCTTTTAGCATGGCTTTTGCTCAAAGAAAAGATGAACTTAAAGCAGATTATTGCCCTTATCGTTGCTCTTGTTGGCGTCATGGTTATTGGTCTCTCAACAGCAGCAGGCGAGGGTAACGGAAATGTTCTTGTGGGTATCTTGGGCGTTGCTGCTTGTGTCTTTGGCTGGGGATCTGAGGCGGTTATTTTGGCTTGGGGTATGCAAGACGATGCTGTTGATAATGAGACTGCTCTTCAGATTAGGGAAACCACCTCTGCATTTGCATACGGCCTTCTCATCTTGCCATTGGCTGGTTCCGTTGATTTTGCTGCACAGGTTGCACTCACTCCTGCAAATGGCGTTGTCTTTATTGCAGCACTTGCTGGTACTGCCTCGTATCTCTTCTACTACAAGGCAATTGACGCCATTGGCGCTTCTCGCGGTATGGCACTGAACATTTCTTACTCTGCATGGTCGGTCATTTTTGCAGCTCTTGCAGGTATTATCCTGCCAACAATTATGCCTGAAGCAATTCCATCTCCACTGGTTGTAATTTGCTGCATTGTCATTATTGTAGGAACGGTTCTTTCAGCTACTCCAGACTGGAGTGAGCTCTTTAGAAAAGAGTAGGTTAGCTTTATCCAAACAAACTAAAAAGGCCCGTAGCCGTTTGAGCTGCGGGTCTTTTTGTGTAGAGAACAAATGGAGTTAGCCGTTACTTTTTTGTCCGCTCTTATAAGCCAGGTTGATAAGTTTAGCAACGGGAGTTGGCCAGAACTTCTTGAGCATCTCAAGGTCTTCCTTTTCACGACGGTTATCGTGAATTAGGTGGCTGGTTTCAGAATCTTCATGAATGCGGTGAAGCATCAGTACACGGGTGTCGTACAAGAAATCACCCTCACGCTTACTGATTGCTTCCCATGCTTCCCAGTCTAAGTTAGAGCCAAATCCAGCCTTGAAAACGGGAGTCTCAAGGTTGGGTAGCACCAGCGTAGTGCTTGGGCAGCAAATGGCGCAACCCAGCTCAAGTGCACGACGTTTAGCCCATGCTTTACCTGCATTTTCTGGCTTGGAGAGCGAGTACAAGAGGCGACGCTTTACCTTAAGCAGGCGATTCTCAAGGACTTCCTCGCCATCACGCAGCTCGCCGTAATTGGTGAAATAAATCAACGGGCGAGAAGAACTGTTGACGCGTTCAAGCATATACTCTGCATAGTTGGGTTTATAGAGGTCATCTTGGTGCGCAATGGTTACTAAAGGAGTTGTGCAAACGCTGACGGCAAAGTTCCAGTCGCCAGCAATGCCTCCCGGACCGGGATTAACATGCATGGGAATGTTGTACTTCTCGCAAAGAGACTGAATCAGTTCATTTGGTGTTGAAGTAGCCAAAAGAATATTCGTAGACAGTGTTTGCTCTTTGAGCGAGAGAATGCACTCTTCTAGATAGGGGCTCTCGCCATAAGCACAGACAGCAAACGTGTGATCCTGAGGTGTATACATTGCTACATCCAATCGATTAGCTCCGATGTCTAGTATTATAAGAATGTTATCGGACGATGGCGAATGGGAGCCTTTGTGGAGTCTGACGGATATAAGACATACGAGAACCCCGATGAGCTAAGAAAGATTCAGATTCTTTCTACGCTTTTGATGGATGAGCTTGACCGCGTCTGTACGGAGCTTGGTATTTCGTATCAGGCGTACGGCGGAACTGCTATTGGCGCTGTGAGGCACAAAGGCTTTATTCCTTGGGATGATGATGTAGATATCTCGATGTTCCGCGAGGACTATGAGATTTTTTTGGAGAAGGCACCAGCGCTTCTTCGACCAGATTTTTGCATTCAAAACGGCAGGACGGACAATTACTTTCCTGCAGTAAATACAAACCTTTCTTTAAAGGGAACAGTGTGTGTTCCTGATGAGTTTATGACCTGCCCTTTTACGTACGCTATCTCAATTGGAATTTTCCCCTTTGATAAAATTCCGGCGGATCCAAAGAAGCTGGCTAAGATTAAGCGCCAGACATGGTTCTGGGGACGCTTGAACTTCCTGCTGGTTACTCCAACACCTCGCGTGCCTTTAGTTGGCTGGAAAAAGAAAGTTGCTCTTGCAGGATGCTTTGTCATTCATCACGCTTTGAAGCTTTTTAGGGTTTCATCTGCGTACATTCAACGTAAGTGGGATGAGGCAGCACGTGCTGCAGAGGGCGAGAAAACCACTCATTACGCAAGCTTTGTTGAACCTGATCCAGAGAACTGGTCAATGGACAAAGAGGATGTATTTCCTATGGTTCGTGTTCCTTTTGAGGACATTACTACTACGCTTCCTAAGGAATACGACAAGCTATTAACCAGGGGATATGGTGATTACATGCAGCTTCCTCCAGAGAAGGATAGAAAGAATCACCATCCTGGCGCGCTTGATTTTGGTAAGTGGAAAGATGTGGATGTTACCAAGGGAAGTCGTCAGGCATTTGAAGATTTTGGCCAGAAAAGCTAATTATGACTATTGATACCTCTGCAGAGCAGCTTAGAAAAAACTACTTCTGGAATACGCTTGGTTCCTTAATGAATGCAGCCTCAACGGTACTTATGTTGATGGTAGTTACACGTACCATGGGAGCTGCTGCCGGTGGTGTTTTCTCGCTTGCGTATGCTGTGGCTCAGCAGCTTATGGTCATTGGTCACTTTGAGATTAGGACGTACCAGGTCACCGACACAGAAGAAGTGTTCTCGTTTGGTGTGTACCTTGCGGCACGAATCATCACAACTGGTTTGATGATTGCGGGAATTATTATTTTTACTCTGCAGTCTCAGGGATTGAGCTACGAGGGAGTGTTGTACGCCCTCATAGCTTCGCTGCGCTTATTTGACGTTGTAGAAGATGTTTTCCATGGCATGTTCCAACAGCATGGTCGCTTAGATATTGCTGGCAGAGCGTTCTTTTATCGCGTGCTTGCAACCGTTGTTGGCTTTGCAGTAGGCGTGCTTCTTACAAAGAATTTGCTTGTCGGCGCAGCTCTTTCTTTTGTTGCTTCGTTGGTGGTTATGGTTGCACTTGTCATTCCTCCTACTAAGAAGATGGCATCACTGAAGCCTACATTTGACGGTAAGCAAATTGCAAAACTGCTGGTTACTACCGCTCCGTTGTTTGCTGGTTCATTTTTGCTGACGTATGTTGTTGGTGCACCTCGTTATGCGTTGGGCGGTCTGAGTAATCAGGAACTTCTTACGTTCTTTACGGCATTAGCTATGCCCGCTATGGTTATCAATCTTTTAAGTAACTTTGTCTTTAAGCCGCTGCTTACTCAGATGGCTGAATATTGGAATAATCAGCAAGACAAGCAGTTTGTGGGCCTGATTCTTAAGGGTTTTGCCGTAGTTGCTTTAGCTACTGTTGTTTCTATGGCGCTGGCTTGGCCGCTAGGCGCTCCAGTTCTTGGACTTCTCTATGGTCTTGATTTTGAACCGTATAAGCTGGAGCTTTTGATGCTGCTCTTTGGAGGCCTGCTCAATGCGCTCACGGTCATTTTGTACTATGCGGTAGTAACCATGCGTAAGCAGGTTGCGGTGTTTGTGAGCTACGCTGCAGGTGCAGGTTTCGCTGCGCTTACAGGAGGTTGGTTTGTAGGCAACTTTGGCATTATGGGAGCATGTGTGCTCTATGATATCTCGCTTGCAATTCTTGCTCTGGTATTTGGAATCTTCTGCTTCTTGGGATTTAAAGACCAAAAGAAAAAGTCCGCTGCGTAAGCGGACTTTTTAAGGTATTGCTTGTGCGTGGGCGTGCTGTCAGAAAGCTGACGCGTCGTTTATACGCGGGTTCGCTGGTTAAGATCAGTTACAAAATCAAGGTTTTTCTCGTCATGTGCGTCTTTGTCACGCAGAGCAAGCTCAGCTGAAAGCTGTTCAACCTTATAAGTGAGCTTAGAAATTGCACAGGACTGATGGAAAATCCTGATAAGCATCATCACAATAACCAGCAGCAAGACAAAGTTTGCAGGGCTCATAAAGCCAAAAAGCCCAGCAAAGAAATATGCAAGCTGGGGGATAAGCGCAAACAAAACAAGGATTCCTGCGGAAACAACCCAATATACAGAGTCGGAGATGCGAATCTTTGATTTACGAACGCTATTGATGACAATGCCCATGGCAAAAAGAGCACCAATAAGCAGCAGAATTCTGAGAACTAAAGTCATGGCGTCACCTTATCTAAACCACTGGAAGAGCAAAAGCGAGAGGCACGTGCGAGCCATGTACATAATTGAGTTATAGAAGCTCAAATAGGACTCGCCTCCTTGACGCTCACGCATCTCAGTTTCAATCTCGACAACCTTAGCTCCTCGACGCATCAGTAGCGAGATAGTGTCTGGCTCGGGGGAGAAGTCAAAGGAGCGCGCATACGTCTCAATAAGGCCACGGTCGTACATACGCATGCCTGAGGTAGGGTCAGTGATGGTCTGACCAGTGCTTGTTTTGATAAGCCAAGAAATCAGCTTGGAGCCAATCTCTCGAGGAGTGTTTCCGCGAGCCTTGGTGACAAAACGAGAGGCAATAACAATGTTTGCTCCCTCGTTTACCATTGCTTGAGCCATAGGGGTAATGTACTCAGGTCTATGTTGACCATCGGAGTCAAACTGCACCACAGCGTCATAACCATGTTCTTTGGCGTAGCGCATACCAGCCCTAAAGCCTGCAGAAAGGCCCCCGTTAACAGGCAAATTGAGGTAGTTAAATCCACGCTCTTTACAGATATCCAGCGTGCGGTCAGCGGAGCCGTCGTTGATTATGATGTAATCAACTTGAGGGGCTACCTGGCACAACTCTGTAATAGTTGAAGCAATGCAGGCTTCTTCGTTGTAAGCGGGAACGACTGCAAGAATTCTCACGAGCATCCTTTGAATTGCAAATTACACGTTAACTGCATGAATATCATAGCTCAAAAGCCGAATTAAACTTGACTCGTATATAGTAGATTACCTAAAGAAATTGAAAGGTGCATGCTATGGAGTTTCCAAAAGAGCTTAAAAACCCTATTCAATCGGGCAATTTTACGTTTTATGACACCTCGATTGAAGGTGTAAAGGTTGTGGACGTAAAGCTGTACGGTGATGCTCGTGGTGGCTTTATGGAGACCTATCGTGAAGAAAACTTTGTTGCTGGCGGCATTGATGCTTCTTTTGTACAGGATAATCAGTCCTCATCCGTTCAAGGTGTGCTCCGTGGTCTTCACTTCCAGATTGAGCATCCACAGGCAAAGCTTGTGCGCGTAATCTCTGGCACTGTCTTTGACGTTGCTGTTGACCTGCGAGAGGGAAGTCCAACCTGGGGTCAGTGGGAAGGCGTTGTCCTGTCCGCTGAGAACCGCAGGCAGTTCTTTGTTCCTCGCGGCTTTGCCCACGGCTTTTTGGTCCTCTCTGAGACTGCGGAGTTCTGCTATAAGTGTGACGACATCTATCATCCAGGTGATGAGGGTGGCATCATGTGGAACGATTCAGAGCTTGGCATTGAGTGGCCAGCATTTCTTGGTGAGAAAACCTTAGATCCAGCAAAGGTCATTCTTTCCGACAAAGATAAGATTCATCCAGCACTTTCTTCACTTAAGAAGTAGTAAGCGCTGAAGGCAAGTTAGGTACTATGAACGAACGTAATCGTCGTGAGCGAGAATCCACAGCTCATGAGCTAAATCGTATGAACGAGGCGGAGTGGACGGAGGAAGCTTCTGACAAGGAGCTCTCAACTCAGCCGCTCCCTCGCGCAACACAGATGGAACTTCTCGCCCCAGCGGGAGGTCCAGCACCATTTACCGCAGCACTTGCTGGTGGTGCTGACGCTATTTACTGCGGTTTAGGCAACAGCTTCAATGCCCGTCGTGGTGCAGACAACTTTGATGACGAGTCGTTTGCACGTGCGTGTAGACAGGCTCATTTAGCTGGCGCTCGCGTGTACGTCACTGTTAACGTTGTTGTTAAGTGGGACGAGATGCAGCGTGTTTTGCGCTTGATTCGCCGCGCGTGGGTTCTTGGTGCTGATGCTTTTATCATTCAGGACTGGGGTCTTATGGCTCAGGTAAGAAAGACCTGGCCAGAGATTGAGTGTCACGTTTCAACGCAGGCAAATATCCACGATACGCGTGGTGTTGCTGCCTGCAAAAAGCTTGGCGTAGGCCGCGTTACCTTGTCCAGAGAGCTTACGAAAGAAGAGATTTCTACCATTTCCAAGCTTGGCGTTGAGCTGGAGTGTTTTGGTCACGGCGCCTTGTGCTTCTGCTATTCGGGCATCTGTCACATGTCGTCTATGCGAGGAGACCGCTCTGCTAACCGTGGAGCCTGTGCTCAGCCGTGCCGCCTGCCATATGAGCTGCTCAATTCTAAGCACGAAGTTGTTTCGATGGGCGGCATTGATAGGCTGCTTTGTCCCAAGGATTATTGCACTATTGATGATGTGCCCGACATGATTGAGGCGGGTGTAGGCTCGCTTAAGATTGAGGGCCGTATGAAGGCACCTGAGTACGTGTACTCGGTAGTGTCTTCGTATCGCCAGGCTATTGATGCTGCCGAGAAGGGCGTGGACAACCAGGCTGATGTGGCACGCCGCCACCGCTTGCTTAAACGCTCGTTTAACCGTGGCCTGACTAACGCTTACCTGCATGGTACCGCTGGCAACGAGATGATGAGCTACGAGCGCTCCAACAACCGCGGTGAGATTGTTGGAGAGGTCACCGGCGGACGTCCACTTGAGGATGCTCTTGAGCGCAAGAGTGGTCTGAATGGTGGCCGTGTTAAGCTGCGCCGCTACAAGCAGGCAGATGTTGACCTTATTGCACACGCACCTATTGGCAAGAATGACTTGCTTGAAATTAGGCCGCTCGATGAGCCTGACAAGTTCCTGACCGCTCTTTGTCCTGTGGATGTTGAGCCTGGTCAGACAGTTACCGTTCGCACTTCTCGCGTTATGCAGACCGGATCTACGGTACGCATAATTCGCTCCGAGGCAGCGCGCGTGGCGGCTGAGCAGATCTCTTCACTGGAATTTCCTCGCAAACGTGCCGTTGACGTGGCTATTATTGCCCGCATTGGCCAGCCCTTTACGGTGACGCTCGCTACCGCAGACGGCGTTGCACGTGCGTCTGCTGAGGGCTTTGTGGTGGAGGAGGCTCGCACTAAGGCGGTAACCTCTGACGAGCTCATTGAGCACGTTGGTCGCATGGGAACCTCTCCATTTGAGGCCGTAAGCTTTGACGTCCAGATGGACGATACGTGCGGCATGAGCTTTAGCGCCGTTCACAAGGTCCGCGCTGCAGCATGTGAGCAGCTGGAGGCCGCGCTTCTTGAGGAGTACCAGGACCGCGAGCAGAAGATTGCTCCGCTTTCCCGTCTTGCCTATCAAAAGGAGCGAGAAGCTCAGGACAAAGAGAAGCTTTTTGCCTTTGATGAGGCTGCTGCAAAAACAAATGCGTCGCAGGCAGAAGTGTGTGTTCTGGTTGAGACTCCTGAGCAGGCACGCGTTGCGCTCAAGGCTGGGGCAGATCGTCTGTACGCAACAAGCGATGCGCTCGCAGAGACCTCGTGGCCAGAGGATCTTCTCGCCAAGGTGACGCCGTGGCTTGATGAGGTATGCCGCGAGATTGACCACAATCGCCTGGATCCGTACGTTACTCCAGGTAGGCCGGTTGCTGTGGGCAATATCTCTGAGCTGGCGCTGGCTGTTGAGCGCGGAGCCATCCCTGAGGTGCGCGAGTGCATTCCAGTCCACAACGACTACGCTTTGCAGGCACTTGCTGACATGGGTGCAGAAGGCGTTTGGCTCAACTCCGAGCTGACTCTCCAGGAGATTTGTCACCTGGCGAGAAACGCCTCGATTCCTGTGGGTTATATGGTCAGCGGCCGTATTCGCACCATGACAACTGAGCACTGTATTTTGATGTCTACGGGCAAGTGCATTCACGATTGTGATGCCTGCAAGCTGCGTCTTGAGGAACACACGCTCAGAGGCATTGACAACGATTACATGCCGGTCAGGACTGATAGGCACGGTCGCTCTAAGATTTGGAGCCCTAAGCTCTTTGACGGCGTGCCAGAGGTGGCCGAGATGCTCTCTGCCGGTGTGAAGCGCTTTATGGTAGACGCAACGCTTCTGAGCACGGAGCAGACACAAGAGGCTACCTCTCGCGTAGCTGCGGCGATTGCGGCAACAGCGTCGGGTGCATCGTTGCCTGCACGTCTGAAAGATGCTTCAGTTGGACATCTTTTCTCGCCAATTGGATAGGCAAGAAATAAGTTTGAGATTTTGGGTAGGATACTTTTGTTGTAAGTTTTGAGCGCGGACGCGCTTTGAGTAGATTTGAGTAGGAGCAAACATGGCCATTAATCGTGACCTTTTGAATGCAACCCTTGATGTTATTCGCCAGAGCCTTCAGACCGACGGCGGCGACGTTGAGCTTATCGATGTAAGTGATGACGGCACCGTTACGCTTGAGATGACTGGCTCTTGCGCTGGTTGCCCTATGTCTGCATACGACATGTCTGAGGGTATTGAGCGCATCCTGATTGAGCATGTTCCTGGCGTTAAGCGCGTTCAGCCTGCAATGCTGTAAATTGCCGCTCAGCGCCAAAAAGTGAACATTTGGTGCGTTTCGGTACGTAGTTTCATACGCATAAACGTGTTTTTTATGCAGAGAAGTTGTGGTGAACCATAACTGACCTGCATATTTACAAATTTTATATATCACGCCCCGCACATTATTGTGTAGGGCGTGATATTTTATATAAACGGATAACTAGGTTTTCTGACCATACATTTGTATGACGTAAGAAAGGTGGACGTTGTGGTTCTTTCTGATCGCGACATTAAAGCAGAGATTGCAGCTGGTCGTATCGTTATTGAGCCTTTATGCGAGAAAAACGTGCAGCCTGCATCGGTTGACGTATGTCTTGGCTCAAATTTTAGAATCTTCCGCAATTCTACGCATACCTCAATTGATCCACTTGTAGCTCAAGAGGGTCTTACTGAGTCAATTGATGTTCCTGAGGGAGAGGTTTTTGTCCTTCATCCTGGTCAGTTTGCGCTTGGCACTACGCTTGAGCGCATTGCTATTCCTGACGATATCCTCGGCAAGCTTGAGGGAAAGTCCACCCTGGGACGCCTGGGTCTTATGATTCACTCAACTGCAGGCTATGTTGATCCAGGCTGGGACGGAGAACTCACACTGGAGCTTTCTAACGTAGCTAACCTTCCAATCATTTTGCACCCTGGCATGAGGATTGGTCAGCTTTCCTTTGAGCGCATGAGTTCTCCTGTTGAGCGTCCTTATGGCTGCGAAGATCTTGGTAGCCATTATCAGGGCCAGCGTGGTGCAACTCCTTCGCATGTTCTTTCAAAGTAGTTTTAGTAAGTAGGACGTATTGTGTGGCTTGATGCTTTTTATCATTCATTAAACCCAGTAGCGCTTTCACTGGGTCCGCTATCTATCAGGTGGTATGGTCTGGCATATCTCGTGGGCTTTGTGCTTGCTGGCGTAGTTATGTACAGAACTGCTCAGCGCTGGAAACTTAACGTTACCCTTGATGACGTGCTTAATTTGATGGTAGGCATCTCGTTTGGCGTTATTGTGGGCGCCCGTCTGTTCTACGTTATTTTCTACGGCGCTGGTTATTACGTGGCTCATCCACTTGATGCATTTGCCTTAAGTCAAGGTGGTATGAGTTTCCACGGTGGCCTTGTAGGCGCTGTTGTTGGCGGCTCTATTGTCTGTAAGGCATCGGGTCTTTCTATCCCTACCATCTGTGACCTGGGAGTTATTGGCGCACCACTTGGCCTTTTCTTTGGACGTTGCGCAAACTTCATTAACGGTGAGCTTTGGGGAAAGCCAACAGATCTGCCTTGGGGAGTAATGTTTGAGACAGGAGGAGCGGTCTACCGTCATCCTTCTCAGCTCTATGAAGCACTTCTCGAGGGCCTTGTGATGTTTGTCATTTTGTACGTCCTTTCTAGGAAGTATCCTCCTCGTCCACAAGGAACGTTCATTGGAACGTTTTTGATGCTCTATGGCATTTTTAGGTTTGTCGTGGAATTTGTCCGTGTTCCTGACGAGCAGCTTGGCTATCTCTTTGGCAGCTTTATTACCATGGGGCAGCTACTCAGTCTGCCTTTAGTTGTACTTGGAATAGTGGTGCTTGTTATGGCAAGAAGGCTAAACTCACCACAAGTTGGAAGGAATTAGAAGCATGTTTAAAAAGGCGCTCAATAGCCTTTTCTCCATACTTTTAGTGCTTGCACTCTTACCAGCTCCTGCATTCGCAGAAGCAGCGGGGGAGTTGACTACTACTGTTACTGCAACCTCCTCAACGGAGACTGCTCTTGCTGCTAATAACAGCGCTTCTGGTACAGAAGCTGCTTCTGGTACGGCAGATGCTACAGCTGGCGCAACTACAACCTCCGAAGAAACAGGTCCTGGCGTTGCAGCAACCACTAATGAGACTGACTATCCACATAAAACGCTGGACCAGGCAGTAGAAGCGCTGACCAATTCCTTCTATAAGCCAAAACCTCGTTATGGCGTAGACACTAACCTCAACACTATGGTTGCAGAAGAACTGCGCCGTATTGGTGCTGGAGAGGTAAACGTCCGCGTAGTAGACGTTCAGATGTCTTCGACAGCCACATATGCTCACGCAAGCATTTCTACTGATTTTGCGACTAATGGTTCTATTGAGTACTTCTGGATGGATGCGGCCGGTTTTACTAACCAGAGAAGCACTCTTATCCTCCGTCAGGCAAAAGTTACCTTTGAACTTTCCAAAGATGGCAATACCGTCCAATATACCTGCAATGTTTTAATTCCTTGGGATGAGGTAAAATCTCAGGCGCAACTTGCTGACGTATCTCAAAACCTTGCGCCATCATACGCGGCAGGACAGAATGAATCTTCAGTAACTTCAGACTTTACCCTTCCACATAAGCTTGTTTCCGCAGATGGAAACCAACTTTCATGGTCTAAGGTCACTTGGACTAGCTCAGATACCTCTGTCGTTCGCATTGATGGATATGGCACTGAGCCTTATAAGGCAACAGTTACCCGCGGCATTCGTGATAAGCAGGTAACGCTGACTGCAAATGTCTCTTTGAGCAGCTCAGACGCTCCTCAGACAAGCTATCAGAAAACCTTTACCATAACGGTTCTAGGGGATCCTTCGGCTATTACCGATGCACAGAATAATCTGTTGAGGCGCATTAACAGGCGTTTCTCGGCATCAAGCATTAAAGATGTGTATACCAATCACTCAATTAATGCCCAGGCAGTTACAGACGACCTGCAGATGCCTACGCCAAAGAACTTTGGCTTAGATGGAAAGCGCTATCAGTTTACGTACACTTCCTCCAATGCTGCTATTACGTTCAATGGCTATAGAGGAACGGTGTACCAGCCTTTGCCTTCTGCTTCCGCGCAGCAGGTAGACATTACTCTGACCGTTACCGATAAAGAAAATCCTGAGGTATCAGTCTCTAAGACTCTTACGGTTACGGTAAGCCCGCTTAATCAGGCTGACATTGATGCAGAGCTTGCTTTGATGAATGAGTCTAAGGCTCATTTCTGGGATGCGCTTGCTACTCCTTCTGGTCAGCAGGATAAGCAGAATGCGGTCTCTGAGTCCTTGGCTACACCAAACAAGTTTTATCGTGCTGCTGACGGCTCTTTGACCTGGTCTTATGATGTTAACAATACCGATAAGACCGCAAGTGGTATTGTGCCTTCGGAGTTCCCAACATACGACCCCATGGGCCCTTCTGATCAGGCGCGCACGTACAGTTCTTCTCAGCCAACAATCATTCAGAACGAGAATCTTGTTCTCGCACAGACTCCAGAGTACAACACGTCTGTTACGGTTTCGGCACTTCTTTCAAGTGCACGCTATTCTCGCTATGCAAGCTTGTATCCAGATAATGAGCAGTTCCAGGCCCTTACTAATCAGAAGGTCTCTGCCACCTTTACCGTGGCAGGCGAGAAGGGCGCTCGACCTGTAGAGGAAGACCCAGATCCAAGTCAGCTTGTTTCCGTCACTCTTTCTGTAGTAGGTCTTGATAAAGACGGTAAGCCTCAGCACTGGGCTCCTACGCAGACTATTGAGGTTCGTAAGGGTACCACTGCTGACAAGGTAACGTATGACTACCTGAAGAATAATGGCCTTACCTACGATGCAGCGGGCGGTTATTTGTCTTCTATTACGTCGCCTTCACAGGGACTTACGCTTGCAACAGCGCAGGTAGATGGCGCCTATAAATGGTGGCAGTTCTTTGTAAACGGTCAGCTTTCGGACAAGATGGCAAACAATGTTACCTTGGACGAAAACACTACCATTACCTGGACATATGGTGGTCAGGATAGCTCCATTCCAACTCCTCAAAATGAGTTGGTCATCAATCCATTTGCTGAGCACCCTAACTACGAGGCATCTTGGAGCGGTTTTGGTAGCGGAAACGGTTCCACTACTACGCAGAGTACCCCCATTAATTCTGCAGCTCTTCGTTGGAGTGTCACTGAAGGAACTCAGAATACACCTGGATTTATTTCTGATCAGGTCATTGTTAAAGACACGGTCTATTACGTAAGCGGTTCTACTCTCAAAGCAGTTGACGCTGCAACAGGTAACCTTATTGCCGAGGCACAGATTGGCTCCAAGGTCTCGTACTTTGCACGTCCTCTGTACGTTAATGGCATGATTGTTGTTGCTACCGATGATGGATGTCTTACTGCATTCTCGGCAACAACTATGGAGTGCATCTGGAAGACAGAGCCGCTGGATACCACCAATGCGCTGCAATCTGTTTCTAGCCTGACGGTTAATAACGGCACCATCTTGGCTGAGTTTACTAAGATGAGCGGATTTGACGCAGCTGGTGGCTACATGGTTGCTGTTGACGCTACAACTGGTGCGCTTCGCTGGAAGCAGAATGCACAGCCTGCAAACATTCCTGGAGCAACCTCTGGTCAGCCTTCAGGTTATTACTGGTCTGGCGCAGCGGCTTCTGGCTCTGACTTTATGATTGGCGACGAGTCCTCCTCTGTCAGGCTTATCAACGGTACAACCGGTGCCATTGAGGCTGAGCTTAACCTTGGCTCACCAATTCGCGCAGGTATTGTTCCTGTCTCTGTTGATCAAAACGGTAATGGAACCTATCTTGCCGTAACCAGAAATGACGGTACGCTGCACCTGATTAGAAGAAACGGTTCTTCTCTTGTTGAGGAGAAGCAAGTCAAATTTGCAGCAGAATCCACCTCTACACCAACTATCAGCGGTTCTAACGTCTTTGTTAACGGCGTCGATGCTGAGGGCTACGGAACTATCTCTGTGATTTCTCTTGACACCTTTACGGTGATTGACCAGGCTCGTGCTGGCAAGGGTAAGTCTCAGAGCACCCCTCTTGTTTCTGTTCAACAAAACGGTACCTATGCCTACTTCACGGTAAACGGTCTACCTGGTGGCGTATGGGTATACAAGTTGGGCACCAGCCGAGCAGCTCAGATTTACACTCCTGATAAAGATCATCAGAACTACACCACTTCATCGGTCATTGCAGATTTTGAGGGCAATCTTTACTACACCAACGACTCCGGCACGCTTTTCTCGCTTATTAATCAGAAACCTTCTGGCGAGAATACCCAGCCATCTGGAGACATTTTTAGCAGGACAGATTCCACAGCTACAAACGTACCAGCTCAAGATCCTTCATCTCCAGCTGCGCATGAAACTTCCTCGACCACCGCTTCGAGTGCTGGTGAGGAGGTTACAAAGGCTCCATCTGAGAACAAGACTGCAGACACTAACTCTGACGAGAAGCAGCTTCCGCCTACTGAATACTCAAATAAGCAGGCCGCTGCCCCACAGCAGGTGTCCTCTGCGCCTACCATTCCACTTCTGAGTGTCTTTGGTTTCTTTGCTTCTGGTGCAGTTCTTGCAGTGTTTGTAGTGTTGCTTAAGAAAGAAACTGCTGCAATTCACCATGTTTCCAATGGCCGAGGCCAGGTGAGATAGTGGTTAAGCTCACAAGAGAATCCAAACGGATTCTCTATTTGGCGGCATCAATAGTATCTTTTGTGTTCATGCTTTTCTTTGCATGGACATTGATTCAGTATTTCTTTACGCCTGCTTCAAGCACTTCTGCTCAAGAAGCTCCTACCGCACAAGGTCAGACGGTAGCAGGTGCTTCTGGCACACAAACAGACTCTCAGACGTCACAGACGCAAGGGAGCTCTAGTTCAGACGCTCAATCAAATGCTGATGCGTCTAAAACGCAGGATTCTTCTAATCAGAAAACGTCGGAGCCTTCTAACTCTGGTAACTCAACAAACGCTGTAGCTGCTCCTCATAAAGAGAATAGTGCGCTTTCTGTAAGTGTTACGGTTGACGGCTCTGCAGCCAAAGGGTCTTCATTTACTGTCAACCTCCAGGTGCAAGAGGGTACGTCAGTCTATGACGCGTTGCTTGCAAGTGGAGCCGGGGTAAATGCACGTAGCACGTCGTTTGGTATGTACGTTGCGGCTATTAATGGGCTTGCAGAGCGTGACCATGGTCCACAGAGCGGTTGGGTATATTCAGTTAACGGTGTTCAGCCTAACTACACGTCAGATGCATATGTTCTGCATGATGGCGATTCGGTTGTTTGGACGTACGTTAACGCGGTGAACTAATGAATCCCGCGCGCACAAGCTTTTCTCGTCTTCATCCACTTGCTACGGTTGTGCTGTTTGGATGCGAGGTTGCACTTTCCGCTTTTTCTTTTCAGCCTCTCTGTGCGCTGATTGCTTTTCTAGGAGCGCAGTTTTGTACAATCCAGTTGTTTGACACCAAACATGCTGCTAAACAGCTTGTTTGGTATGCTCCAATTATTATATTGATGGCGATAATCAATCCGTTTTTCTCGGCATCTGGGTCTACCGTTTTGTATTCTTTTGGGCACACACAACTGTACGCAGAAAGTCTGGTGTACGGGGCTACCTCAGGCCTGGTGCTCGTAAGTACTTTGAGCTGGCTTGAGTGCCTGTTTGCAGTAGTATCACCGCTCGAGATGTTGCAGCGCTCAAGCGTACGCTTTCCAGGATTACAGCTGGTTTTGAGCCTTTCTGTGCAGCTTATGCCGCAGCTACTTTCTGATCTGACAACAGCCCGCCAAATCCAGTCAGCAAATACCGCAGCTAGAAGGTGTGATTCTGCCGTGCAGGCACATCAGCAAAGCCGTGTTCCAAGTCAAAGCCGTCTTTTGAGCGCGAGAAAAACTATTGTGCAATCAGCTACCACCATTAACGCAGTGTGCATGAGCGCGCTGGAGAAGTCGATAAGTACGTTTCAGTCTATTCTGTCTCGAGGTTGGGGGATGGCAGGACACAGGAGCAGATGGAGCGCTGAAGTGCTTGACGCCTATGATACTGTGGCGTTGCTGGTATTTACTTTCTTAAGCGTTATAGCAGCGGTTTCTTTGTATATGCTGGTACAAGCTTGGCAGTTTTATCCTACTATGCCAGAGTTCCAAGTGAGTTTTTGGTATCTGGGCGTTGTGCTGTTTACCGTTTTACCAGCAATTTTTGTGCATATTGATACTGTCTTATGGGAGCAGTCTGTATGAGTGAGCATTCTTCCTATATTCAGAATTCACCTACTACTTCAGTTAGTAAAGAAGTAGTTCTTGCTATTCAAAATCTCTCGTTTGCGTATGCTCTAACTCCAGACCGCAACGTTGTAGAAGATTTTTCCTGCGATGTTTGTGCTGGTCAGATTAGTCTTTTACTGGGACCAACTGGTTCAGGCAAGTCCACCATTTTGAGCCTTATTAAGCCTGAGATTGCGCCTCAAGGTAGACGAGAGGGTTCAATTATTGTTTGCGGCCAAGAGATTTCCACAATGACGCAAGCACAATCCGTAGACACCATCGCATTTGTGCCGCAAGCCACTTCACAAGCACTTGTGTGTGAGACACCTTTGAAAGAGCTGGCTTTTGGCCTGGAAAATCGAGGCGTTTCAGAGAAAGAAATGCGTCGTCGCATTTTTGAGACGGTCAGTTTCTTTGGCATGGAATCGCTTTTGCACAAGCGCTGTAACGAGCTTTCCGGGGGAGAACAGCAGCTCGTGGCCCTTGCTGCAGCGCTTGTCATGCGCCCAAAGCTGCTTTTGCTGGATGAGCCAACTTCGCAGCTGGATCCGTTTGCGCAGAAGAGTTTCACCGCGCTCCTGGAGCGAGTGGCGCGCGAGCTCAACGTTGCCGTGCTTGTTGCCACCCACGACGTCACCGCGTTCGAGCACCTTGCTGACGCGCGCGTCTGCCTTGGTGGCGAGAAGCCCGATGCGCTCCAAGCAGACAGCTCTTCTCGCCAGGCGCTCTGTCCTTGCAGCTCCGCGCCAAACCAAGCATCCACCGCGGCCGACAGCACGCCCGTGCTCGAGTTCAGCGCTGTGACGTTTGCGTATCCGCAGAGTAATCAGCTGGTACTCAGCAAGTGCTCGCTTGAGGTCACGGGGCGAGAAATTCGTGCGCTCGTAGGCGGCAACGGCTCAGGTAAGTCAACACTGCTTAAGCTTGCAGCGGGTGTTCTCCGTCCAAGACGCGGACATATCTACAACCAGCTCCAGCAATCCCAAGGATACATTCCACAAGATCCCGAGCTGCTCTTTACCTGCCTAAGTGTGGGCGAGGAGCTTGCTCAGTGGCAGCAGAGTGGCGCCTATTCTGACCAGGATGTTCAGGAGCTTCTGGAAGCTTCGGGACTTCTTGCTCGCACAACATATCAGAAGCTTATGTCTTCTCATCCATACGATTTGTCTGGTGGACAGCAGCAACTCTTAGCTCTCTTAAAAGTGCTGCTTACAAAAGCGCGTCTGCTTATTCTTGACGAGCCAACAAAAGGCCTGGATGCCCCAACCAAAGATGCTGTTGTCAATTTGCTTTCTCGCGCACAGTCAGAAGGTGCAACCATAGTAATAGCAACGCACGACATGCAGTTGATATCGCGCGTTGCTGATAACGTTTCTCTAGTTTTTGATGGTCAGATTTCTCTGACAGAGCCAACTTCAGAGTTCTTTGAGAACTCTTGGGTATGGTCGGCGGAGTAGGTGGCTAGAACCTTAAGAACGGCTCCTCATCCTGGCCAAGCTCCTCAAGAAGCTCATCGTCAAGATCGTTGATGTCGCCAAACTCCTCGTGTTCATGCTCCTCTTCATCTTCCTCATGATTGTGAGTATGCTCATTGAAGCCGTAGGCATTGGCTGTCTCATCATCAAACTCAAGTGTTGGAAGAGCGCTGGTAATGCTGCACAGACCAACTCCTGCAGGCATAATCTTTTGCCACTGAGCAATCAGAGGAGTGGTAGGAACTTCTCCCAGCTCAACAATAGAATCCAAGAAAATCTCTTTTGCGCCGTCGAGCAGGTCAGATGAATTTGCAACCTCAATAAGGTGCTCCGAGAAAAGCTCAAGCGCGTGATCTGTGGAATCTGCCTCAACAATACAAGGCATAAGACAGTAGTTGTCCGAAGAGTCAAGCTCGTCGTTGTAGCTAAAGTTTCCCAGATAGATCATGAAGACCTCCTTGTTGTAGTTTCAAATCATCTTATGCCAAAATAAGATAGACCTTCTCGATATTTTTATTTTGACGGTAAGCGTGAGGTTCTTGTGGATAATCGGTACATGTTATCAATAGTCTTAGAGGTTGTGGCACTCTTTGCTACACCTATTATTCTTGCTGTTGATATGATATATTTTCCCGATTTTACCGCGGTATCTTCAATTATTTTAGCGATCATTTCAGTTGCATTATTTATGTTAAGTTTTGAGGCAAAGAAGCCCTCAGTTGCCAATTTGGTACCTACTGCCGTCTTTAGCGCCTTAGGTGCTGCGGGAAGAATTGCCTTTGCGCCACTCGCGTACGTAAAGCCTGTTTCCGCAGTTGCTATCTTTGCGGGAGCGTTTCTTGGCAGGCATGCGGGCTTTTTGGTAGGTGCCTTATCTGCGCTTCTTTCAAACGTTTTCTTTGGCCAGGGCTCGTGGACGCCATGGCAGATGTATGCGTGGGGGCTTGTTGGCTATCTGGGAGGCCTTCTTGCAACTTTGACTTCAGCTTGCCCTGCATCTTCTAAACGCACATCCGTCCAACAAGGCGAGAAACCCCGCAAGCTTCCACCTTTCTTGCTTATGATCTGGGCATTTATATCCGGGCCATTCTTTGGCCTTGTAATGAACGTATACTTTGTTATTGGATTTGTACATCCTTTAACGCTTGAATCCGCTCTTCTCGCGTTTGCGGCTTCAATTCCGCTTGATCTAACGCACGGCGTAGCAACGCTTGTTTTTTTGATTTTGTTATGGCTTCCGTGGCAAACATCCGTTAGCCGAATCCTCACAAAATACAATCTCACTGGTAGGAGCTTTAGATAAGCCATCTTTTCCCGTTTACCTAAAATACCTTCCATTTTGCGACCTTTGATCTAGACTGTATTCACTGTCAGCCCCCAGATTTGGGGGTAAAAATGCAACCTACATCTATCCTTACTGCAACGGCAAACTCAACACTTGAGCTGCTTGCTCCTACGCGCTGCGTTGTGTGCGAGAAACCCGGCCAGCTCCTCTGCGATGAGTGTCGGGCAAAGCTGCCATGGATTTCTCAGCAGTGGGCATGTCCTAATTGCGGCGCTCCATACGGGAAGCTTGTTTGTTCAGAGTGTGCAGATAAAAAGAAACGACCTGTTCAGTGGGAGAGTAGAGCGGTCATTTGTGCCATGGGATTTAAGGGCCCTCCTGCACGGTTGATCTTGACGCTTAAGGATGGACACGAGCTTCGACTGGCACCGGTAATTGCTGCAGCTATGTTGTGCGCGCTTGAAGAAGCCTCAGCATGGAAAGCTCGTGACGGTACCTCTCGCTTTGATAGTTCAAAAATTGATGGCGTTTCCTTTATTCCAGCAACTGCAGAAGCGTACGCGCGCAGAGGCTTTGATCATATGGAACTTGTAGCTCAATCGTTTTGCCAGCTTACAGGCTTACCTTTGTATGACGTGCTTATACGTCCTCATGCAAAGGACCAAAGAACACTCTCATCCGCTCAAAGGCAAATAAATTTGAAAGGAAGTATTGCTTGTACTGTGCCGGTTAATCAATCAAATATTTTACTTTTAGATGATGTTGTAACTACGGGAGCATCAATTAGAGAAGCCACTAGAGTACTTTGTGCCGCAGGCGTGCATTCTGTAACCGTAGGCGCATTAGCTCGCGTATGGTGAGTTACCTATGGTTGCAAACGGCTATACTTGATAAGTCTTTTCAGGTCTGTGGTTGCGAAGTTCTCTGTGAGCTTTTAGTCCATGACAGACGAGGTCAAAGGGATCCACGTAAGTTTGCGTGTGCGCACGTAAACGATCATGGCTCGTCCTAGAAGTAAGCCATACCGCCTGTTATATCAAAGAGACAAAGGGTCTCGCAGGCGAGAGAACTACTAGTGGAGCTGCTGCGGTAGCAAAGCAAACGTTCCAGTATGCGAGTGTGGGGTCAAATACCAGGTCAGCTGAAAAGACACCTGAATAGAAGAAGGAGTTCTGATGACGCGCGGTAAAAGCTCTCTTAAGGTGTTACTTCTTATAGCACTTGCTGTTGTTTTAACAGGATGCTCCATTGGTCCTATCAACATTGATCTGGATAAATGGTTCCACGTCAAGTCAGTGCAAGAGGCAATCCAAGAGAAGCGAGAAGCCCGTCAGCAGAAGATTCCTGATTCCTCTCTGCACACAGCTGGCACTTTGACCGTTGGTCTACGTACTCAGTCAGTAACAGCTCCAATGGTTGTGGCCTCAGAAGCTGGAACATTGCAGGGAATTGACGTTGAAATAGCTTCTGCAATTGCAGATCAGCTAGGCGTAGACGTCAAGTTTGTATCAGTTAACGGACCAGTAGATGGCCTACAAGCAGGTTGCGACATTGTCATGGATGTCAGAAGTGGTGAAGACTCAACAAGTACGCTCATTTCTGGTTATGCTGAGTATGCAACAGCTCTTTTCCATAAGGGTTCAGAGACAAACATTACCGCTGATAGTTTGAGTGGAAAATCAGTTGGCGTTCAAACGGGTTCTTTGTCTGAGCGCGCAATGGGTCAGGTACTCACAGGCATGTCTGTTCAGGGTTTTTCTAACCTAAATGATGCTTTTGAAGCACTTGAAAATGGTTCCATCGATTATGTGGCCTGTGATGCATATGCTGGTGCTTATTTAGCAGCAAACAAAGATATTTCTATGGTTGGTGTAGTTGACGTTCCATCCACGATTGGTATTTCTGTAGCAACAAGTAACAAAGCTCTCGCTACACAAATTCAGCAAGCTCTTTCAGCTATTCAATCTAACGGTGTCGAGGGAGTTATTAGAAACAAGTGGATTGGCACCTTACCACACCTCTCAACTACCAATAAGATTTCTGGTCTTGTGGAAGTTTCTACGCAACCTACCAGCGCTGATTCAGCTACATCTTCCTCTGAGCAAAATTAATCGCACATAAAGAGAAATAGTCTCTAACCGTTTACCGCTCAATTCAACTTTTTATGGAATGATTGGCCGACAAATGGGTATTGTTGTTATACAGACATCAGTTAGAAGATGTCTCGTGTATCCGATAGGAGGCTCCTATGGTGGACATCAAGATTTCGGGACGCAAGGTAAGCATTTCTGAGGCTTTGCACACACACGTAGATCAGAAAATCGGTGATGCTCTTAAAGTATTTGACATCACTCCTATGTCTTGCGATGTAGTTCTTAGAGTAGACAAAAACCCTTCAAATCCAGATAGAAAGACAGCTGAGGTTACGGTATTTGTTCGTAACAATGTTGTTCGTGTCACCGCTAGCTCTGACGATATGTATGTGGCTATTGATGAAGCAGCAGAAAAAGTCTCCAGACAGCTACGCAAGTACAAGACAAAAGTTGTTGAGCGCCGTCATCATGTAAAGTCTGAGCGCGGAGTTGCTCTTACACAAGAAGATCTTGCCAATCTCATTGAGATTCCAGCTGAAGACCTTGATGACCAGCTTGTTCGCGAGAAATACATTGATCTTGAGCCAATGACGGAAGAGGAGGCGCTTGTCCAAACTGACCTTCTCGGCCATGATTTTTATGTCTTTGTTAATTCTTCTACTGGTTTGACTAATGTCATTTACCATCGTAAAAATGGTGGATACGGAATTATCAAACCTAAGATTGAGGAACAGGATGTTCAATAAAAAAGATAAAGCCGAAGAAGAAATCAGCGAGGTTGCCTTTGAAGATCTTGAGCCTACTGAGCTTTCAGCTGCATATCATAAGCCCAGTAACGTTCGAATCATCATGGACTCCTGCGCAGACTTTGCTCCAGGAATTGCTGAACAGCTAGGTGTTGATATTATCCAGTTCCCTTATGTGGGACCAGATGGAGAGCACTATGATGACGGCTGGAAGAGCATCAGTGCACATGAGTTCTTTGAGGGCATGCGCAAAGACAAAAAGCTGCGCTACACCACCTCTGCAATTACTCCTGGTCATTACCTCGAGGTCTTTGAGCGTGCTGCAAAGCAGGGTACTCCAACGGTATATCTTTGCTTTACCTCTGCACTTTCTTCATCCTACTATGCAGCTGAACAAGCAGCAGATATGGTAAGAGAGAAATACCCAGACTTTGAGATTTACGTAGTCGACAATGGTGCACCTTCGTCCGCAGCTCAGCTTTTGGGTCTTGAAGCAGTACATCAAGCCAATAAGGGTCTCTCGGCAAAAGAGATTGCCGAGTGGGCAGCAGATGCGCGTAACTATATTCATGGCTACTTAACACTTGAGACCTTGGATGCTCTTGCTGCGGGCGGTCGTATTCCTGCTGCTGCAGCAAATATTGGTGGCAAGCTTGATGTAAAGCCAGAGCTTACCTATGACTCAACAGGAGCTCTTACCGTCAAGACAGTGTGCAGAGGCCGCAAGAAGGCACTCAAGTCTCTTATCCAGGACTTTAGAGATAGCTATTCTCATGACACCTCGCTTCCTGTTGGCATTATTTCTGCAGACGCACAGAAGGACGCTAATTGGCTAGAGGCTCAGATTCGTAAAGAGAAGGGCTGTGAGGGACTCACCATTATTCATAGCCAGGTAGGACCAGTTATTGGTGCTCACGTTGGACCAGGCATGGTGGCTATTGTCTTCTGGGGAACTGACCGCCGCGAGAAGCTTTCGCTTTCTGACCGAATTGCTAACAGGGTTCGTAAATCTAATTAACGGGTACAAGGTATGGGGTCGCTCTTTGGAGCGGCCCCAGTTTGTTTATTTATTTTAGTCTGAAAGGACTCATACATGGCATTGAGCAAGAATGCAAAGGTTGCTTTTATTGGAACAGGCATTATGGGCACTCCTATTGCAGAGCACCTTATTTCTGCTGGTTATGACGTTACTGTTTACAACAGAACACCAGAGAAAGCACAAAAGCTTGTCTCGTTGGGCGCTCACGCTGCAGAGAGTGTGGCAGATGCTGCAAAAGACGCTGACGTTATCTTTACCATGGTTGGTTATCCAACTGACGTTGAAGATGTTTACTTGGCAACAGATGGTCTTATCCGTGTTGCTAAGAAGGGTGCGTACCTTATTGATCTGACCACTTCTTCATCTCAGCTTGCTCGTGATATTCACGATGCTGCTGAAATTGAGGGAAAACATGCCTTTGACTGTCCAGTTACGGGCGGCCAGAAGGGTGCTCAGGACGGTACTCTTACGCTGATTGTCGGCGCAACTGAGCACGATGTTGAGCCAGTACGCGCTCTTCTCGAGACCTTCTCTGCAAAGATTTTCTGCATGGGCGGAGCTGGTAAGGGTCAGACCGCAAAGCTTTGTAACCAGGTATCCCTTGCTTCCTGCATGATTGGCTATGCAGACGCAATGGCCTTGGCAGAGCAGGGTGGACTTGACGTTGAGCAGATGCTTGAGGTTGTTGCAAGCGGCATGGGTTCTTCTCGCGCACTTAAAGAGCTTGCTCCTAAGTCGCTTGAGGGAGACTTCCAACCAGGATTTTTGGCTGAGCACTTCCGCAAGGATATTGCGCTTGCTCTTGCTCAGTCTGAGGATCTTGAAATCACCCTCCCTGGTGCAGAGACCGCCTTTACCTTGTATGACATGCTCTGCCAGATTGGTGGCGCTCGCAAGGGCACCCAGGCAATCTCACTGCTTTATGCTGATGAGGCTACGAGCACTGCAGCTGGTCTTGACTGGTCGCTTCTTGAGAGCCAGGAAGATGAGGGTGAGCACGAGTGCTGTTGTGGTCACGACCATGAAGATGGTGATCACGAGTGCGAGTGCCATGGTCACGGACATCATCATGAGCATGAAGGTCACGAGCACGGTCATGACGGCCACTGCTGCCACTAAGTGCTAGCCGCAAAGGAACCCCGATTATGAGTGATATTTCTACTCCTCAGAGCTCTATTGCGGTTTTCATCGATTATGAAAATTTGGCACTAGGAACAGGTAAAAGAAAGAGAAACGGCCACCAAGAGCCAGGTCATCTTCCAGAGATGAAGCTCATTATGGAGAGGCTGGTTGATAAGGGCCGTATTACTGCTAAGCGCGCATATTGCGATTGGCAGCGCTTTCCAAATGCTATTACACCCCTGCATGAGCTTGGTATTGAGCTCATTGAGATTCCAGATAGGGCTTATACCGGCAAGAACTCTGCCGATATTAGGCTTGCGGTAGACGCTGTTGAGATGTGTCTTACTAAAGACCACATTGACACATTCGCTGTGCTTTCTGGTGACTCGGACTTCTCGCCACTTGTGGCAAAGCTTAAAGAGGCTGGTAAAACAGTCATTGGCGTTGGTATGAAGGAGTCTACCAGCTCGCTTCTTGCTGAAGTTTGTGACGAGTTTATCTTCTACGAGGATATTTTGAGTTCTGGCAGAATTCCAGACTTTAAAGAGAAGGTACCTGTCGAGAAACACGACTGCTACCAGCTTTTATTTGAGACCATTGAGTCTTTGGAACGCGAAAGTGAAACGTTTATTTATGCGTCTCGTTTAAAGGAGACTATGCGAAGGAAGCGTCCACAGTTTGCTGAGGCAACTTATGGATATCGTTCGTTTACTTCTCTTTTACGTGAAGCATCAAGCCTTGGATTTATTAAAATTCATGAGGATCAAAAAAGCGGCACCGTTGTCGTAGACGGATTTAGAGAATAAAGGGTGTTTTAGAGAGGATTTAGGTTTCATGGCAGAGAAGAAAGAAACTGCTCAGAAGCCAAAAAAGGCTTCAACTAAGGCAACCGCAAAAGCGGGCTCTACAAAGGCGCCAAAACAAGAAAAGCAACCTGCTAAGAAGGCTGCTAAAAAGCCAACTATGGCTCAGATGAAAAAGGTGAATGCACTGGTCATCGCTTTGTCTGATGCTAGTAGGCGCGCTCGTCAAGATGCGTCTCATGAGCTTGCAGAGCTTGCTCATGTTGCTCCTCTTGCTTTTGAAGAGCACATCGATTCTCTTATTGATGCACTGTATAGACCAGAGGCTCAGACTCGTTGGGAAGTGCTTGATGCACTTGCTCATTTGAGCGAGCATTTTAGTGACCAGGTCTTTAAAGCATTTGATGCTGCTGAGGCTTCTTTGTTTGATGACGACTCGGCAACGGTGCGTCTCGCAGCATTTTTGTTCCTCTGCCAGTACGGCGCAACTTCTGCAAAGCATTCTGATGAGGCATGGCCACTTCTGGATGAGGCGGTTCAGTGCTATCACGGAGATGCTGAGTACCATGACATGCTCCAGGGTCTTCTCGCCTTAGCACATGGAACTATTTCTAAGGACGTGAAGAAGGCATTGTCGCAGCGTATGAAGTTTGATGCGGAAAATGCCACTGGATACATTAAGCAGTATTCGGAAGAGATTGTTGCAGCTACCAAGTAATTTGATTTGCTTGTAAACGACTGTGTACAAACGGGGGAGTTTACTGGTTGTATGTTTTATGCATGCTAATAAGAGTAAACTACAGGTTTGTATTGTGTACGCATAGTTGCATTAAGCGATGAAAGGCAAGGATATGCCATCTATTGATGTAAAAAAGAACTCAAAGATCTTTATCGGAGTAGGCGCAGTTGTACTGTTTGCTCTTGGTATTGTCATCGGTCGCTTCCTTCTGGGTGGTGGCGGAGCTACTGGTTCTTTGAACGGTCGCACCACACTTTCTGAGGGTGAGCTCAACACTCCTATTGCTTCTTATACCTATAACGGTCAGACCAAAGAAGTAACTGCTCGTGAGGTTATTGAGAACACTTCAGGTCTTGACGCTGCAAAGCAGTCTGACGGCACCTATGCTGTCCCAGCAGCCGATAAGATCATTGGCTATGTTCGCAATGCTCTTGTTGTTGCTGAGGCTCAGAGCAAGGGTATTACCGTCACCGATGACGAGGTCAACAATTACATGCAGACCAACTTCAAGACTACTGATGTTAGCCAGGTTGCTTCTGCATACAAGCTCTCTGAAGACGTTGCAAAGAAGCTCATCCATGATGCTGTCATTATGAAGAAGTATCGTGATAGCGTTCTGACTACAACCCTTCCAGATGCTCCACAGGCACCAACTGCACCTGAGGACGGCAACTCTGAGACTACAAGCCAGGAGTACGCTCAGTACATCATTGGTCTTGCTGGTGATGAGTGGGACGCTAAAAACAACACTTGGGCTTCCCAGGACGGCGATTACTATAAGCAGCTTTCTGCTTACTCGATCTCCAACGATTCCGCTTCTTATGCAGCTGCTCAAACCGCTTATCAGGTTGCAATGAGCAAGTACTCTGCTGTTGCAAGCAAGGCATCTCAGGAGTGGTCACAGAAGATCAACGAGATTCTTGGTAAGGCATCTATTGCTGTTTATTCTCTTGCTCTCTAGGATCTGAAAAGCAATGAAAGTTGCTATTAGCGCTTGTTTACTTGGCCTCCCCGTCAGATATGACGGAGGG
>CALFOQ010000073.1:0-11970 GCA_937921235.1 uncultured Atopobium sp. | reverse complement strand
CCTCCGAATCCACGTAAAAACGTAGTTTCTGGAAGCTTCTTTAGATTTCTTGCTCCACAATCACCACGCATTTGTTTTACTGCCTCATAAATATCAGCAATGCCTGATGCGCCATGAGCATGACCAAAATTACAACGTCCACCATGAGGATTGATAGGTTTATCACCATCGTAGGCGGTTCTTCCCTCAATGGCGTACTTCCATGCCTCACCACGAGGAATGTAGCCACATTCCTCAGCAGATACAATCTCTGAAGCTAGGAAGAAGTCATTGCAGAGGAAAAGATCAATTTCATCAGGAGAAACACCGGTGTAGTTGTATACCTGTTGAGCGGCAATCTTTGTTGCTTCGTGTTCGTTATGCTTAAGTCCCGCCTCTAAAGCAGCGGCGCCAGTTCCTAAAACCTCAATGGGTGCGTGAGGAACGCCCATCGCCAGAGCTTTCTCTGTAGGCATGACTACAAGCGCAGCAGCTCCATCGCATTTCTTTTCAAAGCCAGTAACACGCAGATACTGAGTAACTTTTGGATTGTACATGCTCTTTAAGTACTCATCCTCGTCATCAAATCCATGTTCACGTGCTTCTTCTGCAATAGTTTGATCAAACCATGCAAGGTCATTTATAGCTGCACCTCGACGAAGTGACTTAGTGAGTCCATTAAGAGCATCATCAATTTGCTCTGCGGATACGTCGTAGCACATAGCATACTCATTGATCCAGTTATCAAATGAGACGCCAAATGCGCCGTCAAACGGACGACCGTATGCCCTGTCATAAATCTTATCTAGAGACGGAATCATTACTGAAAGTGGAAAATCTTGACGCTTGTGAGAAGGCTGATGTTCAACAGGAAGTGTTGATGCTAAATCCACCGCTCCTGTTAGAACAATGTCATAGGTTCCACTTGCAACTGCCATTACCGCTTGTTCAAGCGCAACATAGCCAGTACAACATGCCTCCGAGTGATGGACAGAACCAATAGATCTGACTCCGAACCAATCGGCAACCTGCATATTTGGAGTAATGCAATCATTAATTAAATAAGGATTAGCAGAGCCATGGAAGAAGTATTCAATGTCTCGTGGCTCAAGCCCAGCGTCTGCAATTGCTTCAAGAGCCGCATAGCCAAATGCTTCACCCTCACCAATACCTTGTGTTTCTGGATGGCTTTCAAAATCTTTAAAGGGCGTACAGCCAACACCTACAATAGAAACACTTCTTGATTGCTTTTTTAAGGTAACCATCAAGTACTCCTTCATCTCCTATTTGGATATACCTGATGGTAAAAAAGAACAAAAAATGAGACTAGAACAGTTGTAGTCCAAGTGTTTTACTAAATGAGACAAATAATCATCATATGTCTCATTAAGCAGCTAATTGCGTTAGCTAAGACAATTTTAATACGTAGTTTATAAGTCTTGAAACCGTTTGCCGGTTGTTTAAGACCGTTTACCCGACATAAAAGAAGGCTTATCGTCAGAGTTGTCTGCATTAAAAAAGAGCGGCGCGTAATAGAGACGGTTTAACGCAGCAGCAATAATTTCTGGTTCAATCTCTGGATGCTCTTCTAGCCAATACTGAATGAGATTGTGATGACCTGCGATGACAAATGAAAGATAGAGATCTAGAGATAGTTCATCACCTTCTACATCTTTTACGCGGTCTCTAAAATATTTGTGCATAAAAACAGTAGCTTTATGTACAAAGGCAGGGTCTCCGTGTGGACCGTTTAGAGCCACAACCTTTTTTCTATTTGCTTGCAAAAGCTCCATTCGAGCAATCATAGAGTGAGAAGGTGCAAGTTCTGACTTACTTAACCGCACTTTTAATGCAAGATCATTAATCCCTCGCATGTTTTCTAATAAGTTAGTTTCAAATGATTTAACAACAGCATCAACGCTATCAAAATAGCGATAAAACGTAGAGCGAGAAGTTTGTGCAAGACGAGCTACATCATGTATTTTAATCTCAGGAATATCGGTGGTACGCATGAGTTCAAAGACAGCATCTTCAATTCTGTCTATAACATCTTGTCGCTTATCTTTAAAACTCATGTCTACTCCTTCCGTTGTAGTATCGCTCTACAATACAGTTTATTGCACCAAAGCTATTGCAGTTGCCACGTTATTCTCGTTAGTAATTGAAACTAAAATTTCTTTAGCCCCGGCTTGCTGCAGTAATTCTTTTACCTCATCAGTCATAGTCACTGATGGATAGCCGTGAGCATCTTCAAGGGTCTCAATAATTCTGAAGTTAAAACCACCTTCTGAGGTTAGATGACCTAGCGCTTTAAAGACGGCTTCTTTGACAGCAAATTTACCTGCAAAAACCTGTGCTCTATCTGGACGACTTTCTGCTTCTATTTGTTCAGAAGCAGAAAATGTTTTTCTTACAAATGCGTCTTGTTTATCTGCACATAGTCTTTGCATCTCAGCAATGTCAACTGAGTCTATGCCAATCCCTAAAATCACGTTACCTCAACTCAAACGAATCAGCATCGGTGATGCAGACGCAGGTGTCATAGAACGCCTTGAGTGCCTGGTAGCCAAAAAGTGTGTCCTTGGTGCCGGCGGTCTCGTAGACGGAGTGCATAGCAAGCTGTGGAAGGCCCACGTCAACGGCGTGCATGCTTGCCTGAATGTTGGAGAGGTTGCCCAGAGTAGATCCGCCTGGCATGTCGCTTCTGTTAGCAAAGACCTGGTAAGGAACGTTTTGCTGCTTCCAAATAGCCTCGACAATGGCGCGGCTGAACGCATCTGTGCAGTACGACTGACGTGCTGCTTCCTTGATAACCATGCCGCCGTTGAGATAGGGCTTGTTGGCCGCATCGTGCTTCTCGGGATAATTGGGGTGCACCGCATGAGCGTTGTCGCAGCTTACCAGCAAAGATGCCGAGAGCGCACGGTAGTAATCTTCCTGTGTAAAGCCAAGCGTGGCGTTTACGCGTTGCAGCGTGTCTTTAAGGAACGTAGACTTTGCGCCCTGCTTGGTATTTGAGCCAACTTCTTCGTTATCAAAGCAGGTATACACAGAGATGTCCTGCTCATTTGAGGAAGCAAGGAAGGCCTTAAGCGCTACAAAGGCGCACTGAAGGTCATCCAGATGACCAGCGGAAACAAACTCCTTCTTTGCGCCCCAAATACGGCCGCCCGTGTGATCAACTAAGAACAAATCGCGAGAAAGAATGTCTTCTTGAGACACGCCTGCTGCGTCAGCTACCAGGGCATTAAAAGCACCAGGGTTAAGCTCACCGGCACTAAAGAGGGGCATCAGATCTTTAGCGCGATTTAACTCTGGCGAGAGACCATTTTTGTGTTCAAGATGGATAGCCAGGCTTGGAATCATGACAACATCATCTTCAATGTTGACCAGCCTGGACTCTACCTTATTTCCTACCTTGACCAGCACGCGACCAGCAATGCCCAAAGGGCGGTCAAACCAGGTGTGGTCAAGCATGCCGCCATAAGCCTCGGTATTCAGGCGAAGCGAGTTGCCCTCACCGGCAAGCTCTGGCTGAGCTTTTACTTTGTAGGTTGGAGAATCGCCATGGGCAACGGCAAGCTGGAAGTGGTAAGGAGCATTAACGCTTGAGGTTTGGGGCTCACAGTACTTCTCGCCAACTTTCCAGGCAACAATTGAAGAATTGTTGCGCGTTGTAAAGTAAGAGCCGCATGGCTGAACATCCCAAGAAGCACCTTCAGACAGATAGGTAAAACCGTTCTCTACCAGGTAATCTTTGATAGTTTGTGTGGTATGAAACATAGAAGGACTCTGCTTAATAAAAGCAAGGAGCTCTTCAGAAAGAGCAAGTGACTCATTCAAATCAGACATGCGTAAAACCTTTCATAGAATCGTGTTGCACTCAACAGCCTAGCACGCATTTTTGGTGAGGCGCGCACTTTCTAGAAAATGACGCAAAGAATACGCGCTTCAGGGTAGATACTTATATGTTGAACTAATTCTCACCCACCAAAGCGAGAGTGTATGGATATCAATCAAGCTATTGAGCACGCTAATGCGTTTGTCATACCTGGTCTTCTTGTTGATGATCAATCCATCATCGGCGAGGTCAACAAAAACTGTGATGCCATTAAAACGCTGCTTGATGCCTGGAAGGAAGCGCCACTTGGCCAAGAGCCTGTAGAGTTTTCTGTCATTCAGCAGCTTGCGGATAGAACGCGCTCACTCTGCGATACCTACGGTGTGGAGAGGCTCAGAAACCATCGAGGCGTTGGCCTTTCTCGCGGTCTTTCAAACGATGATCTTGCGGCGGCCGTTGCAAAGATGCAGCGTCGTCGCCCTAAGGCTGTCTATAAGACGGCAGGTCCCCTTCTTAATGACTTGCAAATTGCCTATGTCGAGAAGAGCGTTTCTGGCACGGTGCTGGGCATTGATATTGAGACTACCTCGCGCTTCCCTGAGCTGGGCTACATCGTTAACGTGGGCTTTGAGTTCTGGAATCTTGGTCGTAGTACCGTTGCCGTAGAGCCTCACACCGCCTACTTTGGCATCCCAGAGATGTACAAAGAAAAAGGCGTCCCTCTTGCCGATATTCACCAGATTACCTGGAAAGATGTTGAAGGCAAGAAATCATTTAGAGACGATAAAAAAGCCCAAGAGGCTCTGCTGGCAACTATGAAGAAGATTCCTTTTATGGCGCACAATGCTGCCTTTGAGGATTCTTGGTTCATGTTCAACATTGACGGTTACGCTGAGGCTAGAAAAGCGGGCAAGATTATTGTTATTGACTCCCGTGATATCTGCCGTCGTTTGGACCCAGAAATTAGGTCTCTTCCCCGTGAGTCTTCTCCTGCCGCGCTTGAGAACTGGGCACGTCGTAGGCATACCCTTGCGGCGGACGAGAAGGAACGTCACTTGGGACTTGAAGACGTAGACCTTATGATTCGTACCGTTCAAGCAGAGTTTGCAGACCACAATATGTTTGAAGACTAGGCAACGTTGTCGGTTACCTGTGTTCAAGCGTTATACTAAAGAGTGCATAAACTAGATTTTCTCGCTAGAAAATAACTGCCAAGGAGGAGTTTTGTCAGAGAAGCAAGTTAGAGTACGTTTTGCGCCATCCCCAACAGGTAAGTTGCACATCGGTGGTGCACGTACTGCTATCTATAACTGGGCTTTTGCTCGCGCAAATGGTGGCAAGTTTATTCTTCGTATTGATGACACAGATCCTACGCGCTCTACTGAAGAGAACACTCAGATTATTCTGCGCGCCATGAAGTGGCTTGGTCTTGATTGGGACGAGGGTCCAGATAAGGGCGGCGATTGTGGTCCTTACAGTCAGACCGAGCGTCTTGACCTGTATCGTGAAGCAGCAAATAAACTGCTGGCAGAGGGCAAAGCATACCCATGCTTCTGCACACCAGAGAAGCTTGCTGAAGACAAGAAGGCCGCAGAAGAGCGCCACGACCCCTTCCAGGGCTATCAGCGTACCTGCAGAAACATTGATCCTGCAGAGGCACAGCGCCGCATTGATGCTGGCGAGCCTTATACCATCCGCATCAAGGTTCCTCTGGACCGCGGCGACGTTATTGTCCACGACGCTGTTCACGGTGACGTAACCTTTAACGCTCGCGAGCTTGATGACTTTATCATCTTCCGTTCTGACGGCACCCCAACTTATAACTTTGCCACCGTTGTTGATGACGCTGGCATGGGCATTACTCACATCATTCGTGGCGATGACCACCTGTCTAACACTCCTCGTCAGATTATGGTGTACGAGGCTCTGGGCGCACCCGTTCCAACCTTCGCACACATCTCCATGATTTTGGGTCCTGACGGCAAGAAGCTCTCCAAGCGTCATGGAGCAACCTCTGTTGAGGAGTATCGTGACCAGGGCTATCTTGCAGATGCCTTTGTCAACTACCTGGCTCTTCTCGGCTGGTCACTTGATGGCGAGACAACCATTGTTCCTCGTGACGTTTTGGCATCTCAGTTCTCTCTGGACCACGTTTCCAAGAACCCTGCTAAGTCCGATCCAGAGCGTCTGAACTGGATTAATGCAACGTATCTTGCCAATATGGACAACCAGACCTTTGCAAAGACTGTTCTGATTCCAGAGCTTGTGGGCGCAGGTCTAGAGCCTGTTCAGGGCAATGCAACTGACGCAGATGAGATTTACGCAACTCGTCCAAGCTGGTACGACCTGCTCTCCGAGATTCTTCGTCCTCGTACCACAGTAAGCCCAGACGTCATTGAGAAGTCTCGCTTCCTGTATGAAGGCGCAAACGTCACCCTTGATCAAAAGAGCGTTGAGAAGGGTCTTACCAAAGACGCTGCTCAGAGTGCTACCGTCCTTGCGGCTGCAAAGACTGCTCTTGAGGGCGTTTCTGAGGACGAGTGGAAGGCTGCAGCAATTGACGCTGCCCTTGAGGTGCTCCCAGAGCAGCTTGACCTCAAGAAGCGCGTTGTCTTCCAGTCCATTCGTGTTGCTGAGTGCGGCAACATGGTCTCCCCTCCTCTTGGAGAGTCTATGGAGCTTCTTGGTCGTGAGGTTTGCCTTGCTCGCCTTGATCGCGCTCTGGAGCTTTGCAAATAACGCGTGAATGCGTGCCTGCCGCGTATTCTTCCAAGCGTAAGTGGGTATCAAAAGTAAAACCACACAAGAGCTGTAAAACAGATGGTTTTGCAGCTCTTTTATCGTTACCGTTTGTTTAGTTTTGGAGTAGCTATGATTTCTATGTCTGCGTTTGAGGTCCTTGGCCCCATTATGGTGGGTCCTTCTTCCTCGCACACAGCAGGAGCCTTGCGCATTGCTCTGGTTGCACGCTCGCTTGCACCAAAGCAGCTGGAGCGCGTTGAGTTTTGGCTCTACAACTCCTTCTCTCATACCCACCTTGGTCACGGCACTGATTATGCTCTGATTGCAGGCATCTTGGGCCTTGCTCCAGACGATACGCGCGTCCGTGAAGCACTTACTCTGGCAGAAGAAGCACATCTTAACTACAGCGTTATTGAGAAGGGCGACGACGAGACTCTGCACCCAAACACCGTAGAAATTCACCTCTACGGCGCAGATAACGTCCATGTTTCCGTTATGGGCGAGTCTGTTGGTGGCGGCCGTATTCGCATCTCTGGCGTCAATGGCGTGCGCATTCGCATGTCTGGCGATATGCCCACTATCTTTGTTTCACATCGCGATAAGCCCGGTGTTCTTGCAGCTCTCACTACTATTTTGGCTACACAAAACATCAATGTTGCAACTATGCGCACCTTCCGCTCAGAGCGCGGCGGCTTTGCCCACACTGTCTTTGAGATTGACGAGCCTATTGAGCAGAAAGTCCTCGACCTCTTCCAGCTGGCACCTCACGTTTCGTATGCCGCTCAGGTTTCCATTCCGGGAGCAGCTCCACAGGTCACAAACGACGTGCTTTCAGGAGCCTTTGACAACGGCGCAGATCTTCTCGCCAGGTGCTCCAAGACGGGAGCCTCCATTGGCCAGATTATGCGCCAGCGCGAGAAGGACCTGCGGCCAGATGCCGACGTAGACGCTGAGATGGCTCACGTTCTTGAGATTATGCGCGATGAGGTTCACGACACTATCAAGACGCCTCGTCAGTCCATTGGTGGTCTGCTCAACGGCCAGGCCAAAACCGTAGCTAACACCCCAGCTGCAATCTCAAGTGCGCTTATGGGCACCACGCAAACACGAGCCGTTGCCTACGCTATGGCCGTGCTTGAGCGCTCAGCTACCATGGGTGTTATCGTAGCCGCTCCTACTGCAGGCGCTTCTGGCGTTGTACCGGGATCGCTTATCTCGGTAGAAGAAGAGATTGGCGCCACCGACGAGCAAGTTATTTCTGCGCTTTGGAATGCAAGCGCTATTGGAGCCATCCTAACCACCAATGCAAGTGTTTCTGGTGCTGAGGGTGGCTGTCAGGCAGAGGTTGGATCTGCTGCTGCCATGAGCGCATCTGCACTGACCGAGCTCTTGGGTGGCACTCCTCAGCAGTGCTTGGATGCAGCTTCTATTGCCATCTCTAACCTTCTAGGACTAGTTTGTGATCCTGTCAGAGGACTAGTTGAGTATCCTTGCCAGGATAGAAACGCTATTGGTGTAGCTGCTGCCGTAAGCTCTTCTCAGCTTGCTCTTGCGGGCGTTGGTAACCCAATTCCGTTTGATGAGGTTGCACACGCTATGGCAGAAGTTGGCGCCGCGCTCCCTGTTTCTCTCAGAGAAACAGCTAAAGGTGGTCTTGCCGCAACTCCAAGCGCTCCTACCGCATGTGCAAGTTGCACCGGCTGTGCCCCTCTTGACCAGGCACTTATTGATGCAGAACGTATGCTTAGCTCAAATACGAGAGACGTTCCTTGCGCTTAGAGATGCGTTTTGTATAATATTTTTTGCTGCAAACAGAATTTCTTGAAATTATTGCTTGCATCTCTGACGAGTCTCCTTTATAGTTATTTCTCGCGCTGATGCGCACGGATGACATCTTGGGATATCGTCTAGTGGTAGGACAGCGGATTCTGGTTCCGTCAACGGGAGTTCGACTCTCTCTATCCCAGCCATGTCCTCCCAGTCATACATGGCCCGTTCGTCTAGCGGTTCAGGACGCCGCCCTCTCAAGGCGGAGATCACCAGTTCGAATCTGGTACGGGCTACCAAATGTTCAAGGACTTCTTCGGAAGTCCTTTTTGTTTATCTCAACGTTATTTTTGCTTCTATCGTAAAATATACCAGTCTGTTTGAAATAACTGTCACGCCCAGTCGTGTGACCCAGAAGTATAAGAATTTTTACTAACACCTTGATTGGATCAGGATGTGGCTTGAGTTCTTCCAAAGTGTAGTTGTCATTATTGCCCTGCTCTACGTACCGGGCATCATTTTGCTGCATGCCTCCGGCATGCCAAAGCCCTGGGCACTTGTTAGTGCTCCTTTGGTCAGCTGCGCACTCTATTTTATTGAGGGAGAAATCTTTAGCGCACTAAACATCCCTATCCCCTTGGCTGTAATGGTTCTTGCTCCTCTACTTATTGCAGCTCTGGTCAATGGCTACGTTTTTTATATTGCTCCCAAACACAAAGGGGATTTCAGGAGCGAGAAACCCAACAAATCCGAAGCAATACGCGCTGGCAAGCAATCAACTAGCCCTGTACCAGCATTTATCTGCGAAGAACTCCCCTTCTGGATGCCTCTTCTGTACGTTGCAATTGGTCTTCTTACCGTAGGGCTTCTCTTCTTACCAACCCTGCCCTCTGCCAGCTCCTTTGTTCAGGGCTGGGATATTGTGCATCACTTAGATGTCACGCAGGCAATGATTGAGTCTCAAAAGTACTCATCAATTCACTATGACTTCTACAGCACCATAGAAACTGCCATTACTCCTTGGGAACCTGGTTCTTCTGGGTTCTATCCCTCAGGCTGGAACATCATTGTTGCACTAACAACGCAGCTTGTTTCTACAACCGTTCCTATTGCAGGTAATGCACTCAACTTTGTGAGCGCAGCAATTATCTTTCCGCTCTCAATCTGCTCACTTATTGCAAAAGTTCTTCCCAGACACCGCCTTGCGCTTATCAGTGGAGCTTTTGTTTGCCTAGCATTTTTTGTTTTCCCTTGGTCGCTTCTCATCTACGGCCCCATCTTCCCTAACACCGTTGCCTTCTGTGTAATGCCTTCTATTTGGTGGATTTTTATGCAGATGACTCGCTCAAAAACACCAAAACACGACCTTGTCTGGCTTATTGTCATATTTGTTCTTGGCTTGATTACCCTCTTTATCTTGCATCCTTCCACGATTTTCTCGTCAATTATTGTGCTTTTACCTTGGAGTTTTGCACGCATTGGCGAATCAAAACGCAGGGTTGTTCTCTTTGGAAAACAAATCAAGCCTGTCACGCTAGCATACGCATTCTTTATCTTTGCGCTGGTTATTTGGTCTGTTTTCTACTACGTTTTGATTGTTCGAGGCGTGGCTCTCAATTTCTGGTGGAGCGCCTACTCTAGCCTGCAAGATGCTATTTTGCACGCCCTTGGCATGGACTTTATTGGACAGTCGTACGCAGGTGGAGAGCTTGTTTCTCCACAACCGATACTTTCAATCTGCGTGCTTGTAGGCGCTGTATGGACGTTTAAGCACAAGCAGGCTCGATGGATGGTATCTGCCTTTATGTACCTGTCTGTACTCTGCATTTTTATTATTACGTTTGACGTTCCTCTGAAGGGATATCTCTCGGGATTTTGGTATACCGATCCGTTCCGCATTGCGGCAAGCTGCGTCATTATGGCAATTCCGCTGGCAGCGCTTGGCCTGGCAACTCTTGCCGAAGCTGCGCTGGAAACATTTACCTCCTGGAGAGAAAAAGCTTCTCAGGCTCAGACCAAAGCTCGGACCTGCGTCTTTTGTACAGTTGGGGCTAAACCTCTGATTGTGGGAGCGGTCATTGCATGCATAGTTGTACTCAACTATGTGGTTCCTATGCCAAACCTTAAATCGAAACAACCAATTCCTGCTGCTACTGCCTTTAAACAGGCTTCCGAGAAGGCCTATGGTGATCACTATATCCTGACCTCTGAGGAATTAGAGTTTTTACGCCGCGTGGAGCTTACTGTTCCTGCAGGTGCTGTTATTGCAAACCTACCTCAAGATGGCAGTCTCTGGGCGTATGGCACTAACGACTTACATGTGCTCTGGCGCTTCCCTAACGGCTATGACGCTTCAGAACGTCCTGCAAGTGCAATTCTTCGTAAACGCCTTAATCGCATTGCGAGCGACCCTGAGGTGCTTCAGACGGTACGCGACCTTAACGTACAATACGTCCTTATTCTGAACAACGTTGTTGATTACTCCAACGCTGTTACCAGTACCTACAAACCTGGAACCTTCAGAGGTATCACGCAAATAACAGACACCACCCCAGGTTTTGAGGTGGTGCTGGAAGAAGGTTCTATGAGGTTGTACAAGATTACCTTGTAAGAACACTATGCCTGAAGAGCAGAAACTACGTCCTTAAGCTCCTGAACACGATCAGTTGATTCCCAGGTAAAGTCTGGGTCTTTACGACCAAAGTGACCGTATGCTGCTGTCTTAGAGAAGATAGGACGGCGCAGCTTGAGGTCTCTAATAATGGCACCAGGACGAAGATCAAAGACTTTCTCGATAGCCTGCTCAATAACAGCATCGTCAACAATGCCAGTGCCAAAGGTATCAACCATGATAGACAGTGGATGAGAAACACCAATGGCGTAGGCAAGCTGAACTTCACACTTCTTTGCAAGGCCAGCTGCTACGACGTTCTTGGCAACCCAGCGCGCTGCATATGCTGCTGAACGGTCAACCTTGGTGCAATCCTTTCCGGAGAAAGCGCCGCCACCATGACGACCCATACCGCCATAGGTATCAACAATAATCTTTCTACCGGTAAGTCCTGTGTCTCCCATAGGTCCACCAACAACAAAGCGGCCAGTTGGGTTGACGTAAATGTCTGCGTTATCCCAAGCAATGTTGACCTCACCCATAACAGGTGCAATAACGTGGTCGATCATATCCTGCTTGATAACGGACATGTCTTCAATCTCTGGAGCATGCTGCGTGGAAACAACAATGGCCGTGACCTCAACGGGCTTCTCATCCTCATAACGAACGGTAACCTGAGTTTTACCATCTGGACGCAAGTACTCAACCTCACCAGACTTACGCACCTCTGAAAGGCGCTGAGCCAGACGCTGAGCCAGGTATGCAGGCATTGGCATAAGAACATCGGTCTCATCAGAGGCAAAGCCAAACATCATGCCCTGATCGCCTGCGCCGATAAGATCAAGCGGATCGGTAGTGCGTCCTGCCTGCGTGTCATAGGACTGGTCAACACCTTGGGCAATATCTGGACTCTGCTCATGGATAAGGCTCAAAACGCCGCAGGTCTCACAGTCAAAACCATACTTAGCGCGGTCGTAGCCAATATTTCTGAGGGTGTTACGAACAATCTCCTGAACATCAACGTAGGATT
>CALFOQ010000072.1:0-23325 GCA_937921235.1 uncultured Atopobium sp. | reverse complement strand
GGACCAGCGAGTTTAATCTTGATGCTTGGAATGCGGCAGCAGAAAGTCTGGGTTTCTCGCTCTCTGAAATTGCAACAGAAACCTTTGATATCCAGGCAAAACTTCCATGGGATCACACGTCTCCTGGCGTCTCCAAGGGGTATTTACAGCGAGAATATCGCAAAGCGATGGACGAGGTCACCACACCTGACTGCACGTTTACCTCTTGTACGGGATGTGCGGTATGCCAAACCTTAAAGGTTGACAACGTTTTGATGGGGGTGCGCTCATGACAGATACGCAGATAGAGAGCGTAGCTCCTGAGGTGGTTGAACCGGCGAAGAAAGATTGGCGCGCTGGTAGACCGCAGATTCAGCCAGAGATTATGACGGAGCGCGGAGCAGAGATTTTTAGGCTTCGCGTGGCTTACAAGAAAGACAACCGCCTTGCGTTTTTAGGACACCTTGAGCTTATTGGTACCATTGAGCGCTGTGTTCGCCGAGCTCAGCTGCCGTTTAGAGTAGGTAATGGCTTTGCAAAGCGCATGGGCGTTCAGTTCTCTCAGGCGCTTCCCGTTGGCGCTTCGTCTGAGGCGGAGTACTTTGACTTGAAGCTCACAAAATACGTGGACCCGGATGAAGCATTAGAGAGGTTGTTGTCGGCTACGCCTCCCGCGCTTGCTCCGTTTGCTGCCAGCTACGTTGATCGGTCGCTACCAGCGCTTGAAGCATGGTTGAATGCCGCTCATTGGAGATGTGACATTTTGGGAGAAGGTCTTAGGTCAGATGCGCTGCGTTGGGGGTTTGAGGATCTTCTCGCCAAAAAAGAGCTGACATACATGCGCGGAGACAAGCAAAAAGTGGTCAATTTAGAGACAACGTTTGCGGGCTATAAGATTTCTGAGAGCTCATCTGAAACGTGCATTTCATTTGAGCTTGATACACTCCAAGATCCAAGAGCAGCGCTTAGACCTGCAGTTTTGATTTATGAGGCTCAAAGAATTGCAGCTCAAGCTGAAGTGGATGGCCTACAAGGCATTGACTCGTTGAAGGTGTGCCGAGTCTCACAGGCACACGTTTCAGAAAATGGACTCCTTGTGAAGCCTCTATAACATGTAGTTTTGTCTTGGAATTTTCTGAAATATGCAGTAGACTATTTCGAGTTGTGTTTCTCGCCGAGGGACATGGGACACCGACAGTTTCCCGCGGATGCCACAGGTCACGGCGGCGAAGATCTTTGCTCGGATCTTCAGAAATACAAAGATAGTATTAATCGTTGCAAGAATCAGCAATGAAGGGTTACACACATGTACGCAATCGTAGCAACTGGTGGCAAGCAGTATAAGGTTGCCAAGGGCGACGTAATCAGCGTCGAGAAGCTTGATGCGCAGCCTGGCGATAAGGTAAAGCTTGATGTTCTTATGCTTAACGACGGCAAGAAGGTTGTTGCTGACGCTGCCACTCTTTCCTCTAAGAAGGTTACCTGTGAGGTTCTTGAGCAGTACAAGGACAAGAAGGTCCTCGTCTTCAAGTTCCACAAGCGTAAGCGCTATCACCGCGCCAACGGTCACCGTCAGAACCTTACTAAGCTGAAGGTTACCGCGCTCCCTACCGCTCGTAAGGCTGCTGCTAAGGCATCCGACGAGTCTGCAGAGTAATTGGTCACTTCTGATATTGAGATAGGCAGGTAGCATTTATGGCACACAAGAAAGGTCTCGGCTCTTCCCGCAACGGTCGTGACTCACAAGCACAGCGCCTTGGCGTTAAAATTTACGGTGGTCAGGCAATCAAGGCTGGCCAGATTATCATCCGTCAGCGTGGTACGCACATCACTCCTGGCGTAAACGTTGGTCGCGGCAAGGATGACACTCTCTTTGCACTTTGCGATGGCGTTGTTGAGTTCAAGAAGGGTGCTAAGCACGTCGTTAACGTCGTTGCTGCTGAGGCATAAGTTTTCTTGAACATTCGCAGTTCATTCAAGGGGTCCTTCGGGACCCCTTTTTTTGTTTCTCGCGGTATCTTACGCGTACCGTTCACAGTTTCTAATTTGTTTCTTAATGTATTTCTTGACACAATCTGACAAAGTAATGGTATTCTTCTTACATTGCAATTTACGCTCTTGGGAGGAGGACATATCATGCGCGCTACATGCACTCAGCAGTGGTGGTGGAACAACTTGTCTTTCTCCGGTCAGCGATGAGTTGCTTCTGCATACGCATTTAGAGGCTCTCGGGTGACCGAGAGCTTTTTTTGTGCGTACGTTTCTTGCTAAATCCGGATGGCGAGAAACCCGTGTTGTTAAAAATTTGTTTGTACGTTTTTAGTTTTGTGTTAAAGGAGTTTGTATGTCTACAGAAAATCTCAATGAGGTTAACACCGCAGGCACAGAGACAGGATCTGCAGAGCAGGCACCACGTGTTGTTGCTGTTTCAAAAAATGCAGGAGTATTGGACGTTACTTCTCTAGTCCTTGTTGCCGTCCTTATTGCTGCTGGTTTTATTCTTAACCTGACCGTTGGTAAGGCAATTAGTGCTATTGGAATTGGTCCAGAGTTTATTATTTCTTCGTTCTGCCTGGCTATTCTTTTGCTTAAGCCAAACGCTATCCAGAGTCTGGTTATTGGTCTTATCGCAGCTACCGTTATTCAGCTGACCACCTCTGTCCCTGGCGCTGATTTTGTTGCAGAGGGCGTAGCTTCACTTGTTATGTTTGCCTTCACAAGGTCCGCTCTTGCAGATAAGCCAGTAATGCCAGCAATTGGTTCTTTTGTAACCACTCTTATCTCTGGCCTGATCTTTGCTGCCATTGCTATTCCAGCAAAGGGTGCAACTATTGAGCTTTTCTACGTAATGCTTCCTGTCATCGTGGGAACCGCATTCTTTAATGCTATTGTTGTTCAGGTTCTTGCGGCTCCTCTTAAGAAGGTTTTGGGTCGATAAGTTCTTAGATACGCACTTATTTCCTGGAGAACACTGTGTCTATTATTGAAGTTCAATCTGTGTCATATAGCTATCCTGATAGCTCAGCGCATGCTCTGAATGAGCTCTCTCTGAGCGTTCAGGAGGGTGACTTTGTAGGTATTGTTGGTCCTTCTGGCGCAGGCAAGTCCACGCTTGCTCTCGCGCTTTCTGGCGCTATTCCTCATCACTTTAGAGGAAGTTTCTTTGGAAAGATTCTTGTCTCTGGAATGGATACCTGCACAGTTGCGCTGACTGATATCTCTAAAATTGTGGGTTCTGTAACCCAGGATATCAACGCGCAGATGGTTGCTTCAATTGTTGAGGATGAGCTTCTCTTTGGCCTTGAGAACTTTGCGGTTCCTCATGCAGAGATTCCAGAGCGCATTACCTATGCTCTAGAGACAGTTGGTATTGCCAACCTCCGCTTTAGAGAGATTGCTTCTCTTTCTGGTGGACAGAAGCAAAAGGTTGCTATAGCAGCACTTTTAGCATTACAGCCACAAGTCATGGTGCTTGATGAGCCAACAGCGGCCTTAGATCCAACGTCGTCCGAGTTAATCTTCCAGACCCTTTCAGAGCTCAACAAAACCAAAGGCATTACGGTTGTGGTAATTGAGCAAAAAGTGGGTCTTCTCGCTAAGTATTGCTCAAAGATTGCCGTTATGGACAAGGGCTCCATTTGTGCATACGGTAGCGGTGAGGAAGTGTTTTCTCAGGTAGACTTACTGCAAGAGGTTGGCGTTGATGTTCCTCGTTGCGTGCGCGTCTCAAAAGGCGTCCATGAGCTCTCTCATCAGTCTGAGTATGCTCACTTGTTATCTGAGGCGGACAGAGCTGCCTGCGATGAAACCGCGTTGTCAGTTCAGTCAGCCGCCAAGCAGCTTGCGTGCTGTGTAGGCGCTCTCCAGCATCGCAGTATTTCCCTTACAGAGGACTCTGAACCATTAGCTACTAATGACGTTGAGTTAGCAGGGGAGACGTATCTTCCAAAAATAGATGGTCCTGTGATTGCTGAATCGAGCGGGCCATTTGACAGAATTGGTGTTCTTCAAGACGCTGACCAGCCAAGCACTCAGTCTGTTCTTGATGTTATCGACGCCACTTTTAAATATCAGGGGAGTACTGATGGTGTTGAGCGCGTCTCCCTCAGTTTGCATCCTGGCGAGCTTGTGGCACTTGTCGGTCAAAACGGCGCAGGTAAAACAACTTTAACTAAGCTGGTAAATGGCCTGTTGCGTCCTCGATCGGGAGACATTCATATTAAGGGTTCTTCATGCAAGGATTGGAAGACGTCGCAGATTGCTCAGCACGTCTCTACGCTGTTCCAAAATCCCGATTATCAGATCTGTAAAGAGAGCGTTCTTGAGGAGATTGCGTTTGGTCTTGAGCTCAAGGCTGTGTCTGCAGAGGATGCGCGCAAGAAAGCGCTTGAAGTAATTGATTGCATGGGACTGGACGCTGAGGCGTCGCCGTTTATGCTTTCTCGCGGACAGCGTCAGATGGTTGCGCTTGCATCTGTGGTTGCCTGCGAGCCAGATATTCTTGTGCTTGATGAGCCAACATCGGGCCTGGATTACAAAGAGTGTATGCAGGTCATGGATATGGTCAAATCACTGTGCGAGAAGGGCTGTGCAGTTCTTATGGTCTGTCATGACATGGAGGTTGTGCTGGACTTTGCCACAAGAATTGTCGTTATGGCTCATGGTAGCGTGTTAGATGATGGGGAAGTTACACAGATCTTCTCGACAGATGAAGTTTTGAAAGAAGCATATGTTGAGGCTCCTCAGATGATTCAGCTGTCAAAGCTTGCTGGAGCGCACGTGGATCCGACATTTGCAGGACTTAGCAGTGCTTTAGAGGTGCTTGACGCATTGCAGCATCAGTTCGAGATTGCTCGTATTGCAGCCACGCTTAATGGTAAGGAGGCTCCTCGTGGGTAGTGTTATTGATTACACCGAAGGAACAAGCTTCCTTCATAAGGCAAATCCTGTGGCCAAGCTTGTGTTTGCGCTTGAGCTCTTTGTGGCCGCCTTTGCCGCTCAAGGAACGCTTGAGGTGCTTGCAGTGCTCGCGCTCACTATTTGCGTGGGAGTTGTCTCACAGAATGCTCAGAAGACTTTTAAGCTGGTATTTGGCTTTGCTGTCTTAGGTCTTATCTTGTGTGTTGTACAGACGCTTGTTGCCCCTGCTGGTCAAACGCTCTTTTTATTCATCACGGTAGGCGGTTTGGAGCGCGGCTTTAACGTTGCCCTAAAAACAATTGCGCTGGCACTGCCGCTGCTTTCTATGCTCTCGCTTATGCGCGTAGAAGACCTCATGAATGCGCTGGTAGAAGTGGCGCATGTCCCATACCCCTATGCATTTACCATTGCAACGGTTTTGCGCTTTGTGCCTGTCTTTGCTTCAGAGATGAACCATATCATGGAGGCTCAGATGGCTCGTGGCGTTGAGTTTGATACCAAAAATCCAATTAAGAAGCTCCAGCTCACCATGCCTTTGATTGTTCCTTTGCTGGTAAGTTCCGTTAAAAAAGCTGATGCTTCGGCACTTGCGGCTGAGCAGCGAGGATTCTATTTAAGGAACGCTTCATCTGCATTTAAACGCTATCCTTTGGCTCCATCAGACTTTGCTTTGATGATTTTTGGTGTTGCAGTAATTGTTGTTATCCTCGTGTTCTCATAAGAACTTCTCGCGTTTTCACTATGCTTCGCTGGTAAATGCCGTAACATTAAGGTATTAGAAGGAGGACACGTGGAAACTTTCACTGATCTTTGTCATATCAACGTTAAAGGTGGAGACGGCGGCGCTGGCTGCATGTCTTTCCGCCGAGAAGCATATGTTCCAAAAGGCGGTCCTGACGGTGGAGACGGTGGTCACGGCGGCAATGTTGTCATTGTTGCAGACGCGCAGCTTTCGTCCCTGATTGATTACCGCTACAAGCATCACTTTAAGGCCGAGCGTGGTACTCACGGTAAGGGTGCTCGCCGTCATGGCTCTGACGGACAGGATTTGCTGCTCAAGGTGCCTCTGGGAACCGTTGTGCGCGAGCTTGATCCAGAAACGCAAGAGCCACTCTACGAGATTGCCGATCTTACTTCTCCAGGTGAGCAGGTAGTTGTTGCTCCTGGTGGCAATGGTGGCCGCGGTAACATTCACTTTGTCACCTCAGTGAGGCGCGCACCAGCATTTGCTGAGAAGGGCGAGCCAGCCCAAGAGCACTGGATTGAGCTAGAGATGAAGCTCATGGCAGATGTGGCCTTGGTGGGCATGCCTTCTGTTGGTAAGAGCTCTCTTATTGCACGTATCAGTGCTGCTCGTCCAAAGATTGCTGACTATCCTTTTACCACCCTTGTTCCAAACTTGGGCGTTGTTCGTGCTCAAAACGGTCAGTCATTTGTCTGCGCAGACGTTCCCGGTCTTATCGAGGGTGCCTCTGAGGGCAAGGGCCTTGGTCATCAATTCCTTCGTCATATTGAGCGCACAGCGCTTATTGTCCACATGGTTGACGTTACTGGTGGCTATGAAGGTAGAGATCCTGTAGAGGACTACCACGCTATTAACGAGGAGCTCAAGGCTTACGCTTCAAAGCTCGCTGATCGTCCTCAGATTGTGGTTGCAAACAAATGCGATATGCCTGGTACAGAAGATGCCATCGAGGCGCTCAGAAAAGCCGCTGAGGCGGATGGCAGGACTTTCTTTGCTATCTCTACCGTAACAGGTTTAAATCTTGATGATTTTGTTACTACCTGTGCTGCAGAAGTGGCAGAGCTTCGCAAAGAAATTGCCATTACTACGCCAACGGTTGACCGCAGTGAGGCTTGGGAGCATCAGCGCCTTCGTCGTGATAACAAACTTCGCATTGAGCGAGAAGAACGTCATGCGTGGCGTGTCTCTGGCGGCCAAATTGAGCGTATGGTTATTCAGACCGATTGGGACAATGATGAGGCTGTGGCATATCTACAGCGTCGTCTTGATCGTATGGGTCTTGAAGTACAGCTGGCAAAGGCTGGTGCAGTTGACGGCGATGAAATTCGCATTCTTGAGCTTACCTTTACCTATGAGGATCCGACCAAGCCAAATACAGATGGCATAGAGATTCCTGATGAGGACGCTTCAGATCAGCAATTTGAAGATGTTGAGTTTGAAGAGGCTTCATCTGATGCGTCTCATGTAGCTGAGGCTTCTTCAGAAACTGAGTAGAGTATGGCAGCCGACGTCTTAAATAACATGCACCCTGGCCTGCCTCGTTTGGGACAGGATAAAAACCGCACCTATCGTCTGGGAATCATGGGTGGAACCTTTGACCCCATTCATAACGGTCACTTGGTAGCCGCTGAGCAGGCATATGATGACCTTGATCTTGATGTGGTTGTCTTTATGCCTGCTGGTCGCCCTGCGTTCAAACAAAATAAGGGAGTTACCAGGGGAGAAGACCGTTACTCAATGACGCTTCTGGCAACCTCAGATAATCCTCATTTTGTTGCTTCTCGTTTTGAGGTGGATTATGAGGGCATCACCTACACCGCTGATACGCTCAGAAGATTGCGTAAGGTATATCCCTCTAACGTTGAATTTTTCTTTATTACTGGTGCAGATGCAATTGCTGATATTGTCACTTGGAAAGATGCACAGACCGTAGCTGAGCTTGCTCACTTTGTTGCTGCAACGCGTCCTGGTTATGAGCTGAGTCGTGCTCAAAAGGTTATTGCAGACTCACCTTATGACTTCAAGGTAACCTATCTTGAGGTTCCCGCACTAGCAATCTCATCAAGCTATCTGCGTAGTAGAGTTCAAAATGGTCAGAGCCTTAGATATCTGACTCCCGATTCAGTTACAGGCTACATTCATAAGCATGGGCTTTATGGCGCCGACACAACGCCACTCAATTAAGTGGTCAAGCCAAAGCGACCCGCTGCTCAGATTGACATGCGCCAGTAAAAGGCAGTGTCAAACAGGTAGAGATTAGGTTTGACTCAATAATTTGTAGGACATAATGGAAAGAACACTTATAGCAAAAGATATTGTCTACACCGCAGAACAACAGGCGCTTATTGATCAGCTTGAGTCTGACTTGAAGAGTCATATGTATCACAAGAACTCTAAGCGTTTTGCGCATTCTATCTCTGTGGGACATTGTGCAGAAACGCTTGCGCAGGTCTATGGTGCAGATATGTTGAGCGCTCGCGTTGCAGGTATTTTGCATGATTGGGAGAAACTTCTTCCTGATGCAGAAACCATTGAACTGGCAGAGCGCTTTCGTATCCAGACAGAAGCTCCTTACCAGAAAATTGTTGGACTCTTACATGGTCCTCTCGCCGCAAAAACGCTACCAGCCATCTATCCCTGGCTTTCTGAGCAGATTCTCAGCGCCATTCAGAAGCACACTGCGGGCGACCGTCAGATGAGCCAGCTAGACAAAATCTTGTATGTAGCTGACCTTATTGAGCCTTTACGACCAAGTTTCAAGTCAGTTGAAGAGGCGCGCGAGGTATATTTACGCGGCGGTTCTCTCGATGAGCTTTATGAGACGGCGTTTTGTAGCGTTATGATGTATGTGATTTCATCAAGGAGTTATTTGTATCCAAACTCAATTGCCCTATACAATGAGATGATTGAGAAGACGTCTGAGTAGCCTAGCTACATGAGAAAACGGAGAAATTCATGGCTGTAACTTCACTTGAGCTTGCAAAGGTTGCTGCAATTGCTGCAGATCAAAAGAAGGCTGAAGATATTCTTGTGCTTGACCTCACTGGTCTCAGTGACGTTTGCGATTACTTTGTTATCTGCACTGGTGGAAACGCTCGTTTGGCTGACGCTATTGTTGATGAAGTTCGCGAGAAGGTCACGGCAAACTGTGGCATTCGTCCAATTTCTACTGAGGGTCGTGACGGTCTTAATTGGATTCTTATTGATTACGGTTCAGTTGTTGTTCACGTATTCCAGCCTGAGGTAAGGTCCTACTATCGTCTTGAGCGACTTTGGGCAGATGCTCCTCGTGTAGAGCTGGATATCGAAGGTGCTATGACTTCTGAGATTCCTTACGCTGATCTTCCAGAAGATGCTTTGGCTCCAGCTTTTGAGCTTTCTGAGGATGACCTGGTAGACAATCTTCCAGAATCTGCTGATCCTACTGAGTAGTTTTAGTGTCCTAGATTTGCTCGTTTTTGCCTGTAGGCATGGTGTCAGAAACGCGATGCTCAAAGCGTAGGTCTCTACCATACTGCACGGCATCTGAACCAAATTTATCTTTGAGTTTATCGGTTACCTCGGAGAGATGACGTAAGTCACTCCGAGGTTTCTTTTTTGTTGTAGGTCCAGAGGCTGCGGCGTCAAACGTGTCATTAAATTGATCAAAAAGAGACGTTTGAACAGGTCTGCTCTGTGTCTCATCTGTAAATGAGCTAATGCCAACGCCAAGCAGTCTTACTGGCTGTCCTTCTTTCCAAATGGTTGAAAGAAGGCCAACGGCAATCTCTGCAAAGAGATGCTCATCATCAGTTGGAGTAGACATTCTTTTTTGAGCGGTATGGGACTCTGTTGCAGAGGCTTTTACCTTAAGCGTTACGGTATAACCTTGTAACTGTTTTCTGCGAAGACGTCTGCCTACAACACCAGAGATGTGTCTGATGGCTTCTTCAATTTCTTGTTTCTTAAACAAATCTGTTTCAAAGGTTCTCTCGTTAGAAACAGACTTAACGTCACGAGGCTGGGCAGCTTCATGAACTTCTGAAACTTCTTTTCCTTGCGCGCGCAAAATCATCTTTGAAGCTGTATTGCCAACAAGGGAAGTGAGATACGTTGCATCTGCTCTTGAGAGCTCTCCAAGCGTTTTGATTCCCTGTTGATGAAGTGTCTTTGCCATCGCAGGACCAATGCCGCTCATTGCTTCAATGGGCAGTGGCGCCAGAAAGCGACCTTCTGTACCAGGAAAGACTGCAGTAAGACCACGAGGTTTTTCTTGTTCAGAAGCAATCTTGGCAATCGTTTTATTTGTTCCTAGACCAATGGAACAGGTAACGCCTAGCGCAGCAACTTTCTTTTGTATGCGCTTACAGATCTCCAAAGGATTTTCTTTAGAGAATCTGCCCGGAGTGATGTCAAAAAATGCCTCATCAATAGAAACCTGCTCAACAAGGGGAGTCTCATCTTTAAGAAAACCCATTACAAGAGCACTCATTTCTGAGTATCTGTCATAACGTCCTGAAGTCCAAATTGCTTGCGGACAGAGCCTTACTGCAGTAGCTGAAGGCATGGCAGAATGAACGCCAAACTTCCTTGCTTCATATGAGGCGGTTGAAACAACGCCCCGTTTGTGAGGAGAACCTCCTACAATTACTGGTTTTCCACGCCACTCAGGATGATCAAGTTGTTCTACAGACGCAAAGAACGCATCAAGGTCAAGAAGCCCAATAGCTTTACCATGCCACTCAAAATCACACGATTTACGTGCGTTTTTATCTGATATGTCCTTTGATGTTTCCATAGAAATAGTGTATACTTTTTGTACAAATAGAACAAGTGTTTCATACATAAATTACGAGTACTTTTTGAAGAGAGCAAATTTATACTTTTCGAGGTTAATGCGTTGTTGTACACTTGTAACCCGATTTGTGGCTTTGCGGTGCAGCCCATCTAACATCCGAGGCACCGCTCGTATGGAGGAGTTTTCATTGGCAGTTAAGATTCGTCTGGCCCGTCACGGTGCCAAGAAGCGTCCGTACTATCGCGTAGTTGTCGCTGATGGTCGTATGCCTCGCGATGGTCGTTACATTGAAGAAGTCGGTCGTTATAACCCACTGACTAGCCCAAAGACGATTGATATCAACCTCGAGAAGGTTGACGAGTGGGTAGCAAAGGGCGCTCAGCCAACAAGCGCAGTTTCTCACCTCATTGAGATTGCTCGTACTGGTGCTCCAGTTGCAGAGAAGAAGACCAAGCTCTCCAAGAAGGCACAGGCAAAGGCTGCTGCAGCTGCAGAGGCTGCTGCTGAGGCTGCTGCCGCAGCTGCTGAGGAGTCCGAGGCTCCAGAGGCTGAGTAAATCGTGTCTGAATTCACAGAGCCCACTGAGGTAGACGCTGTCGATCAAGACATTCAGGAGATGCCCTCTGACAAGGTTGCTGATCTTGTCGAGTACATCGTTTGTGGTCTTGTCGATAATGAAGATGCTGTTGCACTCGACGTCACCGATCGCGAGGATGGAGCCTTGATTGAGGTTTCTTGCTCTGAGGAAGACGCTGGACGTGTCATCGGCCGCAAGGGTAGAACCATTAAGGCTATTCGTACTTTGGCTCGTGCTCTTGGCCAGCGTGTTGGCACCTCTGTTGATGTCGAGGTTGTAGGCTAATTTTGCGTAAACACTGGCGAGCAATTGCTCAAATTGTTAAAACGCATGGTAAAAGAGGGGAGGTTGTGACGGTTCCCGTTCACAGCCTTCCTTCTCTTATAGCTGAAGGCATGACAGTTGTTCCTGTTCCGCCTGCGCTTAAGGGACCAAGAAAGTTCTCAGTTGTCTCTGTTGAGTCAGATGATAGAGAAGGTAGTCTTGTCACTTTTGAAGATGTAACTACCATCTCTGATGCAGAAGAGCTTGTTGGTAAAACGCTTCTGGTAGAAGAAGATTGTCTTCCAGAAAACTTTGGTCTGGTAAATGTTTCTCTACTTGTGGGTAGAGAAGTACGTGATACAGAACATGGTTCTCTGGGTGAAATTACAGAGGTTCTTGTTGGACCTACACAAAATGTGTGGGTCATTGAGGGGCCTTTTGGACAGGTGCTGATGCCTGCCGTGGATGAATTTATCAAAGAGGCCCCAGCCGAGGGCTCCATTACCGTCTCAATTCCTCAGGGCCTTCTTAGGTTAGGTGAGTAGCATGCGTCTAGAAACGCTCTCAGTATTTCCTGAGGTCTTCTCGCCCTATTTAAATGCTTCTATTATGGGCAGAGCTCAAAAGGCAAATATTTTTGAGTTCTATGCACATGACTTACGCGACTGGACGCATGATAGGCATCGTACGGTAGATAATGCTCCTTTTGGTGGTGGGCAAGGCATGCTTATGAAGCCAGCTCCCATCTTTGAGGCAGTTCGTGAGATTTCTGATCAGGCAGAACCTAAGCCTCACGTGGTGTTTTTTTCGCCAGTTGGTAGGCCGTATTCTCAGGCTATCGCCCAAGAGTTTGCTCAAAAAGAACGCATTCTGTTTGTCTGTGGTCGCTATGAGGGCATGGACGAGCGCGTCTACGAGCTGGCAGATGACGTTATTTCTATGGGAGATTACGTGCTGACGGGTGGAGAGCTGCCTGCGCTTACCGTGATTGACTCGGTTGTGCGCTTGCTTCCTGGTGCGCTTGGTGATGAGATGAGCTCACAGGATGAGTCATTCTCCGACGATGGCCTTCTTGAGTATGCTCAGTACACGCGTCCAGCAAACTTTGAGGGGCGAGAAGTTCCGTCTGTGCTTCTTTCAGGAGACCACGGAGCAGTAGCAGTCTGGAGACGACAATCTGCACTTGCTCGCACTCGTGCGTGGCGTCCAGACCTCTTAGAGAGCGCTCAGCTCACTGAGAAGGACAGAGCGTATTTAGCAGAGCTTGATCAGCAATCTGGTGATGACGATGAGTAGTGGACATTCCAAAGTTCTTGAAGTTTTTGAATACCTGGTAATTGTTGCAGTTGCTGTTGCGCTGGCGTTTTTTATTAGAACGTTTGTGGCTGAGGTATATGAGGTCCCAACAGGGTCCATGCTCAATACCATCCAGCTGGGGGATCGTTTGGTAGGAGAGAAGCTTACCTATCGTTTTGGCGGTACTCCGCAAGCAGGTGATGTGGTTACCTTCACCAGTCCTCAGAATCCCGATACGCTTTTAGTTAAGCGCGTCATTGCTACAGCAGGTCAAACGGTAGATTTGCGCGACGGTGCTGTGTATGTTGACGGTCAGCTTATGGACGAGCCTTATACTGAAGGCAAGCCAACCTATTCTCTTGCGGATCGCGCAGGTGCCGTAATTCAGAATTATCCGTATACTGTTCCTGCAGGTCATATTTTTGTTATGGGGGATAACAGAACAAACTCGCTGGATTCCAGATATTTTGGAGCAGTTGCGGTTTCTACCGTGACCTCTAAGGCAATGTTTATTTTCTGGCCCTTTGATCATGCTCGCGGGCTATAGTACTTACGTCGGACATTTGAGAGAAAGAACATCATGGGCGCAACACCACTTACGTTTCAAGATATGATTTTGACCCTTGAACACTACTGGGCAGAAAAAGGTTGCACAGTCATGCAGCCATATGACTCTGAGGTAGGTGCCGGTACCTTCCACACCGCAACTATCCTGCGCTCACTTGGTCCTGATGCCTGGCGTACCTGCTATCCACAGCCTTGTCGTCGTCCTGCTGATGGACGCTATGGCGAGAATCCCAACCGCCTGCAGCACTACTATCAGTTCCAGGTTTTGATTAAGCCATCTCCTGCAGACTCTCAAGATCTCTATCTTGGTTCACTTGCCGCTATTGGCCTTGATCCAAAAGACCACGACGTTCGCTTTGTTGAAGACGACTGGGAGAGCCCAACGCTTGGTGCTTGGGGTCTTGGCTGGGAGGTCTGGCTCAACGGCATGGAGGTTACTCAGTTCACGTACTTCCAGCAGGTAGGCGGTATTGAGGTAGACCCAGTTCCTGTTGAGATTACCTATGGTCTTGAGCGTATTGCTATGTATGCTCAGGGTGTAGATTCCGTCTATGACCTGGTATGGAGTTACCTGCCAGATGGCACGCCAATGACGTACGGCCAGGTGTTTTTAGAGAACGAGCGCGAGTTCTCAACCTACAACTTTGAGGTAGCCAACATTGAGCTTATGCGCGAGAAGTTCGACGAGTATGAGGCAGAGTGCCACAGCTGCCTTGAGCGCAAGCTTCCACTACCTGCGTATGACTGCGTTATGAAGTGCAGCCATGCATTCAACCTACTTGACTCTCGTGGTGCTCTTTCTGCTGTTGAGAGAGCTAACTATATTCTTCGCGTTCGCACCGTTGCTAAGGCATGCTGCGAATCGTATTTGGAGGAGGTTGCTTCTAAGAAAGCACCTGCAGCAACTACTCAGGAGGAGGTGGCTTAAATGGCTGAGGTTAGAGACTTCCTTTTTGAGATTGGTTCTGAAGAGATGCCTTCCGCTCCATTGCAGAAAGCTATTGCTCAGTTCAATAAGCTTGTCGTTTCTGGACTTAAAGACTCGGGTTTGTCATTTGGAGAGGTTAAGATCCTCTCGACACCTCGTCGTTTAACTGCCTATGTAAAGGACGTTGCTGAGGCTACAGAAGAGATTTCTGAGGTCAAGCGTGGTCCTAAGGCAGAGATTGCTTTTGATGCAGAGGGCAATCCAACTAAGGCTGCCGAGGGATTTGCTCGTAAGTGCGGCGTAAACGCTGATGCACTGACTCGTCGTGTAGACACTGACGGTCATGAGTACGTCTTTGCAGAGCTCAACATTCCTTCAGTTCCTGCCACAAAGATTCTCTCTGAGCTGGCAACTTCTTGGATTTCTGCACTTGATTGGCCTCGCAGTCAGCGCTGGGGTTCTTTCCACGAGCGCTATGTTCGCCCTGTTCGTTGGCTGTGCGTCCTCTTTGGTTCAGAGATTGTTCCTGTTACGTACGCTGATGTAACTAGCTCAAACACCACCCAGGGCCATCGTGTTCTTGGTCCTGGATACCATGAGGTAGCAAGTCCAGCTGACTATGAGCAGGTACTTAAAGATGCTGGCGTTTTGCTTCAGGAGCAGAGAAAAGACGTTATTCTCGCCGGCATTAAAGAGGTTGAGACAGCTCGTCCAGGATCTCACGTTGATATGCCAGAGAAGGTCTTTGAGGAGGTCATTAACCTAACTGAGTGGCCTCAGGTTCTTGTGGGTACCTTTGACGAGGAATTCCTTAACGTTCCTTCAGAGATTATTACTGAGTCCATGCTTTCCAACCAGCGCTATTTCCCAATCTATGACGCTGAGGGTAAGCTGACTCGCGAGTTTATTGTGGTTTCTAATGCAGACCCATCTTGTGCAGAGCGCGTCATTGACGGCAACGAGCGTGTTGTTCGTGCTCGTCTCGACGACGCTAAGTTCTTCTTTGAGGAGGACTTGAAGCACACGCTTGACGAGTTTGCTCAGCGCCTTAAGACTGTTGTCTTTCAGGAGAAGCTTGGTACGGTTCTACAGAAGACCCAGCGTATGGAGGTTCTTGCTGCAGAGATTGCACTCGACGAGACTTCCAACAAAGAAGAGGCAGAGCTTGCTGCTCGCGCCGCTCATCTTGCTAAGGCAGACCTTGTCAGCCAGGCAGTAGTCGAGTTCACTAGCCAGCAGGGCGTTATGGGTGGCTACTACGCAGAGGCAGCTGGCGAGAAGAGCGATGTAGCTGCAGCTATTCGCGAGCACTATCGTCCTCGCTTTGCCGGCGACGAGCTCCCAAGTGGCCAGATTGGTCGCTTTGTAGCTATTGCTGACAAACTTGATACCATCTGCGGCATCTTTGCTATTAACGAGCCACCAACCGGCTCTTCCGATCCTTACGCTGTTCGTCGTGCGGCAATCGGCGTCATTGCACTGGTCCGTTCTACCTCTAACCTTGACCTTAAAAAGCTCATTGCAAGCTCTCTGGAGCTTTACCGCCAGCAGGGTCTTGCTGTTGACGAGTCTGTTCAGTCCCAGGTTGAGCAGTACTTTATTGGTCGCCTTGCTTCTATTGCTAAGGACGAGAAGATCTCTGCAGATGCTATTGAGGCTGTTAGTGCAATTGGTGTTATCAATCCTGATGAGTTCCTTCAGCGTGCTCGCGCACTTGATGAGGCGCGTCAGAACGAGCCTGAGCTCTTTGAGGATCTTGCTACTGCTTATGCACGTGCAGCTCACCTCAGTGATGCTTCTCTCGGCGTAGAAGTTGATACAGAGCTTCTCACTGAGCCAGAGATGTCATTGCTCGCTGCTTGCGAAGAGGGCCATAAGCAAGTGGCTGCTGCTCTTGCTGGTGCTGACTATGCTGCTGCTGTTTCTGCACTGTCTCAGCTGCGTGAGCCAATTGATATTTTCTTCGACAAAGTACTTGTCATGGACGAAAATGATACCGTTCGCCGAAATCGTTTGCGTCTTTTGAACAAGTTTGCCCAGGTATTTAGTAATGTCGCCGATATTAGTGTGCTTTCTCGCAAGAAGTAGGGTACGCTTAGACTGATAAATGTTTGTATCTTTCTGAATAGTTGACTGAAAGGGTTACAGCATGAGCACACTTGATATTGACAACAACTCTCTTGGTGATGGTCTGCCTATCGTCTATGTTTTGTCAGACTCTCGTGGAGAGACCGGTGCCGCAGTAGTTAAGGCTGCTGCTGCTCAGTTTGGCGATGAATCCGTAGAGATTGTAAGGGTTCCAAACATTCATAGCGTTGATGATGTTCGTGCATACTTCAACGAGCATGAAGATGAGAATCGCCCTCGTGCAGTCTTCCACACTTTTGCAGATGGCTCTCTCAGAAGAGAGATTCGTCGTGAGCTTGATCAGCGCCTCATCCCATCAATCGATCTTCTGGGACCAGCGGTAAACGTTATTTCTACGCTTACCGGCGAAGAGCCAAGCCACGCAATTGGCGCATTCTTTGAGGGAGTTACGCGCTAAGAGAGTGCTGACGCCTCAAAATATCAAAAAGTTAAATGAGCATCCATTTTGGGTGCTCATTTTCTTTATGGAGAATTTCACAATTTGCAACCATAAGTTTACAAATCATTCTGTGAACGGTCGATATTGACCGCTCACCGTTATTTTGTTCAGATGAATCGCGTAGGTTGGTAACATACTATGAATGTGAGGACAGAACCAACTTTGTTTGGTTTGATGTCTTTGCGTTCAATTGTGTTGGTGCACGCTTTGCGTGTGACAGTTTGAGAGTTTGGAGTGTTATGTCCGAGAAGCACGTTTACAGCTTCGGAAAGGACCACGCCGGTAACGATGTTACTGAGGTCGCTGGCGCATCCGTAGAAGAGGCAAAGTGGATTGTTGGTGGCAAGGGAGCAAACCTTGCAGAGATGTCTAAGATTGGTCTGCCTGTACCTCCAGGATTCTCAATTACTTGCCAAACTTGCGTTGCTTATTCCAACAACGGCAACGTCTGGCCTGAGGGCGTCACTGATGAGATTGACGCAGCTATGGCTACCCTTGAGGAGCGCATGGGCAAGAAGCTCGGCGATGCAGAAGATCCACTGCTTGTCTCCGTCCGTTCTGGTGCACCATTCTCCATGCCTGGCATGATGGACACTGTTCTTAACCTTGGTCTTAACGATGAGTCCGTTCAGGGCCTCATTAAGCAGACTGGTAACGAGCGCTTTGCTTGGGACTCTTACCGTCGTTTTGTTCAGATGTTCTCTGGCGTTGTTATGGGCGTCTCTGGACAGCTCTTTGAGGATGCAATTGCTGCTAAGAAGGCCGAGAAGGGCGTTAAGCTTGATACAGAGCTGGACGCAAATGACCTTCGTGACCTTGTAACTTGGTTCAAGGGCATCTTTGCTGCAAACGTTGACGTTAAGGAGCACCCAGAGGTCTCCAAGAACGGCTACGCTGTCTTCCCATCTGATCCTTACCTCCAGCTCCGCCTTGCTGAGCAGGCAGTCTTTGGTTCTTGGATGAACGACCGCGCAATCCTTTACCGCAAGCAGAACAAGATTCCTGATGAGCTTGGTACTGCAGTTAACGTTCAGGTCATGGTCTTTGGTAACAAGGGTGAGACTTCTGCAACTGGCGTTGCATTTACTCGTAACCCTGCAGATGGTACTAACGAGCGCTACGGCGACTTCCTGATCAACGCTCAGGGCGAGGACGTTGTTGCTGGTATTCGTAACACAGAGCCTATTGCAGACCTCGTTAAGGTTCCTGCACTCAAGGAGGCAGGCGAGGAGCTCTTCCACGTCTTTGAGATTCTTGAGGATCACTACGCAGACATGATGGACATCGAGTTCACCATTGAGAATGGTAAGCTCTGGATGCTCCAGACTCGTGTTGGTAAGCGTACTGCTCTCTCTGCACTTAAGGTTGCAATTCAGATGTACGAAGAGGGTCGTATTACTAAGGAGCAGGCTGTTTCTCGCGTTGCTCCTGAGCAGCTCGATCAGCTTCTGCACCCACAGTTTGATCCTAACGCCGAGTACGAGACCATTGCTAAGGGTCTTAACGCTTCTCCTGGTGCAGCTGTTGGTGCTGCAGTCTTCTCTTCTGCAGATGCTGAGGCTTTTGCAGAGGCAGGCAAGCCTTGTATTCTTGTCCGTTGGGAGACCACTCCAGATGACCTCCACGGCATGGTTGCTGCAGAGGGCATCCTAACTTCCCACGGCGGCAAGACCAGCCACGCAGCTGTTATTGCTCGTGGTATGGGCGCTCCTTGCGTCTGCGGTGTTGATACACTTCGCATTGACGCTGCTAACAAGCGCTTCACCGTTGCTGATTCCGGCCTTGTTGTTAACGAGGGCGATGTAATCTCCATCGACGGTACCACTGGTGACGTCATCCTTGGTGCTGTTGAGCTTGTCCAGCCAGAGCTTTCTGGTGACCTCCAGACCATTCTTGCATGGGCAGATGAGGTCCGCCTTGACGAGTCCCGTGGTCGCGTCATTGGCGTACGTGCAAACGCTGATAACCCAGCAGATGCTCAGACTTCCGTTGATAACGGCGCTGAGGCAATTGGTCTTGACCGTACAGAGCACATGTTCCTTGGTGAGCGTAAGCACCTCATTCAGGACTTCATTCTTGCGGACTCTGAGGACGTTAAGCAGCTTGCTATTGAGCAGCTTGGCCGTGCTCAGAAGGGCGACTTCCTTGGTATGTTCAAGGTAATGGACGGCAAAGACGTTGTTGTCCGTCTTCTTGACCCACCACTGCATGAGTTCCTTGATTCCCCACGTGAGCTTGACGTTGAGATTGCTCATGATGAGGAGCAGGGTAAGGACGCCGCTGCAAAGCGTGCTCTTCTCGCTAAGTTTGACGCCTTCCAGGAGGCAAACCCAATGCTCGGCCTCCGTGGCTGCCGCCTTGGCCTTGTCTACCCAGAGCTCAACGTTATGCAGGTTCGCGCTATCGCAAGCGCAGCTGCAGAGCTCAAGCGCGTTGGTCTTGATCCTCGCCCAGAGATCATGGTTCCTCTGGTTGGCTTCGAAGAGGAGCTCATCCAGGTCCGTGAAGAGGTTGAGGAGACCATCAAGCAGGTTGCTGATGAGTACGGTGTTGAGCTCAACATCCCAGTTGGTACCATGATCGAGCTCCCACGTGCAGCTATCATGTCTGAGGAGATTGCTAAGCACGCAGACTTCTTCTCCTTCGGTACTAACGACCTCACCCAGACTTGCCTTGGCTTCTCTCGTGACGACGTTGAGTCCGCATTCATGCCTCTCTATCTTGAGCGCAAGATTGTTAAGACCAATCCATTTGCAACCCTTGATAAGGGTGTCGCAGAGCTTGTCCGTATGGGCGTTGAGGGTGGCCGTAAGGGTAATCCTAACCTCACCATTGGTGTCTGCGGTGAGACTGGTGGCGATCCAGAGTCCATCCACATGTACTACAACCTTGGTCTTGACTATGTCTCCTGCTCACCATATCGTGTACCAATTGCACGTCTTGCTGCAGCACAGGCTAAGATTCAGGCTAACGGTGGTCCACAGAAGATTGCTACTAAGTAGGTTTTCTTCTAGACACACTGCAACAAACTCTAGAGGGCGGCTTCGGTCGCCCTCTTTTGCTAGATAGTAATATCCTGCTATTATGAGGAAAAGATGCAGGTACAAGGAGGTTCTATGTTATTCATTAGACGAGAAGATCTTGAAGCTCGTGAGCATCAAATCTTATCTCCTGAAGCGGCTTTTTCTGATCAAAGTAAAGGTCGTGCGATTGCAGAGGAGCCTGACCAGTACCGTACCTGTTATCAGTGTGATAGAGACCGTATTTTGCATAGTAAGAGTTTCAGAAGACTTGCTCACAAGACACAGGTTTTTCTCGCCCCAGAAGGGGACCACTATAGGACTCGTCTTATTCATACGCTTGAGGTTTCGCAGATTGCACGCTCAATTGCGCGTCCTCTTGGTTTAAACGAAGACCTGACTGAGGCAATTGCACTTGGACATGATTTAGGTCATACGCCGTTTGGCCATATTGGCGAGAAGGCGCTTTCGCACGCCATTAGCCTATATAGGGGAATGGACCCCGATGCTCCAGAAAATGAGTATATTTTTGCCCATAATCAGCAGAGTGCCCGTATTGTTGAGTATCTGGAGAAAGACGGACAAGGTCTTAATCTTTCTCATGAGGTTATTGATGGTATTAGATGCCATTCAGGTAATCTGCGTGCAGAAACAGCAGAAGGAAGAATTGTTGCCATTTCGGACCGCATTGCGTATGTAACGCACGATATTGATGACGCAAAACGAGCAGGACTTCTTTCGGAGGAGTATCTCCCAACAGAAGCTCGAGAGGTTCTTGGAAATAGCTCACCTGAGCGCATTGAAAACATGGTTCACGATATTGTCTCCGAGAGTTCTCGCGTAGGCGACATTAAAATGACCGACTCCATGTGGGGCGCCATGATGACCATGAGAGCATTCCTGTTTGCTAATCTGTACGCATCAGGAGACGCAAAATATGAAGAACCCAAGGCATATGACCTCATCATCGAGCTGTTTGATTACTTTGTTAACCATTTAGATGAGGTTCCTGCAGAATATAAGTGTCATGATTTTGATCATCCGGAGATCCAAGTAGCAGATTACGTGTCTGGTATGACCGATAGATATGCAACCAGAGTGTTTGAAGATCTTCGCTTGCCTCGTTCCTGGGGTAAAAGGAGATATGTAAAGTAAGTTTTATCCAAACTAACCCTTGTACAGTGGAAAATATTCACGTATACTTTCCGTCTGTGTGTTAACTATGTGTCGTTCGCAAGGGCGTCGGCACCTCTAGAGATGAGGAAACAATGGACTACATTCGCGCTATTGAGCGTCAGCAGATCCGCGAGGACATTCCTGAGGTCCGCGTTGGTGACAACGTAAAGGTTCACTATCGCATTGTCGAGGGTGACCGTACTCGTGAGCAGGTCTTCCAGGGTGACATCATTCGTCTTTCCGGCGAGGGTTCCCGTGAGACTTTTACCGTTCGTAAGATCAGCTTTGGCATTGGTGTTGAGCGTACTTTCCCACTTCACTCACCAAAGATTGCTAAGCTTGAGGTTCTTCGCCACGGTGTTGTTCACCGCGCTAAGCTCTACTTCCTGCGCGATCGTGTTGGTAAGGCTGCTCGTCTTCGCGAGAAGCGCTAATCAACTTCATATGCTCTTTAAAGCCGCCTTCGGGCGGCTTTTTTAGTACCATTGTCATGTGGTTTGGAGAAAACATGGCTGATTCTGCTAAAGACATAATTGCTCGTTTAAGCGATGCCCCAGAGGCTGAGGTATACGAACTTATAGCTCGTTATAGTGAAGATCCTCGTAAACAAGTTATCAAAGCGTTGGAATCAGCTAAAAAGCGTATTGAAAAAGAACATGCCGAGAAGGCCCGTGTAGAAGAAATGTATCGCTTTCAGAAGGAGCTTTCTGGAGGCGGACTGGTTGTTGGCGTTGATGAGGTTGGTAGAGGCTCTGTAGCTGGTCCTTTAACAGTTTGTGCGGTATGTCTGCCTGATGAGCCTATTATTTACGGACTAAACGACTCAAAAAAATTGACCGCAACAAAGCGAGAGATTCTTGCAGAGCAAATTCAAGAAATTGCTACAGCAATTGGTATTGCTCATATTGCGCCTCAAAGGATTGATGAAGTTGGTATGGCACAGTGTCTAAGAGACGCTATGTTACAAGCTGTCAAAAACACAGGTATTGAGCCTGACTGTGTCTTGATTGATGGAAATCCTATGCACATCCATCCTAAAGAGAAGACTCTTGTTAAGGGTGACGCACGTATTGCATCTATTGCCGCAGCTTCAATTGTGGCAAAAGTAACACGAGATGCTTTAATGGTTGCCTACGATGAGGAGTACCCTGGCTATCACCTGGCAGAATGCAAAGGATATGCTTCTGCTGAACACATTGAAGCTATTGGTGAGATGGGACTTTCTCCTATACATAGAGCTTCGTTTTGTGGAAACTTTGTTAAGACGCAAAGACTGTTTTAATACACCCAATATAAGCAATCAGATTAACTTGCAGATATAAATCCAAGCCCGTTCATTCCAAGAGGATTGAACGGGCTTTTTCTAGAGGCGCAAATTAATTACATCAAATTTTTTAGTTCCGACAGAATCATTACGCTGCTTGGACAGACAGTGGCCAAGTTAGTGTCAAAGTGCTCCTGCAAACTGAACTCTCCCACAACGAAAGGAGAGTTATGAGCAAGAAAGAAGCAAGTAAGCATGAAGGCGCAACAGCTAACGAGGTGGAGGAGAAGCCTGTACCACAGGAAGATCTAAAGACCCAGGATAAGAGCCCTCAAGAGGATGACGAACAAGAGAGCAGAATTCCGCTAGAAGAGATGTCTTCTCGTCAAATTGGCGAGAAAGGCGAAGAGATCGCTGCAAAATACCTCATCAAAAGAGGATACAAAATTATCCAAACTAACTGGACGTGTCAGATTGGTGAGGTTGATATTGTTGCTCAAGATGGCGATAACGTTGTGCTTGTTGAGGTAAAGACAAGACGCATCTTGAACAAAGATGACAGCATCATGCCTGAGCTTGCGGTAAACAAAGCAAAGCAGGAAAAATACAGGACGCTTGCGCTTATGTATGCAGCGCTTCATCCAGCACTTACCTCTATTAGATTTGATGTTGTTGCTATTAATTTGGTAGCTCCAAGCACAGCTAGTCTCAGGCATTTAATTGGAGCATTTAGCTGGGACGAGCAATGAATCAAGCAACCATCTGTGTTCATACCGCAACTCTTAGAGGAATTGAAGCAATACCTGTTGATGTAGAAGTGGGTATTTCTGGCGGCATTCCTGGAATAACCATCGTAGGTATGCCCGATGGATCCATTATGGAATCTCGTTCTCGTGTGCGCTGCTCACTAAAAGCTGCTGGTTTTACCATCCCTCGATTGCTGGTAACAATCAATTTGACTCCTGCAGATATAAAGAAGACAGGTACTGGATTTGATTTGCCTATAGCCGTTGCTATTCTTGCAGCTACTGGTCAGATTCCTCAAGAGATTGTGCATAACAGGCTGTTTGTTGGAGAGCTCTCATTAAACGGCAAGATCTCTTCAGTTAGAGGTATGGCAGCGTATGCAATGCTTGCTAAGAAACTGGGAATGAAACTAATCTCCTCTTCAGATTGCAATTTGTTTGGTTCTGACTGGAGCCACGTCATAGGAATTCAATCATTG
>CALFOQ010000071.1:0-17018 GCA_937921235.1 uncultured Atopobium sp. | reverse complement strand
TAGCAGCCATATAAACTGCTACGCTAAAAAAGTCTAACTTTTGGGGGTCACATCACTTGAGTAGCTGCTTTTTTACTAACGCTTATCTACAATCTATCGCATGCTGTAAAAGCGCATGCTATAAAAACACATACCATAGAGGTCGACTCTACAGAAGTGCTTCTTCCCACGCAGGCTCCTTGAATCCAAGCAAGATAGTATTACCTGCAACCACCAAGGGGCGCTTTACCAGCATGCCTGTAGTGGCAAGCAACTTATAGGCATCACTATCGCTCATACCTGCATCAAGCTGCTCCTTGATGTTATTATCGCGATATACCATACCTGAAGTGTTGAAGAACTTTCTGATAGAAAGACCGCTCAGTTTGTGCCACTCAGCAAGCTCTTCTGCAGTTGGATTCTCCTCTTTAATATCGCGCAGTGTATAAGAAACACCGTGTTCATCAAGCCATTTAAGAGCTCTCTTACAGGTAGTGCAGCGAGAATAGCAAAGAACCAAAATGTTTTTATCTGCCATGGCTGTGCCCTTTGGATCAATTATCGATTACATAAAGGCAATCTTTTTTGAGTTACAAGCAATCCTAAAATCAATATTCCTAGAGAAACGCCATAAATCATACCGATAAAGAGGTCATTAACGTTTGATGCTGCGCCCAGGATGATTGCTAAAATCAAAAACATCATTCCAAGAGAAACATACTTACTTTTTAGTAGGTTCATTTGGTCGCCTCCTTTTTACTGACGGTAACGAAGCATTATAAATCAACACCTTGTTACTAACCATGCACATTTATGCAGGTGCCTGACCTGTTTCAAGAATTTGCTGGAGCGCAGCCTCATCAAGTACGGGAACGCCCAAGCTCTCAGCCTTTGTAAGCTTAGATCCCGCGGCTTCTCCTGCTACTACGAAGCTAGTCTTTTTGGATACAGAGCCAGAAACCTTTGCTCCCATAGCTTTGAGCTGGGCACCAGCCTCATCACGTGTGAAGTGTTCAAGAGTTCCCGTTAAAACAAAGGTAAGTCCAGCAAGCGTCTGAGGAAGCTCGTTTTCTGGCTTCTCTTCCTCGAGCATTACGCCTGCCTGACGAAGACGCTCAATAACGGCAACATTTTCTGGTATCGAGAAGAACTCGTGTACAGACTCTGCAATCTTAGGGCCAATACTTGGGATTTCAGCGATTTTCTCGACAGGAGCTGTAGCAAGCGCCTGAATGGAGCCAAATTCTTGGGCAAGCAGCTCTGCGACGTTAGCACCAACGTGCCTCATGCCAATACCAAAGAGTACGCGTCCAAGACCACGCGTCTTTGATTCCTCAACCTTTGCCATAACCTTCTTGGCAATAGTGTGACCCACAGGAATACTATCGCCAGAAAGGTGATCTGCAGTATCGGTATCGTAGACACGACCTGTAGGCATATTTGCCAGCATCTCTTCCGTGAGTTTGTCGTAGAAATCAGCAACGTCAGAGAGGACACCCTCTTCTACCATACGGTTAATAAGCTCGTCGCCAAGGCCGTCAATATCCATGGCCTTACGGCTACCCCAGTGAATCAGGCGCTCAACTGCCTGAGCAGGACAATCAATAGAGACGCAGCGGAAGGCCACTTCTCCTTCTTCCTGAATAACAGGGCTGCCACAGCTTGGGCAGGTAGCTGGCATCTGGAACTCAACAGCATCTGCAGGTCGAAGACTCAAAACTGGTCCTACAACCTCTGGAATGACATCTCCTGCCTTGTGGACAATGATGGTATCGCCCTCGCGCACGTTTTTACGACGAATCTCGTCAAGGTTGTGGAGGGTTGCACGTGCAATGGTAGAACCTGCAACAGTAACAGGATCAAACTCAGCAACAGGTGTGAGTACGCCTGTACGACCAACTTGAATACGAATTTCTCGCAAAACGGTCTGCTTTTCCTCTGGTGGGAACTTAAATGCAATAGCCCAACGAGGAGCACGAGAAGTAAATCCTAGAGCTTCCTGGCTGGCAAAAGAGTCAACCTTTACCACCACGCCATCAATGTCGTAGTTAAGGTCTCCTCGCTGCTCAAGAGCTTGCGCACAGAAATCATGAACCTCCTGAGCGCTCAGGCAACGACGGGCATGAGGATTAACATTAAAGCCGCAGCTACGGAGCCAGTTTAAGAACTCCCACTGACTGTGAACATCAAGAGGACCCTCATCGGCTACCGCATAGATAAAGGTCTCAAGGTCTCGATGAGCGGTAATCTTTGGGTCCTTTTGGCGTAAAGATCCAGCAGCTGCATTTCTTGGGTTAGCAAAAGGCTGTTTACCAGCAGCATCTGCATCTTCATTCAAGCGGATGAAGGAATGCTTTGGCATATAGACCTCACCGCGCACCTCAATGCTCTGATTAAGGCCTCTATTCTCAACCTGCTCTAGGCCAGCGAGCGCCAGCTCTCGTGGAACGTCAGAGATAGTCAAAACGTTTGCCGTAACGTTTTCTCCCGTACTACCATCACCTCGTGTAGCAGCACGTACAAACTGTCCGTCACGATACGTGAGTGCAACACCTAAGCCGTCAATCTTTAGCTCACAGGTATATGCCACAGGGTTTGTAGGTGATGCACCAAGAGCCTCATCAGTTCTGGAAAGCCATGCATCCAGCTCTTCTAGGTTCATGGCATCGTCCATGGAATACATGCGAGCGGCATGCTGGACAGGCTCAAACTGCTCGGAGACATAGCCTCCTACGCGCTGGGTATAGCTATCCTCAGTAATAAGCTCTGGATATGCTGCTTCAAGCTGCTGAAGCTCAATAAGAAGGCGGTCAAACTCAGCGTCAGTAAGCTCTGGATTATCAAGGGCATAGTAGGCGTATGCCGCATGGTTCAAGATTCTATTGAGTTCTGCCGCACGAGCGACATCTTTTGGCGAAAGTGCTGCCATTACTACTCCAAACATAAAAACGTAGGTGCAAGAAATCTTGCACCTACCAGGTATTTATTTGCGTCCTCTTAAGGTTCTACCAAGGGCCTTAAGGGCTTCTCGCCTTGCGCTGCCATATGGTGCAATGGGGTCAATAATCTTGCGCAGAGGACTTGCATCAGAAAGCGCGCGCTCGTGGAACTCTGTGACGTCAGCGTCATTTCTAGCGCCTGGCACCATGTCCTGAATAATAACCTCGTAGAACGGAGTGTTGCGCGCGTACTTCCAGAAATAGGACGCCATGTCGCAGCTAGCGTTCTGCCAAGGCTTAATAGCACCAGCAAAGTGAACAATCTTTGGGGCACGACGTGCTGCCTGATAGTCATCAAAGACGCTATTTGGTGCCATTGGATAGAGTTTCTCGGCACGTCCAAAAATGTTGTGTGTCACGTTCCAGTCAGCGGGGAGATAAACAACGCGACCCTGGCACTCGCTGTTCAGAATATCTTGATCGTTGTAGATAAAGATTGGATTGGATGCAATGCGCAACCATTCTGGAACAGTGTGATAGCGGCGCAGTTCAGCGGTATTGAAGACCATAACTCCCGCCTGGAAGTACGCATAAGGATTCTTGAGGTTAAGCACGTCAAGACTGTACTTCATGCGGTCTCCACCACGAACGTTAAGGTTTGCCAGATAATCAATATCAAGCGTTGCGGCAATAAGATTGTTGCCCATTCTTACATCAAAAAGTTCAGCAACATTACCGTTAACTACAAGGTCAGAGTCAAGATAGACAACCTTATCGTAAGCAGAAAGAATATCTTGAGCCAAGAAACGGAAGTATGTCTCAACACTAATATGAGCGTTATTAGTGTCTAGCTTGTAGTCTTTGACCATGCGCCACACGTTATAGAACGTAATACGAGCATTCTTATAACGCGAGAAGTGCTTCTTAACCAGCTCCTGCTTTGAACCGCCAATATTGGTGTTAAGGACAACTACGTCGTAGAAGCGGTTAGGGTCAGCGTTTTCAAGCATTGAACCCATAGCGCAGGTAAGAATTGGAACGTAGTTGTTGTCTGCTGCAAAGACAACAGGAACAACGTTCTGGCTTGCAATCTCAGGCTTCTCTTCAAAGAGAGGAATGAACTTCTGACGAGGCTCTGGATTGGTAAAGTGAATGCACTGGAGCTCTTTTACCTTCCAGTTTTTGCCCTCTGTACGAAGCATATGCATACGCCAGATATTAAAGAGGCGCTCAGTCAGATGACCTGGAGTTCTAAGGGCCTCTTTGCTGTATGTAGACATATCAGTACGAGCAGTCCACTCGTCAACAAGTGGGAACACCCATGCCGCATAGCGGTCAAAGAGCTCTTTGCGCATGATGTACATGTTGCAGAAGCACTGTTGATGGCCGTTGAGAAAAGCGTTTACATCCTCTGTATACTCTGGGTGACGCTCAACAATGAGCGCAGCCATAGTATCCATATCCTTTGGATGAAGCAGTGGAGCAGCATGGTACTGCTCAAGAGGTGTATTAGCGCTTCCAGGGAATTTGCGAATATCCTTTACCCCAGTGGTAATAAGGTCATAGCCTTCAATGCACTGGGCAATGGTCTGATCATCAAGACCATATTTCTTGATGGCGTCCTCATCAATGAAATCATCCATGACCTCACCAAACGGATTTTCTGGATAAACCGTATCGGTAAAGTTGAAGTAGCGACGATAATGGCCAAAGCCAACATAGCGCGCATTGGTGATGTTCTTCCATGCCCAATACTGCGTAGTCATCTCACAGTACATTGGGTTTTTCTCGGTAATGGTATCGCCCTCATCGTCGTGGAGCATATACGTAAAGCGATTGGTCTTCTGACCTGGTCCTACCTGGATAGGCTGAAGGTAGTTGCTTGCGGGAACATCAACATCTTTATGAGAAGTGATAAGAATGCGAATAGGCTGCTGCTCAAACATCTTTACCATGTGCTTTCTTTCTAGATATTCCATGTGCTCATCGGCAATCTGTTTCATGCGAACTGCTCTATCAAACGACAATCCCTCATCCTGATGCATGAGAGCAGCATATTTCTTTGCATACGTCCTGTAGCGATATGCATCACTGTCTTCTGGAAGCTCGGTTCCAGTAGCAATAGCCTCGTAAGCAATATCCCTTACAAAGCGATAGAGCTCTCGAGCTGCTACTGATGGTCCAAAGAGGATGGCAAACGGCTCAAGAGCAGCCTCTTGATCTTCAGGGGCAAGACGGAATCTCCACTCAGCACTCAAAAGCTCCAGCAATCTATGCTTCATGCCCCTAAACGAATTAATGTGAGCAATGTTATCTGACTTGCCAATATAAAGTTCTACTTGATCAATGTTGTCTAAGAACTGATAGCAGAACTCTCCAAACTTATCTAAAGAAATACGAGAAGCACCAGTTACTCCGATGCCATAGTGGTACAAAAAGCCTCTGCAAGACTCAAAACCATCGGCAGTCTGAGCCTTATCTGCCAGAATAAATACCTCATAGGCATCTTCTGCTCTTACCAGGCGCTCCGAAGTCATCTCTGCAAAGGCAGAGCGGAAAAGCTCTCCGCGATACAAGCGTTGCGTAGCGCGCCAATCAAGCTTCTGCCCATAGCCCTCATCATAAATAATGCGTAGGATATCATCGCCTTGAGTAAAGTCTGATTGCTGGTTAATGTAGCTTTCAAAAGACTTTGCATCAGCTGGGTCAACACCATTTTCTGAAATAACGGTAATGCCAAGGTGGAGAATATCAACAGGATTTTGATCAATACGAGCAACTACCTGCTCAAGAAAATCAGGAGTAACCTCATCGTCACCGTCTAGACAAAAGACCCACTCGCCTTTTGTATGAGCTGCAGCAGTTTTACGTGCAAGATGAAGTCCCTGGTTAGTTGCATGAGTAACAACTTTGAACCTTTTGTCATCCCCTACTGCCGTAACAATTTTCTCTGGAGTGGAATCTGTTGAGGCGTCATCAACAATAATTGCTTCAAAATCACCAAACGTCTGATTCTTTACACTTTGAATACAACGCCCAATGTACGATTCGATGTTGTATGCAGGAATTACAAAAGAAACCTTAGGCATACCAACTCCTTATAAATAAGCAATCTCAACTATCTTCTATCTTATCTAAAATGTGCCTTCCTGGGGCGTGCAAAAGATGCCTACTCAACGCTCTTCAAGCTCTCCACCATATCAATATTTTTGAGCTTTGGCCGCATGGCAACATAGACTAACAGCGAGAAAACAAGCGTGAGTCCAAAGGCAAACCAATAACTTGGTGCATGAATAGCACGACCAAACATAACAAGATCAATCTCAGCAGTCTGAACTACAAATCCCTCAAGATATGTTCCTAGAACAAGTCCAAAGAGCGCTCCAAAGACGTCTAGCAAAGCAATCTCTCTAAAAACGTAAGCATCAACCTCGTGTCGTGTAAATCCAAGTACTTTGAGGCTGGCAATCTCTCTAATGCGCTCTTCAATATTGATGTTCGTGAGGTTATACAAGACGATAAATGCCAACAGAGCTGCAGCCACAATAAGAATGGCTACCACGCGATTAACTACAGCAAGTGATTCTTTGTAGGTATGAATAGCCTCATTGACATCATCTACTGTTGCAACTCCTGCCTGGTTAATGAGCTTTTCTCCAAACGCATCTCTTGTTGTTTGATCCTCGGGAAGCGTTGCATACCAGCCATCCGTGGCGTCATCTTGCATGCCCAGGGAATGCCATGCAGAAGGTCCCACATACAGATACGACCCAACGTAATTCTCGGCAACTCCTGTAATAGTAAGCGTACTTGGCTCACCTGAAGCGTTTCCAATTCTGTCTTGAGCATAGACCTGAATAGTATCCCCCACACCTACACCAAGTCGTTTTGCAAGCTTCTCTGTAATTACTACCGAGTCTTCTCCAAGCTCTATTGCTTGACCAGAAAGGCGATTACGCAGGGTTGCTAAACCGGTGAGGTCTTGAAGAGAATTGCTGGTCATAATAGTTGTTCTTGTAAGCGAGCCTGCCTTTTGTGTAGGTGACTCAAGAAGAACATTTTCTCTTGTTATGCGATGAATGTTTGTAGCACCCACTTGATTGAGCTCTGCATTAATCTGATCTGCTTCCTCACTTGAAACATCAGAGGTCATTCCCACAATGTAGTCATAATGCGATATAGCTGGCCATTGGTTATCAATGATGTCGCTAATGGAATCCCTAAGGCCAAAAGCCACTAATAAAAGCGCAGTACAGCCAGCAATTCCCACGAGCGTCATAATCAAACGTCGCTTATAACGGACAAGGTTTCTGATTGTAACTTTCCACGAGAAAGACAATCTGGACCATAGAGGCTTAACGCGCTCAAGAAAAATCTTTGAACCCGCTTTTGGAGCTTTTGGAAGCATGAGGCTAGAAGGCTCTTCTTTCAGTGAGGATAAGACGGCAGCTGTGGTTGAAAGAAGCGTGATGCCTATACCAGAAAGTCCCGAAAGCAGCGCACTATCTAGCTGGATAGGGTAAGGCGCTCCCCCATTTGGGATGGTGTAAATAGACCCGTAAGCAGAGACAATAACGCCTGGCAACACCTGACTTAAACATGCTATGCCAATAACAGCGCCTAAAAGTGAAGCAGACAAGGCATATAGCAGGTACTTTGCCGCAATCTGAACGGTTGAATAACCAAGCGCCTTATGAACACCAATAAGCGTGCGCTCTTCAGATACCATGCGCGTCATACTGGTAAGTGACACCAAAGCAGCCACCAAGAAGAACATCAACGGGAACACATTGGCAATATCGTTGATACGCTCTGAGTCGGCTTGGTAAGCTGCAACGCCAATTTCTTTTGTACGATCAAGTACATACACATCGGGCTCTTTAAGCTCATCAATCTTCTTCTGAGCTTCATCAAGCTCTTTCTGACCGTCAGCAAGTTGTTTCTCGACCTCAGTGCGTTGCTCCTCAAGACTCTGTCTTCCCTCGTTAGTCTGAGCTTCTGCACTTTGGAGGGCTGTTTGTCCTGCGCTCAGGCGACTAAGCGACGCAGCAAGTTTTTCTTGAGCCGCAGACAGCTGATCTGCAGTAGCACTTCTCGCCTCACTCAAATCCTGACGCGCCTGAGCTACTTGTGACTCTGCCTCATGTAGTTGAGCTGTGCGCTGATCAAGCTCTTCCCTCGCAGCCGCAAGAGTTTGCTGCTGGGTAGCCAATTCTGTCTCTGCAGCCGTAATCTGTGCTTGTGCGGCGAGAAGGACGTCTACTTGCGTAGTTGGCAGACCTAAAGCACTGAGCTGTTGCCGCGCTTCTTCAAGACTTGAAGCGGTGATGCCTTGCGCAGCAAGCCCCGCAAGATACGCATCTCTACCCGCTTCAAACGCGCTCTTTTGCTGCGTAAACGTTGCTTGTCCTGCATTATAGGCAGCAAGACCAGCCTGATACTGGGCCTCTCCTGCACTGAGCTCAGCTTTACCCTGAGCTATTTGAGCCTCTGAGGCAGTAATCTGAGCTTCCGCTTGTGCAAATTGCCGCTCAGCACTGTAGCGAGAAGCTGTAAGCTGCTGACGTCCCGCATCATATTGACGCTGACCATCAGCCAGTTTTTGCTGTTGAGCGGAAATCTGCGCTTCCGCGTCATCAAGCTTCTTTTGAGCATCCCCTAGTTTATCTGCGGCTTCCTGCCTTGATTGCTCCAGCTTTTGACGAGCCTCATCAACTTGAGTCTGAGCGTCATCTTTGAGCTCTTGCAAACGAAGTGAAGCAAGTGACGGATTCATCTGCGAAATGCGTTCTGCAACGCTATCAACAGCACTCTGATAGTCTGATGAGCCGCTTTTATAGCTGGTAGCACCCTGAACCGTTAGATACGCTTCGGTATAAGGGTCATCGTTTGCAAAAGCATCTTCCGTAACATACACAAATTGCTGAACAATGCCATTGCCTAACGATGTAGTACCAAAATTGCTTACATACGGATATGTTGGTGCATTTACAAAGCCAACAACCGTGTACGAACCACCCTTTAAATGAACTCCGTTTGAAGTGTCTGGCAGCTCAATCTGTTGACCAAGGCTAATATCTGCACGTTTCTTGGGATCCGTGCTCATCACGCACTCATAAGGCCCTTGAGGAAGCCTTCCCTCCACAACTATTGGTTGATTAAGCTCACCAGGTCTAAAAGAACTCACACGAGCAGTAGATTGCGAAGATGTCAGTGTAGCCATAACGTCTACCGTGCGAGAAGGCATAACCGCCTCAACACCCTCAACTGATGCAAGGGCATGAACGTCCTTCTCGCTTAACCCAAGCGTAGAGATTACACGCAGGTCGTAGAGATGCTGGTTTGCGTAAAACGTATGAGCAGCTTCTTGCATGTCAGGGCTGGCCATTTTGAGTCCCGCAAAGAAGCCGCAGCCCAAGGCAACAATTCCTGCAATTGCAAGAAATCTGGCGAGAGACCCTTTGATGGTCCGAGTAATCTCGGTAAAAAGAGCGTGTGGCATGACTACCACTCGACAGTAAGCGCGTCAGCTGGGTGCTTATTAATTTCTACCGATTGAGCCTGGCCTTCTTTAACGTGGATAACCCTATCGGCAATTTGAGTGAATGCAAAGTTATGCGTGACAATAGCCACGGTCTTATGCTGCTTCTTGCACATATCCTGCAAGAGCTTAAGAATTTGCTTTCCTGTTTTATAATCCAGCGCACCTGTTGGCTCATCGCAGAGCAGAAGACGCGGATTCTTTGCCAAAGCGCGTGCAATAGAAACGCGTTGCTGCTCTCCACCGGAGAGCTGAGCTGGGAAGTTATCCATACGATGCTCAAGACCAACAGCTCGAAGTGCATCTTCTGGCTGCATAGGGTCAAGACAAATCTGAGAAGCAAGCTCAACGTTTTCTTTTGCAGTGAGATTAGGAACAAGATTGTAAAACTGGAAAACAAAGCCAATGTCATGACGGCGATAGAGCGTTCTTTCTTTTTCCGAAAGCCCGCCAATTTCTTTTCCGTCTAAATAAATAGACCCGGAGGTACAGGTATCCATACCTCCGAGCATATTTAAGACAGTTGTTTTACCGGCACCTGATGGGCCAACAATTACGCAAAGCTCGCCCTCTTCTATGGAGAAGTTCATGTCATGGACAGCGTGTACCTTGACGGAGCCCATGGTATACGTCTTTGTTACCTCTTTAAATTCAACAAAAGACATACGGTTCTCCTATAAGTAAGAATTCCTCCAAACAAGAAGAGAGTGGGTGAGCAACTACTCCTGTGGAGCCTCTGGTGCTGCAGGAGCCTCAGGTGCTGCTGGAGCTGCTGGTACCTCAGGTGCTGCTGCAGCCTCTGCAGTTACAGGAACTACAGGAGCAACCTCTGCGCCCTCGGTAGCAAGAGGCATTGGAGAAACAACAACCTCTTCCTCCTCAAGATCAGCCTGACGCTGGTCAAACTCTTTCTTAGCACGAACCCAAATGAGAAGTGCAAGAAGAGCCGTGAGGAACAAGAAGCCCACAATCATGATGTTAAGAATAAGGGTGGTGAAGTTTACCGCCTGGCTGATAGAAATCATCACAGAGAGCTCGGTAAGTGCGGAAGTTAAACCAACTACAGAGAGAATGGAAAGGCCCCACCTAAGACGAGGACGGAAACCCCTCAAAAGACCTGAAACCGCAGCAAAAAGATAGCACAGGAAAATAATGTAGGTAATACGTGCAAGAATCAGAGAGATGGGATTTGTCTGACGAGTTGCAAAGTTAAATACCGTGTGGAAATAGCTGAGATACTGAACTGGTGCAACAAAATCAATGACGACAAAAATGAGAGCCACAATTGCTGGAATGGCAATCTTTGCTTTGGGGTTCATGAAACCTCCTCGATTTCTTTATACGACCTGTCTATTTTATCGTATAAACCTATGACCAGTGTGGTAAGTCATGAAAGTCTTTTATATGGTCTTGAGCTTCTTGTTCTCTTTCTGCCAAGGCTTCTCGTAAACCTTTCAGAGCATCAAAAGGCATAAATATTTTTGCCCTGTTTGCTCGCGACATGCGAGGGTGTCCGTAGTGCATCTGCGCTGCAAACACATCCTCTTTTGCACTAGCTTCTGCTGGCGAGAAACCCTGTCTAGGCTTCATTGGTTTCTTCTCCACTACGGTGTCCTCCAATCTGAGCGTTTCTCTGTCGTGCCGTTGCTTCGGGGAGCAAGTCCATAGCTTTGAGCAAAGAGTTCTTACCAAACTTCTTCTTTATAGCATTGATAGTATCTTGACGCTGGCGCTCTTTTGCTAAAACAGTGTTGTCCTGGAAAAGCGATGTCTGAATACCCGAGCCCGTTTCTTCTTGAGTGTTTCCGAAGGTAAGACCAACGCGGTGCACACTTTCTGTAGGTATCACGCGCTCGTCAAAGAAAGACAAAACCTCTGCCATAAGCTCATCTCTAGAGTTAGTAGGGTAAGAGAGTTTCCTAGTACCACTGCTGGAGGGAATATGTCTTCTCCAGTTTCTATAATCTCCGGTTTGCCTCAGCTCTTCCATCTGGCTCTCTGTTGCCGAGTAGCCAATATAGATGCCAATAGAAGAGCAAACCAGCTTTTGCGTTACAAGCTCTAACGTCAATGCCTCAACCATCTCTTTAAAGATAAGACGCGCGCCCTCTGTATCTCTGTTGTGATCAAAGACCTGTGCCGTTGAGACAGAATGACTTTGAGACTTATAGGACTTAATATCTGCAATGGTAGTTGGCTCAATGCCCCATGCATGATCAATAAGGATTTCTGCATCAACGCCAAATTCTTTATATAGAGGTTCTGTAGGAGCCATGGCAAGCTGTCCCATGGTGCGAATATTCATTGCCGCAAGACGCTTTTGAATACCTGCACCAATATGCCAAAAATCAGTCAAAGGTTTATGATTCCAGAGTTTAAGTTTGTACGACTCTTCATCAAGCTCACCAAAGAAATTTGGGCTGTGCTTTGCCGTAATGTCAAGCGCAATTTTTGCCAAATACAAATTTGGGCCCAAACCACAAGTAGCAGGGATACCCGTAGTTTTTGCTACGTCTGCACGGATCTTCTCGCCTAGCTCTCTTGCTGTGCATCCGTAAAGCGATAAGTACGGTGTTACATCGATAAATGCCTCGTCAATGGAGTAAACGTGGATGTCTTCTGGGGCAATGTATTTGAGGTACACCGAATAAACGTCTGCAGAGCGCTCCACATACAAAGCCATACGAGGAGGTGCTACCTCGTAAGTAAGGTTTTTGGGAATCTCAAAAACGCGACAACGTCCAGGAACACCCAACGCACGAAGCGCCGGTGAAACCGCCAAACAAATTGTCTTTTCTGTCCTGGTAAGATCTGCCACAACAAGCTTGGCCTTCATGGGATCAAGGCCCCGCTCAACACACTCGACCGATGCGTAGAAACTCTTTAAATCAATGACCAGGTACTGTTTTTGAGAAGGTGTCATGGCTTAGATAAGCACAATACCTTGAGAAACTTTTTCTGCCACGTCATTACCTACAAGATAACGGACAATCTCTAGGCCAAACTTAAGAGCGGTTCCTGCACCTTGGCTGGTAATGAAAGAGCCATCGACACAAACCGCATCTTGCGAAAGATTGGCGCCATTCTCTGAGAGAAAATGCTGGAAACCTGGGTTGGAAGTGGCCTTCTTACCCGTAAGTAATCCACGCTTTGCATAAATTGAAGGAGCTGCACAAATTGCAGCAAGCGCACGACCATCTGCTGCAAACACATCAACTGCCTGCATAAGTGGCTCACAAGCCTCAAGATTAGTGGTTCCGGGAAGACCGCCAGGAAGCACCAACATGCTGTAATCGTCAAACGAGACCTGACTGAGCAGCTTGTCTGTTAAAAAAGTAACCTGGTGAGAAGAAGTCACGCTCAAAGAATCAGATATAGACACTTTGTCACAGGGAATACCTGCACGATACAGGACGTCAACAACACTCAGTCCCTCAATCTCTTCACAACCATCAGCAAAAAAGACAGCAACGCGCTTGTCAGTACATGGTGTAAACATCTGACTCCCTTCTCGACTAAAACTAGTACAAGTGTACGCCTTTTTACACAAAAAAGGACACTCAAGTTTGTGCTTGAGTGTCCAAAATTTTACCCAGTTAAACTGTTACAGAAAGTACCCGTCAAGCCCCCTATAGCCTGGCGAGAAACCCTACTCCTCGCTAATGCCCTCGTTAATAGCCTGAGCAATAACTTCCTGATCATTAGAGCCACGGAGCAAAGACTTAAACTCATCTCTCATCAGAAGAACAGCGGTCTTAGAAAGAAGCTTGATGTGAGTGGTGCCAGCCTCTCCATCTGGAACAAGCAGTGCAATAGCAACATCAACGGGCTTCTCGTCAAAGGAAGGCCACTCAAGAGGGGTGCTGTTCTTGAAGACAAAGACAGCTGCGTCCTTGATAGCAGCATCTTTTGCGTGTGGAACTGCAAAACCGTCAGTCATGCCGGTCTCGCCCATTTCCTCACGAGCCAAAAAAGCATTGTAAACAGCGTCTGCATCGTCAGTTACGCCAGCTTCCAATGCTTTATCGGCAATAAAACGCAGGACATCATTACGGCTCGCTGCGTTCTGGTTTACAAAAACATTGTCTGCCTTAACAAAACCGCTCATGAATCTTCCTTCCGTATGTTTGAGCTTAGTGGCTCAGTAACTTCGTATGTAGTAATAATACCCGCAATGAAACAAAATTTGCCTTGAGAAACTTTACTTTAAAGCCATCCTCAGAATCTGCTGAACATCTGCTGTTTTAAGCTGCATAAAGTTGCCTGCATGATCTCCACCACGAGCGTCAATAGTGCCCTCAGCCATCTGAAGAATATCCTCTTCAGAAGGGTCTACTCCAAGCTCTGCAAGGGAGGTTGGCATACCAATTGCATGACACCACTGATTCCACGCCTCAATTCCTGCAAGACCCGTAGCAACAGGATTATGGAAGTTGTTTTGAACTCCAAAAACATTGACGGCAAACTGCGCAAAGCGCTCTGGATCTTGATGCATAACGTAGCGGGACCAACTTGCCCAAATAGCCGTGAGGCCAGCACCATGAGCGACGTCATACTTTGCGCTGAGCTCATGCTCAATGGCATGAGAGGCAAAATCGCTTACGCGACCAGTTCCGGTAAGTCCGCAGTGAGAAAGCGACGAGGCCCAGAGCAAATCTGCTCGTGCAGCGTAGTTCTCTGGCTCTTTGACGGCAACCAGAACAGCTTCTTTTACGGTACGCAAGAGTCCCTCAGCCAGCTCGTCAGTGAGCGCCACGTCCTTCTCGAGCGTAAAGTAGCGCTCCATGGTGTGCATCATGATATCTGCGCCTGTTGATGCCGTCTGATAAGCGCTTACAGAGTAAGTGAGCTCTGGATTCATGATCGCAAAGCAAGGACGACCGCTCTGATGGTGATAAGAACGCTTTAGTACGCGACCATCAGCCAGCGTAATGTTCATGACGGAAGAATCCGAGGTCTCAGAGCCAGTTCCTGCGATAGTGGAGATGACGCCAATAGGAGCTGCCTTTGAAACACTGACCTTATGCAAATAGAGGTCTTCAAGAGAGACATCATTGGCTAAGCCATATGCAATAGCCTTAGCAGAATCCATGACAGATCCGCCGCCGATAGCCAAAATGAAGTCAACACCCTCGCGTTTTCCCAGCTCTACAGCTTCTTCTGCAAGCTCTAACCGAGGGTTAGGAACAACTCCACCACAGTCAACATACGCAATTCCAGCATCGCTTAAAAGCTGGTGAATCTGGTCAAGCAAGCCGCTCTTTACCACATGATTGCCACCAAAATGCACCAGCACCTTGCTGCCTCCGTGAGCAGAGACAAGCTCTGCCGCACGAAGCTGAGTATCTTTTCCAAAAACCACCTGAGTAGGTACAACGTACTCAAAATTAACCATGACCAAAGACCTTTCTTACCTACTCGAGCAACATCTTAAGCGCGAGGCTCTTCTCCCCACCAGAACGTTGCAACAGTTCCAGGACCAGTATGAACACCAATAGTTGCGCCAATGGTAAAGATGTTGATATCACCGGTCTGTGGAAGCTTTTCTTGAATAAGCTCTTTGACAGCCTGGGCATCAGAGGCGCATTCAGAGTTAGAGATAAACACTTTACGTGCGTAAGCACTGCCCTGCTCTGCAGTTTGAGTCATGATCTCAACTACGCGAGCGATTGCTTTCTTTTTGCCACGTGCCTTCTCTTTAACAGCCAAAGAACCGTCGGCCTCAATATCCATAACAGGACAAATGTTAAGCATGCCGCCAAGCAGGCCAGCTGTCCTGGAAATGCGACCACCACGAACAAAGAAGGTCAAATCTGTTGAGAAGAACCATCCATACACACGGTGACGAGCCTCTTTGGCCCATGCAACTGCCTCGTCAAAAGACAGACCCTCGTCGCGCTTATCGGCAAGACCGTCTACCAGCAAACCATAGCCAGAAGATGCCTGAAGAGAATCGACAACCTCAATCTTTCTGTCAGGAAACTCCTGCTCAATTTCTACCTTTGCCTGGCAAGCAGACTCATACGTTCCAGAAACGCCAGAACTCAACGAAACATGAAGAACGTCTTTGCCCTCCTCAAGGAAAGGACGCCAGAAAGCCATGTACTCACCAATTGATACCTGTGAAGTACGGCACTCAGCGCCTGCAAGCATCTTTTTATAGAGGTCATCTGGTGAATTAGTGCGACCAAAGTCATCCTTGCACTGAACGCCATCAAGTTCGTAGTTGAAATATACGTATTTCACATCACGTGACTGAAGGTACTTCTCACTTACATCGGCCGTAGAACAACAGGTCAAAACGTAGTTGGACATACAAGTCTCCTTGAAATATCTTCTTGCATAAAAACAATCGCACACTTATTTTTCTTGCAGATGTGAGTATACTTCTAATCTCATTTTTATGCTGCTTGTGGGGCGCTTCAAGTGCAAAATCACGTATACTTGCACGCGTTTGATTTTCTCAGAACACTACCTATACCTTAACTTTTACCTTCGACGGGAATGGATAGCGCGTGGCATCATCAGATCTTTCTACTAGAAACTCTTCCGGACTCACACTAGATACTTCTTCTACGCTTGTATGGAAGTTTGCTCTTCTTGTCTGCGCACTTATCTGGGGCGGGTCATTTGTCGTTATCAAAGATGCAATTAGTTATATCTCGGCAGCTTGGCTTATGACCTTACGTTTTGTCTTTGCCGTAGGTATTGTTGCCATCATCTTTAGAAAAAAACTTAAAGAACACTTGAATGTCACACATATCAAATACGGCGTGCTCTTAGGCGTTCTTAACGGTCTAGGATTTCTGTTCCAAAATGGAGCTCTTGCTTATACCACTGCAGGTAAAGCTGCTTTTATTGCATCAATTTATTGCGCGATGATTCCGTTTGTAAACTGGCTCATTGCAAAGAAAAAACCTCATGGAACCAGTATTTTTGCAGCCTTTTTATGCGTAGCTGGCATTGGTCTTATCTCACTGGGAACTGATTTTTCGTTCTCGTTTGGCTTGGGCGAGCAGATGACATTGCTCTCAGCCATTATTTTTGCCTTCGTTTTTGTGCTTACTGCCGAGCTTGCTCACAAATACGACATCATCACACTTACGGTGGTGCAGCTTGGCGTGAGCGCCCTTCCCTGCCTTGCCTACGCGCTTTGCTTTGAAACGGTTCCCAATTTTGCGGCACTGCCCATAAATGCCTGGGTTGCCCTCGCCTACATCACTCTTATTGCAACCGCACTGACTGGTGTTTTGCAGAACCGCGCACAGAAGTCAGTTGCCCCTGTTCAGGCTTCACTGATTATCTCCCTGGACAGTATTTTTGCAGCAATTTTTGGCGTTATCTTCCTTGCCGAAGTTATTACCCCTACAATTTTCCTGGGCTTCATTGTTATCTTTGTTGCAATCTTTATCAGTGAGCTTGGCGAGAAACCCGCAGAGCCCCAAGCTCCTTCAGAAAACTAAAGCTCTCTATACAACACGATCCTAAACAAAAAGCCCGCATATGATGTGACCCCCAAAAGTTAGACTTTTTTAGCGTAGCAGTTTATATGGCTGCTA
>CALFOQ010000070.1:0-8801 GCA_937921235.1 uncultured Atopobium sp. | reverse complement strand
AGATCTAGTACGGTCTCGTGGGCTCGGAGATGTGTATAAGAGACAGATGCAATTTAGTGCATAACGGTCTCAATCCGTGCCTACAAACAGTATTCCTTTGGTGTCGGCGCCAGACTATGCCAAGCAAATACACTGAACTACGCGATTAGGCTGTATTCTCGTGAGCTAGCAGCAACAAAAGTGCTGCTCAACGTTAGTCGCTCAGATGCAGGGAACCAGCGTGTCGAGAAAACCGCACGTCCATCGTTCAGATAAATCTCCACGGTAGACCCATCAACAATAACGCGCAGGTCAAAAAGCTCCTTTGACCTAATAGAGCGTTGAGTTCTGCCTGCAGCGGTGTCCTCGTCAATGAATTTCAGGGTAAAAGTGCCCTTGGAGTAAGAAAGCACAAGCGCGTCGTTGAGAGTAAGAGTTCCGTCTCCGGATATGTCCGTAATCTCAATATCTGCAGATAGTTGATCTATTTTGACGACAGCGTCGGCGACAAATTCTACACATTCTCGTCGCTTAGCATCAAGCTCTTTAACTGGATGTTGCAGGATAACACCATCACCAGACAACGAAAGTTCTCGGGGCAGAGTAAGGTTGTGGCAGAATTCAATGCCTTCAGGATAACTATGGTAAGTCGGATCGATGATGCCCATCCATCCAATCAAAATGGTTCGGCTAGAATCGTCGACGAACGTTTGAGGTGCGTAGAAGTCAAAACCATGATCCCAGAGCACAAAGCTATCGGTGGAAACAGTTTCAACATTGATAAGTTTTTGGCCCTTTGGAAGCGGAAAATAGCCCGACTGCCAGATGTTTTGCCACTTGTCGAGAGGCTCGCTTGAAGCACTTTCTTGCAAGTTAGCAGAATCGTTTAAGCGCGACCCCTTGGACGCACCGGCACTTGGCTCCGTACCGGCACTTGGCTCCGTACCAGCACTTGGCTCCGTACCGGCGCCTTCTCTTAGCCCCTGCGGACACATAGATAGAAACTCATGGTCATCTAGCTGCACCAAAAAAGGGCATTCCCACATGTAGCCAAACGCCTCGCGATGACCCAGGTCGTTAGCCCCGCGTATAACCGAGTGGAGCGTCCACGACTCGCCACAATCACTGGAGTCGTAAATCAACACCGCTCCCGAATCACAGCGTTCATCTGCGGATTTCGCGGGACCAGCCGCAGTGTCTCTCTCGCGAGCGCCTAACAGCATGCGGAGAGCCCCGTCTTGCTCCCAAACCTTCGGATCGCGAACATGGTTTGTGCAGGTACCGGGGTAATCGTTCGGCTTCAAAACAACGCACTTTGGCGAGAAACTCTGTCCATCTTCAGAGGTCAGCATAACTTGATAGGCCTCTCGACCGACATCAATGCCGTCGGCTTCTGGGTGTGCTTCGTCCATAACGTTGCCGGTGTAGAAGAGCCGCATGACCTCGCCGGTCGCCGCACCGTTGCCGGCCGCCACACCGTCGCCGTCTGCCGCGTCATGCGCCTCAATCCAGGCCGAACCCGAAAACGCACCGTCCTTATCGCAAGCTGCGTCTGGAGAAATCGCAATAGGGAGCGTCTTCCAAGAGAGTAGATCCTTACTCACCGCATGTCCCCAAAAGCGAAGTTCGTTAGCAGGCCACTCTGGAGTGTACTGGTAAAACGCATGGTAGACGGACTTAAACTGACAAAGTCCGTTAGGATCATTCATCCAACCCTGAGGTGGGAAGAGATGAAATTGTGGCGTCCAAAAGTCGTTTGTCATAGCGCTCCGCCTTTCGTATTTCTTGCAATTATTATGGCATGCGCGCGCAAAGTTTGTGCAGGTAGGTTTAATTCGTTTTGAGTTGCGGTACAGTAAATGCATACAACATCCAAGGCCGCCGGCTGCGACCCGCACCACCCGTGCGACCCGCGTTGCCCGCACCGCCCGCATTGCCCGCATTGCCCGCACCGCCTGCGCGCTCGCGCAGCCGCGCTACCCCGCGCGCAGCCGCACCTGAACCAGAAAGGATACCTATGCCTGAAACCACTCGTAACCAGCTCCCCGATGTCGCCGAGCGCTTCATGCGCTACGTGCAGGTTGACTCCCAGTCCAACCCCGACAACGACACCGTCACTCCTTCCACGCCTGCTCAGCACGAGATGGCTCGCTACCTGGGCGAAGAGCTCAAGGCGCTGGGCTGCACCGACGTCACCGTTGACGAGCACGCCTACGTCACCGGCACCTTCGCCGCATCCAAGGGCGCCGAGTCGGCTCCCGCACTGATGCTTTGCTCGCACCTGGATTCCGTCATCGACGCGCCCGCCTCGGGCATTAAGCCGCACGTCGTCCACTACGAGGGCGGTGATCTGGTCGCCGGAGTCGTTAACGGCAAGACCATCGCTACCACCCAGGAGCAGGTCCCCGACCTCAAGGATTTTGTGGGCATGGACATCATCTGTTCCGACGGCTCCACGCTGCTTTCCGCTGACGATAAGGCCGGTGTGGCTGAGATTTGTGCGCTGCTCAAGCGCCTGGGCGACAACCCTGAGCTCGCTCATCCTACGCTCAAGATTGCGTTTGTCCCTGACGAGGAGATCGGTCACGGTGCAAGCCTGCTTGACCTGGACAAACTTGGCGCATCATACGGCTACACCGTTGACGGTGAGGCCCTCGGAGAGTTCAACTACGAGTGCTTCAACGCAGCTCATGCCGACATCTACTTCAAGGGCGTCATGGTCCACCCCGGCAGCGCCAAGGACGTCATGATCAACGCCATCACAGTGGCTTCCGAGTTCCAGCAGATGGTCCCTGCCTTCGAGCGCCCTGAGCACACCGAGGGCTACGAGGGCTTCTACCATCCAATCGCCATCGAGGGTTCCGCGTCCGAGGTCAAGCTCAGCTACATCGTCCGCGATCACGACACTCAGATTTTTGCCAACCGCCAGCAGGTCCTGCAGGATATCGCCGCGTTCTTGAACAAGCGCTATGGCGAGAATACCGTCCGCGTTGAGATTCACCAGGAGTATCGCAACATGGCCGAGAAGTTCGACGGCTACGAGTTCCTGATTGATTATGCACTTGAGGCAAATCGTGAGGTTGGCATTGAGCCTAAGCCTGTTGCTGCTCGTGGCGGTACCGACGGCGCTCAGCTCACGTTCCGCGGCCTGCCTTGCCCTAACATTGCTACCGGCGGATACAACGCTCACTCCGTGCGCGAGTTTGTTCCTGTGCCAAGCCTTGAGGTCACCGTTGACCTTCTGGAGAAGCTCGTCGCCAAGTTCGCCGCTCGCGGCTAGTGCTCACGCACGCCGCGTCCGCGCTCGCGGCTAGCGTTCGTCGCTCCCGCGCCGCACTCGGCGCCCGCGACCACACGCCGACGCCGTTCGCTCCGCACCCGCGCCCGCGCCGCACTCGCGACCGTTTGACGTGCGACTTTGCCACTCATAGCTTGATTGCTACCGTCTACGCTCCCGTTCACCCTTGTCAATAAATGGTGTGCGGGAGCGTAGCATAATTAAGAGGGGTCATCGTTCTTTTTTTCGTGGGGAAAGGGAGGTCGCAATGCTCGCAGTGTTGTTTGGAATAATTGTCGTTGCGGCACCCGTTACCGCTGCGATTTTGGAGCACTCGGGCAACGTTGGAATTTCCGAGCGTCGCCACAGCCACCACGATACCTACGTAACTCCCGCTTCGCTCACGCGTTCGCTCATTATCGACATGGCGTTTGTCAGCGCAATCGCAGTTATTCTCGGCTGGCTCTGCTACGTTAACGTGTTCACACCAAACCCAGACATTGTTATGGCGTTTTTTGCGTCCTTCTCGATAGTTATGTTTATGGCTTGGTACATCTTGAGCCGCTATAAGGTCTCGCTTTTTGATGACGAGATGGTTGTAGTGCCCTTTGTAGGCTCTGAAATTTCCATCAACTACCAGGACATTAAGCGCATGGAGTGGGTTGGCGGCCGTCGAGGTTCTGGATTTAGAGATCTTCTAATTTGGACTTCGGACACGTCAAAGGTGCGTCTCTCGGGTATGATTGGACTAGACCAAGTGTTGCTCAAGATTGATCGCTTTGACGTCTTGGCACATAGTTCAACTAGGTAGAAGTGCAACGCCGCAGTTTAGAGTCGTGCCGGTCTGGATCTTCCGGCTCAAGCTGCTTCGGCGTAGAGCTGCGTCTACTTGGGCTGCGACGCGCGTTGCGTTTGCCCAGCTACGCAGCATGCAGTAACGGGGGACGTTTGTGATTAAGCTTGTTTTATCTGATATGGACAATACGCTGGTACCCTTTGGGAACAGACGCGTGTCGGACTTTACACGCAAGGCAATCCATACGCTCCTTGAAGAAACAGATATCGCCTTTGGCCCTTGTACCGGCCGAGATTACGTTGAGCTGATGCGTCTTTTCAGCCTCGATGAGGCATGTATGCAGACAGGAGTTATGTCTACCGGCAAGCGCGTGCTGTACAAGGGCAAGACTATCTCGCTCTCCGTTTTTGATCACAAAACGCTTCAAGGCGTCGCGGACGCTATTGCAGACGAGAAGAACATGTTCTTGGTCTGCTATCCAGAGAAGACTAACCTCTTTAACCCGGCATATGTTGTCGGTCCGCTTGACAAAGACATTCTCGCCGATTACGAGCGCAAACTGGTATTTGTCTCAGGCATTGTTGATCAAGTCCCGGACGACGTTGATTTTGTCGCCGCAACAATTGCGTGCCCAGGCACGGAGGAGGACATGGAGCGCTGTCGCCAAAAAGTGGCCGCAGCTTGTCCAGACGTGTACACCATGTCGGTGGTCCCTCAGTGGTTTGACGTGCTGCCCAAGGGTGTGTCCAAGCTGACCGGCTTTGAAACGCTCCTGGAAAGAACGGGCATTTCTCCAGAAGAGGTGCTTGTTTTTGGAGATGGCGAGAATGACGTCGAGATTTTAAGTAAAGTTCCGCACTCGGTGGCGGTGGCAAACGCAATTCCAGAGGTCAAGCAGGTGGCAAAGCATCACGTGGGTGCATCTGCAGACGATGGCGTTGCGCACGCCCTGCTAGAGCTGGTGCGCGCGACAAAAGCAGGGGAGACTCCCCGTTTTATGATGGAGAACTAGCATGATTAGACTCATTGCATCGGATATGGATGGTACGCTGCTGGACCAGAACTCCGAGGTTCCGCCAGAGACATTTGAACTTATCGAAGAGCTGTACAAACGCGGCGTTCACTTTGTCGCAAGCTCCGGTCGTCGTTACGATACGCTGCGCTGGTTGTTTGTGCCGGTTGCAGACAAGATTGACTACGTGGCCTCTCTTGGCACGCAGGTCTATGTAGAGAACGAGGTCATCGACCGCGAGGTTTTCTCGTCAGCTTCTATTCGTAAGCTGTTTGAGTTGACGTCTGAGTTTGACTGCATTCACCTGGTTGTTTATGACCGCACGCATACGTATCTGCTGGACGATCAGAGTTCGTTTGTGCGTGAGCTGGACAAAGACCTGCCAAACGCCGAGCGCGTGTTTGATCCACCTTCACCTGACGTTAGTATCATCAAGGCTGCTATTTGCTGCGATTCAAGGGCTCGCTCCATGGATATGGCTATGATTCTTGAGCGCGAGATGGGCGATAGACTTTCGTTCATGCCTTCTGGAGAGACCTGGATTGACGTAGTGCCTCGTGGTGTGAACAAGGCTACAGGACTTGAGCAGATTCGCAGGTACTATGGCATTTCTCGCGACGAGATTGCCGTGTTTGGCGATTCTATGAACGATTACGCTATGCTGCGTTATGCGGGTACTGCGTACGTTATGGACAACGCTCGCTACGCGCTCAAGACGATTGCCTCCAAGGTCATTGCTCCTCATACCGAGCAGGGCGTTCAGAAAGAAATGCGTCGCATTCTGGAAGAGCTGGCGTAAGATTTGTGCAAAGGTCGTGCAATGAAGACGCAGAATTCATAATTGCCGCCGAAGAATTGTGGAAGCTGTGATAAACTTCTACAGTCACGGGCGATTGGCGCAGCGGCTAGCGCAGGTGCTTTACACGCACAAGGCCGGGAGTTCAAATCTCTCATCGCCCACCATGGAACCTCACGCGGCGCCCTCGGGTGTCGCGTTTTTTCTTAGGAGTGCAATGGATAACCAGGTAGAAGGCACGTTCTCTGGCGAGAAGCCCGCACAGTCTGACGCCGCTACGCAGGCTGGAGCCGACACGCAGGCTGCGCGCTCGTTCGACCGCGCGTGGGACCAGATGCGCCCCGTCACCCTTGAGCGCAACGTTATGAAGAACGCCGACGGATCATGCCTGGTCACGTTTGGCGACACGCGCGTCCTGTGCACCGCTACCGTCGAAGAGGGCGTTCCTGCGTGGCGACGCAGTTCTCGCGCGGGTTGGGTCACGGCTGAATATGCCATGCTACCTGCGTCGACTAACCGCCGCACCAAGCGAGAGCGCGCCAACCGCAAGGGTCGTTCCATGGAGATTGAGCGCCTGATCGGCCGCTCGCTACGCTCCGTTGTTGACCTCAACCGCCTGGGCGAGTACACCATCACGCTGGACTGCGACGTCCTTCAGGCAGACGGCGGCACCAGAACCGCCAGTATCACGGGTGCTTGGGTGGCACTCCACGACGCACTCTACTCACTTGTCGAGAAGGACATTCTCCCCAGACTTCCTCTCACAGGTCAGGTAGCTGCGATTTCTATGGGATATGTGAATGGCAAGCCGCTGCTGGACCTTGACTATCCCGAGGATTCTCATGCGGACATTGACATGAACCTTGTTGGAACAGAAACTGGACAGATAATTGAAGTACAAGGCACGGGCGAGGGCGGTCCGTTTGATCGCGAGCAACTTAACCAGCTGCTCGACCTTGGTCAAGCTGGCATCGCTCACCTTGTTGACCTGCAAAATCAAGTGACTGGATTTAGGGAGTAACCATGAGTCAAAACAGTGAAAATCAGGGTTCTAACGCTGTGACCTTTGATCCAAATACAACCGTGGTAGTTGCAACAGGCAACGCTCACAAACTTGTTGAGATTGAGGCTATCCTCTCTAAGGTAATGCCTGGTATAAGCTTTGTAGCGCTTGGTCAGCTGGGCGATTTCCCTGATCCAGAAGAGAACGGCCAGACGTTCCGTGACAATGCTCTGATTAAGGCAATGGCTGCGCTTGACGAGGTAGATTGCGTCGCGGCTATTGCAGACGACTCCGGCATTTGCGTTGACGCTCTGGACGGAGCTCCTGGAATCTATTCCGCTCGTTATGCTGGCGAGCATGGCAATGATGCTGCAAACAATCAGAAGCTTTTGGCAGAACTTGCTGACGTTGCTGATGAGGACCGTACTGCTCGCTTCCACTCCACCGTTGCTCTGGTCTATAGAGATGGATCTGTGCTGGTAGGAGAGGGCGACTGCGAGGGTGTTATTGGCCACGAGCCAAAGGGTCACAACGGCTTTGGCTACGACCCACTCTTCTGGCCAGAGGATGCTCCGGGTAAAACCATGGCAGAGCTTGAGCCTGACGAGAAGAACGCTATATCTCACCGTTTCCACGCTCTGCAGAATCTTTCCGAGCAGATTCTGGGATAGGCACAGCGTAGGTTTCGCGTCAGATTTGCGCCAGGGTCATGTCAGGTTTGTGTCAGATTTCAGACAGATAACTGCCGCTATGTCAGACTCACGTCAGAATCGCGACAGATTCCAGACAGAAAACTACCGCAGCGTCAGATTTGCGTCAGCTTCACGTCAGAATCGCGACAGATTCCTAACAGAAAACTATCGCAGCGTCAGGTTTGCGTCAGCTTCACGTCAGAATCGCGACAGAATAGCGACAGAAACACCCCATATAACAGGTCAAAACCGGTCAGCGAGATATTTGTTCTTCTCGCCGACCGGTTACTTTTTTGCTTGTTTCAAATGTTAAACTAAATGTAACTGTGACTTCTGTCTTGGAGGTAGACATGAGGATTGTTCGCACCCGCGATTACGAGGACATGAGCAGAAAAGCTGCAAATGTTATTTCTGCACAAATCATTCTGAAGCCAAATTGCGTTCTTGGCCTGGCAACTGGTTCAACGCCAATTGGCACCTATGCTCAGCTCGCTGATTGGTGCAAGAGGGGAGACCTGGACTTCTCGCAGGTTTCTACGTATAACCTTGACGAGTACCGCGGTCTTTCTCACGATGATCCTCAGAGCTATCACTATTTCATGCGCAAAAACCTCTTTGACCTGGTAAATATTGATCTTGAGAATACCCATGTGCCCGACGGCTCTAATCCTGATGTCGAGGCAGCTTGCGCCGAGTACGATAGGCTTGTTGCTAAGGCTGGCTATCCTGACCTGCAGCTTCTTGGTATTGGTCACAACGGTCACATTGGCTTCAACGAGCCTGACGACCATTTCTCCAAGGGTACGCACTGCGTTGACCTCACCGAGAGCACTATTCAGGCAAATAGCCGACTGTTCGAGCGCATGGAGGACGTCCCTCGCCAGGCTTACACCATGGGTACGCAGACTATCATGTTCGCGCGCAGCATTCTGATTGTCGCTAGCGGCGAGGACAAGGCTAAGGCTGTTTATGACATGTGCTTCGGTAACGTTTCGCCTCAGTGCCCAGCCTCTATCCTGCAGCTTCACACTAACTGCACCGTCATTGCTGATGAGGCCGCCCTCTCGCTCTGCCCAGTTGAGTAAGGTCTGGTTGGCCCAAAGCATCCAAAAGGTATCCAAAGGGCATCTTAAAGGCGCCTTAAAAGCTTCAAATAGCATCTGCCGAGAAAAATAAAAAACTCCCATTCTCTGATGTGACCCCCAAAAGTTAGACTTTTTTAGCGTAGCAGTTTATATGGCTGCTA
>CALFOQ010000069.1:0-18379 GCA_937921235.1 uncultured Atopobium sp. | reverse complement strand
GCCCAGGATAAGCGAAAAAGTTTTAACTATTTCTTTTACTAATTGAGTCAAAACACCTTATTTTCAAAATGAATACACCAACTAAACGCATTTTTTACCTTTTTGGGCCCAAATTCGCCAAAAATGAGCCCCAAACTAAAGTTTGGGGCTCATTAACGTGCAAATTACAACTTTGTAGCTGGTCGCGCAGCAACTTCGCAGCCGATCACACTAGTTGCGCGCCAACTTCGCAGCCGATTACGCTGGTTGCACGACCGGCCGGCGCGGGGTGTGCACTCGCAGCCACGTGCCTCGGCGCACAGACCGCGTCGACCACACTATTTGACGCCGGCTTTCTTCTTGGCGCGCTCGATAGCAGCCATCTGCTCCTCGGAAAGCCTAATGGAACCGTAATCTTTTCCGTGGTCAGGCGCGGTGCGACCAAGATCGCCCAGGTTAGCGCCAGTTGCTTCCAGTGCAGACATGTGGTGCGAAGAGCAAGAGTGGCCGCCTTCGCGAACAACGGAATCCAGGCCAAACTTGTCGCGGCCGGTATACGGCATGGTTGCGTCGTTGGTAACTGGATCGTCGGCGTTTTCTAGCTTGAACTCGCCATTTACGCCGTTCTTGTAGTTCTCCTTAGCAACCGAAATCATCAGCTTGATACGGTTGAGCTGGTTGACCTCGGACGCGCCTGGGTCGTAGTCGACAGCAACAATGTTAGACTCGGGGTGCATCTGGCGCAGGCGCTTGATGACTGCCTTACCAACGACGTGGTTAGGTAGGCAGGCAAACGGCTGAGCGCAGACAATGTTTGGTGTGCCCGTCTCAATGAGGTCGCACATCTCAGCGGTGAGCAGCCAACCCTCGCCCATCGTGTTACAGAGCGAGAGAATCTGACCAGCTTTCTCGGCCAGCTCATCGATGTTGGGATATGGCTCAAAGCGCTCGGACTTCTCCAGCATCTTGTTGATTGGCGCGCGCAGACCCTGAACCATCTTGATGCCCGCGATGTGCGTCATGCGGCTCTTGAACGAAGTACCAAGCTCCTTGTGTGTGTTGATCGCGTTGGAGAGGCCAAACAGGAAGAAGTCGACCAGGCCCGGAACGTTGGCCTCGCAGCCCTCGGACTCGATGACCTTGACCAGCTCGTTGTTAGCTGTTGGGTGGAACTTGACCAGAATCTCGCCGACGATGCCGACGCGTGGCTTCTGGCGGTCGTTGACCACGGGCAGGCTGTCAAACAGCTCAATGGTACGCTGGCACTGCTTGTAGAATTCCTTGCGAGAAATTCCGTTGATCTTGGAGCGTGTATCGGCCATGAGCTGGTCATACAGCTCGTTCGCGGAGCCCTTGACCGCCTCGTAGGGGCGGACGCGATACAAAAGCTGCATAATCAGGTCGCCGTATAGCAGCGCGTAAACTGCCTTGATCAGCAAATCAGGCTTGAACAGCTTGAATCCTGGGTTGTCCTCGTCAAGGCCGGAAGCAGCGGAGACGGAAATGACCGGAATCTCTGGGTGACCTGCGTCTTTAAGCGCCTTACGAATCAGTGCAATGTAGTTGGTTGCACGGCAGCCGCCGCCGGTCTGCGAAATCAGAACCGCGGTCTTGGTCAGATCGTACTTGCCCGAAAGCACCGCCTCCATAATCTGGCCCGTGACCAGGATGGATGGGTAGCAGATGTCGTTGTTGACGTAGCGAAGGCCCATGTCAACGGCGCCCTGGTCAACCGAAGGCAGCAGCACAACGTTGTAGCCCGCACCCTTCAGCAGCTCCTCTACCAGCTCAAAGTGGATCGGCGCCATCTGTGGAGCCAGGATAGTGTAGCCCGCTTCCTGCATCTCCTTGGTGTAGCGAACCTTCTCGTAAGCTGCAGATTCTGCCTCGCGGTACACCGGTGCACGGCGAGAAGAACTTGCGCTCCTGGCCTTTTCCAGAGAGCCATCGGCCATGCGAACGCCCTGTGGTACGGCCTCGGTAACCAGGCCGGCTGCTGAAAGTCGCTCGAGTTCTGCCTGCTGCTCGTTTAAAGCAGCCATCAGCGAGCGGATACGAATACGCGCAGCGCCCAAGTTGGAGACCTGGTCGACCTTGAGCATGGTGTAGATCTTGCCCGAAGCCTCAAGAATCTCCTGGACCTGGTCGGTAGTCAGTGCGTCAAGGCCACAACCAAACGAGAAGAGCTGGATGAGGTCCAGGTCGTTTCGGGACGCAACAAAGCGAGCCGCACGGTACAGACGCGAGTGATACATCCACTGGTCAACAATACGGATGGGGCGCTCAGGCATCATCTTATGGGCAATGGAATCCTCGGTGAGCACGGCAAAGCCAAAAGAAGAGACCAGCTCAGGGATGGCGTGATTAATCTCTGGGTCGTTGTGGTATGGGCGACCTGCAAGAACAATACCGTGAGCGTCGTGCTCTTCAATCCACGCAAGAGCCTCGTCACCTGCGCGGTGCATCTGGTCCTTGACGTTGATGTCTTCCTGCCAAGCAGCCTCAACAGCGGCGTCAATTTCGGCGCGCGTGATGTGCTCGCCGCGGAAGCGACCCTTGCCTACCTGGGCGTCCTTCTCGCGCTGTTCACTGATGAGCTCGTACAAACGACGCTTGAGCTCGTTTTTCTTGTCGTACGGAATGAACGGAGCCATGTACTGGATGGACGGATCAGAGAGTTCGTCCACGTTGAGGCCCAGCGCCTGAGGGTAGCTCATGACAATTGGGCAGTTGTAGTGGTTGGTTGCGGAGTCGTCCTCCTTGCGCTCCCAACGAATGCATGGCATCCAAATGAAGTCCGGGTCCTTGGCCAGCAAGTTCATGATGTGGCCGTGGGAAAGCTTCGCGGGATAGCAGGCGGACTCAGAAGGCATGGATTCGATACCTGCGTCGTACGTCTTTGCGGTGGTCTGGTCGGACAAAATGACCGAGAAGCCCAGCTTAGTGAAAAACGTGTGCCAGAACGGATAGTTCTCGTACATGTTCAGCGCGCGAGGAATACCCACGGTGCCGCGTGGAGCCTCGTCTACAGGAAGCGACTCGCGATCAAACAGCAGCTTGTTCTTGAACGCAAAAACGTTTGGTGCCTCGTTCTTCTTAGCGCCACGCTTCTTACCTGCGCCTTTCTCGCAACGGTTACCGGTGATAAACCTGTGGCCGCTGCCAAAATCGTTAATGGTAAGCATGCAGCTGTTAGGGCAGATGCGGCAGTGTGTGTTGGTAAGCTTGACCTGCAGATTATCGATGGACTCGCGGTCAAGCAGAGTGGATACGCCATCAATACCTGCGCGGTCGCGGGCGAGAAGAGCGGCGCCGTAGGCACCCATGACACCTGCAATATCAGGACGGATGACATCTCTGCCGGTGAGCAGCTCAAAAGCACGGAGCGTTGCGTCGGACATAAAGGTACCGCCCTGAACAATGCAGTGCTCGCCAATCTCGCTGAAGTCGCGGAGCTTAATGACCTTGAACAGGGCATTCTTGATGACGGAGTATGAAAGACCAGCAGCAACGTCGCCGATGGTTGCGCCTTCCTTCTGCGCCTGCTTGACGCGGGAGTTCATGAAGACGGTACAGCGGGATCCCAGGTCAACAGGGAGTGTTGCCTTGGTTGCAGCGGTTGCAAACTCGCGGACGTCCATCTTCATGGAGTCGGCAAAAGATGCAATAAAGGAGCCGCAGCCTGCAGAGCAAGCCTCGTTCAGCATAATGTGCTCAATGACGCCGTCTTTGACCTGCAGACACTTCATGTCCTGGCCGCCAATATCAAGAATGAAATCAACGTCTGGGACAAATGCCTTAGCGCCACGCAGGTGAGCAACGGTCTCAATCTCGCCCGAGTCTGCACGCAGAGCCTCAATCAGGATGCCCTCACCATAACCGGTGGTTGTGACATGGCCAATAATGCAGTCGGAAGGCATCTCGTCGTAGATGGAGTCCATGATTTTGCGAGCGGTACCCAGGATATCGCCGTTGTTATTGTCGTACCAGGTGTAAAGAAGCTCGCCCTTCTCGCCAACAACAGCAGCCTTCATAGTGGTAGAACCTGCGTCGATGCCAATGAACACGCGGCCGTGGTAGTTGGCCAGCTGGCCTTTGGGGACTACCTCTTGATCGTGGCGGGCCTTGAAGTCGTCAAAGTCCTGTTGAGTAGCAAAGAGTGGGTCCAGACGAGCAACCTCGGAGCCCTGGATGTCCTTGAGGTTGTCCAGCGCCTCCATGACCTGCGTAAAGGTGATTGGTCGGTCGGACTCGCCCGCCAGAGCAGCGCCCGTTGCAACAAAGAGGTGAGCGTTCTTTGGCAAGACGATGTGCTCGTCGTCCAGGTTAAGCGTGATGTAGAAGCGACGGCGCAGTTCAGAGAGGTACTGCAGCGGGCCGCCGAGAAACGCGACGTGGCCGCGGATAGGGTGACCACAGGCCAAGCCAGAGACAGTCTGATTTGCAACGGCCTGGAAGATGGAAGCAGCGATGTCGGCAGGAGCGGCACCCTCGTTGAGCAGCGGCTGAACGTCGGACTTAGCAAAAACGCCGCAGCGAGATGCAATTGGGTAGATCTGCTTGACGTCTTTTGCCAGCTCATTGAGGCCAGTTGCGTCGGTCTTGAGGAGAGACGCCATCTGGTCGATGAACGCACCGGTACCACCTGCGCAGGTACCATTCATGCGCTGCTCAATGCCGTTGTCAAAGTAGATGATCTTTGCGTCCTCGCCGCCCAGCTCAATGGCAACGTCGGTCTGAGGGATCAGCGTCTCAACGGCGCGCTTGGAAGCGATGACCTCCTGGACAAACTCCAGGTCAAGCCATTGCGCCAAGAGCATTCCGCCGGAACCGGTGATTGCGGCGTACATGGGTGTCTCGCCAATGTGCTTCTGAGCTTTGACAAACAAGGAGCGCGCGGTTGCGCGAACGTCGGTGTGGTGACGCTCGTAGTTTGCGTAAACCAGCGTACCGTCCTCGTCGATGACGGACAGCTTTACGGTTGTGGAACCAACGTCGATGCCCAGCATAAGGTGGGCCTGAGACAGGTCAAGTGGGACGTTTGGTGCCAGCTCGGCACCATTCTCTACCAGCTCAAACTTTGGACTAATCATTGTTTTCCTCTCCGAGAACAAGAGTTGCAAGCGCAAATCGTGGAACATCTAGCTTGATTGGCTTGCCGTACAGATCGCCAGGTGCAACAAACATAAGGCCGGTCATAAGGCCTGCCATCTGCTCGTCGCTCTCGCGCATGCCGCCGATTAACCAGCGGATAAGGACGCCGACCTCAGCAGAAATTGCAAAGGTCAGATAGTAGTCAAAGAAGGGACCAAGTGCGCGCGGATCAAGGTCGTGAAGGGCGCGCTGGGCGATAACCTCGTGTACCAGGTGCTTGAGCTTGTCCTGAAATGCGGGATCGCCACCGTTACCCAGCAAAGGACGCAGGTAAAAGCCGTGTTTACGAATGCTGCGAAGCATCTCCGTTGCGCCAGGGCATGGCTTGTAGGAGTCAATGGCCTCCTTGAGCTCGACAAGGTTCACGCGAGCAAGCTGCTCGACAGCAGGTCGGAGCTCTGCCAGCGCTTCCTTTTCGATGTGAAGCACCAGGTCAGGGATGTCTTTGTAGTGGGAATAAAAGGTTCGACGCGTGAGGCCGGCGCGCTCCGTTACACCCGTGACGGTCACGGAGGTAAGGTCGCCGGTAGCGTCTATCTCTTCTGCCAGGGCTTTTCTGAGCGCCGCGCGAGTTCTTGCGGTGCGTCGATCAAGCTTGCAAGCTGAAAAAACAGCAGGTACAGACAATATTTCTGTCATACGTTTCTGAAGCCTCTCCTGGTTGCAGGTACGTACTGGGTGCGCGGGTACGTGCGTGCGGCGCGGTTGGCGCGGGTGGCGCGGCAGCACAACAACACCGTAGCACCCGACTTATTGCACATACTGAGTATTATTACACACTCTGTGCAATAACCGCAACCGCGAGAGGGACGATTTTCTCGCCAAGTATGCTCTGCCGGCTAAGTTTTCTATCTTGGCCTGCTAGCGCGCCTGATTTCTGAAAAGAATCTGTAGCTTTTGCCTGAAAACATAAAAGAATCTGTGGATTTGCCTGAATTCATCAAAGAATCGGTGTCTCAAACACCGATTCTTTACACTTTTTAGGCGGGGTTTAAGGCGTGTCCGAGCTCACCCTTCCAGGGAGCCTGATGTTATCGTCATGTCTGAACAATTTGCCGGAAAAGTGCACCATATCTGAGCTATTTGCCGGTTTTTCTCGCCATGTCTGAGTAAATTTACTCAGACTTGATGCCCTTTTCAGGCTCAAAATTTAGGGCCACGTAGTCTATCTTTCACGCGCCTGATTTCTGCAATGAATCGGTAAATTTTGCCTAAAAATGTAAAAGAAACTGTGGATTTGCCTGATTTTGTCAAAGAATCTGTATTCAAAATACAGATTCTTTGCACTTTTCAGGCGCATATGCTGTTAAGGCGCACCTGGTTAGAAACCCCGTGCACTCCCCGCCGGCGCTTCGCGCGCTTGACCTGCAAGTTTGCCCGCACACGACGCTGTTACCACACAAAAAACCGGTGCTCACCTGCGTGAACACCGGTCTAACCTGCATGTTATGTGGAGCTCGGAACCCCGCGGAGCCGCGCGGCTGCTACCTGCACTTACGCGAAGCGCTCGACGCCGTCCTTGGAGACGCGCGCAAAGAACAGCGGCTCCAGCTCGGGGGCACTCTCGCCAAAGACCAGAGCCTCACGGAAGATGCGCTCGCCCTCGTCAAGACGGCTTTCATCGCCGGTTAGAAGCGTTGCAATAACATCGCCCTTCTCGACATAATCGCCGGTCTTGCGCTCAAGGATAATACCAGCTGCTGGGTCAATCGGATCGCCCTTCTTCTCGCGACCGGCGCCCAGGGCAACAGAGGAAATGCCCACCAGCTCAGCGTTCATGGAAGTGATATATCCGCTGGTCTCAGCCACAATATCGCGACGGAATGGCGCAGCTTCAAACTTGGTGGTGTCAAAGATGACCTCGTCGGTGCCGCCTTGAGCCTTAACCATCTGGGCCAGCTTAGCCAGGCCTTCGCCGTTTGCAATCTGCTGGCGAGCCAGCTTGCGGCAGTCCTCAACGCTCCCCTTACCTGCGAGGTTAAGCATATTTGCGGCAAGTTCAACGCAGACATCGGTCAGATCCTCAGGACCCTCACCCTTAAGCGTGGCCACTGCCTCGATGACCTCGAGGGAGTTGCCTACGTTTTTGCCCAGAGGACGGTCCATACCAGTAATCAGCGCTGCGGTGGTACGGCCGACGTGCTCGCCGATGGAAACCATGGCATCTGCCAGCTCAATTGCGGAGTCGACGTCCTTCATAAAGGCGCCAGAACCACACTTAACGTCCAGCAAAATGCAGTCGGAGCCGGAAGCAATCTTCTTGCTCATAATGCTCGACGCAATCAGAGGCACCGAGTCAACCGTTGCGGTAACGTCACGCAGCGCGTAGAGCTTCTTGTCAGCTGGAACAAGATTGCCCGTCTGACCTGCAACAGCAACGCCAATCTCGGAGACCTGCTTGAAGAAGTCGGGCTCGGAAATCTCAATGGAAAGTCCTGGAATTGCCTCAAGTTTGTCCAGCGTACCGCCCGTGTGGCCCAGGCCGCGACCGCTCATCTTGGCAACCTTTACGCCTAAAGACGCAACAAGTGGGCCAACAACCAGCGTGGTCTTATCGCCAACGCCGCCGGTAGAATGCTTATCAACCTTGATACCCGGGATTGCCGAGAGGTCCATCATGTCGCCGGACTCTGCCATTGCCATGGTCAGGTGAGCCGTCTCATGCGCGGTCATACCCTTGTAGAAGATGGCCATCGCCAGAGCGGAAGCCTGATAATCGGGAATATCCCCAGCTACATAGCCCGAGACAAAGTAATCAATCTCGGCGTCGGTAAGCTCGCCACCGTCGCGTTTCTTTTCAATCACGTCGTACATGCGCATAGTTGAACCTCTTTTCGCTGTTCGCGTTCGTTGCCGTTCGCGGCACCGTCAGGCGCGTCCGTTGCCGGCGCGCTAACTCTCTAGTAAAAGAGCCGGTAGCGAGAAACTCTACCGGCTCGCAATTTCATGTAACCTACCAGGTTATCTGCACCCGAAAGCGCAGGTGGCTTGATGCCGCAGCTTACTGGTCGCCTCCACCGTGCTCGCTGCACCCGCAGCTACAACCGTGGTCGCCCGCGCCGTGCTCGTGGCCACCGTCGGCGCCTTTCACGGCGTCGTCGCACGATGCACCGGCAGGGCTGGACTCACCCAGATCCTCGGGACCAAATCCCATAGGCAAGATGTCCTGGAGCAGATACTCGCGAGGAGCTGCGTCTGCCTTGCCCAGCACAATGCGGAACGTTGTAGGATCGCACCACTCACGAATCACCTGCCTGCATACACCACAAGGAGTGCACCAAGCTGTTGGAGCTTCTCCCTCAGGACCGCCAACAACCGCAATGGCCACAAAATCCCTGCGACCCTCAAACACTGCGCGGAAAAACGCCGTACGCTCAGCACAGTTAGAAGGCGTATACGCAGCGTTTTCTAGGTTGGCGCCGCCGTACACCGTGCCGTCGGAGCACAATAGTGCAGCTCCAACAGCATAGTGAGAGTACGGTACATAGGCGTGGTTGCGCGCCTCAATAGCAAGCTGAACAAGAGCCTCGTTAGAAATGTGGCAAGAACCCTCTACCTCGGCCATTATGCACGACTTCCCTTGATGTATGGCACGCCGTCTGCCTTAGGCGCAACGGACTTACCAACAAAGAGGACCAGCGTAATGATGGTGATGAAGTATGGAAGCATTGCAATGATCTGGCTTGGAATTGGAGTTGCGCCGCCACCAAGAAGAATTGCAAGTGCCTGAGTAAAGCCAAAGAGCAGGCAAGCTGCATAGGTGTTCAGAGGCTTCCACTTACCAAAGATAACTGCAGCCAGTGCAATAAAGCCCTGACCAGAAATGGCGGTCTGAGTGAACTGGGAAATAATTGCCAGCGTTACAGAAGCGCCACCAAATCCTGCAAGAACACCAGAAACAATAACGCAGAGGTAGCGAGTCTTACGAACGCTAATGCCCAGTGTCTCGGATGCGTGTGGATGCTCGCCAACAGAGCGAATACGCAGGCCCCACTTGGTACGGTAAAGCACAAACCAGACGAGAAGGGCGGTCAAAAGTGCAAGTACCACGGTAATGTCTACGTTCAAGCTGGAATAAGGTGTGTCGTTAAAGGCACCCTCACCAAAGAGCTTTGGGAGCTTGGTGACTGCTGGAGACATTGCAGCGCCATCAAACAAAAGACGGCAGGCAAACAGAGCAATGCCAGGTGCCAGCAGGTTAATTGCAACACCAGAAACTGTCTGGTCAGCGTTAAACGTAATAGATGCCATGGCGTGCAAAAGCGCAATAAGACCGCCTGCAATACCTGCACAAAGGAAGCCAATCCAAGGGTTTCCGGTGAGGTAGCTGCCCGCAACGCCTGCAAAGGCACCAACACCCATCATGCCCTCAATACCAATGTTGACAACACCGGAGCGCTCGGAGACAACGCCGCCCAGAGCACCAAAAATAAGAGGTGTCGAGTACATGAGGGTAACGGAAACAAGAAGAATCAGGTTAGTGAGCATTGTTTGCCTCCTCCTGAGAAGGGTCGGACGCATCACTCACTTGAGCAGCAAGCTTTGCCTCTTCTTCCTTAGCCTTCTGGGCACGCTTGTGATCAAGACGGTCGGCAAGCATTGGAATAACGCCACCCAGAGCCATAAAGAACACGATGGTACCAATAACAATGTTGATAATCTCGGAAGGTGCACCAACCGTCTGCTGAACAGTCTGGCCACCATAAAGAAGGCCAGCAAACAGGAAGGACGCAGGAATACATGCCACAGGATTGCAGTTGGCGATAAACGCAACGGACAGACCGTTAAAGCCGTTGTTCTCAAATGCTGCCAGCGTTGCGATACTGTGAGGAGCAATACCGGTAATGGTCAGAGCACCTGCAAGTCCGCAGAGTGCACCAGAAATAGCCATGCAAAGCGTAAGGTTTTTCTTAACGTTGATACCGGTAAACTGTGCAGCGTCGCGGTTAAAACCAACAGCGCGCATCTCATAACCAACCTTGGTGCGCATAAGCAGCCAGCCAATAAAGATAGCTGCGATAATAGCAACAAAAATACCAATGTTTACATCGGTACGCATAATAGCGTCGCCAATAACAGGAATATTGCGAATTGCCTCAGCACCGTCCTCGGAATTCTTCATGCCATAGAACAGTGTGGTGTAGCCAGACTCATTAATTGAGTACGACGAAGTTGAATTTGGCTGGTGGAACTGTGGAAGAGAAACCACAAAGTTGCAGAGGTAAAGACTGATCCAGTTAAACATAATGCTGGTAATAACCTCGTTGATGCCAAACTGAGCCTTAAGCCATCCAATAATGGCACCAATACCTGCGCCGCCTGCGGTACCAACCAAAACAACTACAGGAATCTGCAGCACAGGAGGAAGATCAAGACTGTAGCCAACAATAACGGCGAGGATAGTACCTACAATGTACTGACCCTCAGCGCCAATGTTAAAGAGGCCAACGCGGAATGCAAAAGCAACAGCAATACCCGTAAAGAGCAAAGGTGTTGCCTTAATAATGACGTTAGAAATGTATTTTGGCTTACCTACCATGCCGCCAATAAGAGCTTCAAACGAGCTGATAGGGTCATAACCTGCAACAACCAAAATAATAGAAGCAACCAACAGGCCAACAAAAATAGCAACAATTGCTGACGTAATGGGCTTTCTCATTATCTTTGTAAGCGTACTCACTCGGCGTCACCTCCTGCCATCAGCAGGCCAGCCTGCTCTTCAGTGATAGTACCTTGGTCAAACTCGCCAACATTCTTGCCAGCGTAAATAATTGCCATCTTATCGGCAACGTCCATAATCTCGTCCAGCTCAAAGGAAATCAGCAAAATTGCTGCACCACGGTCCCTCTCGCGAATAAGCGCTTTGTGAACAAACTCAATAGCACCAACGTCAAGACCGCGGGTTGGCTGAATGGCAATAAGAACGTCTGGGTTGGAAGAGACCTCACGGGCAATAATAACCTTCTGCTGGTTACCACCAGAAAGTCCCGCAGCCTGATGATCTGCGCACTCTGCAGGACGAATATCAAACTCGTCAATAAGCTTCTGAGAGAATTCTTTAATCTTTGCCAGGTCAAGTGCAATGCCCTTACCAAAGGTCTCCTCGTTGTGGCGCTCAAGCACCATGTTCTCGGCAACGGTAAAGGGCAGAACCAGACCCCAACGATGGCGGTCTGAAGGAATAGTTGCAACTGCATGGTCAATGACCGTTTTAGGGGTTGTGCCCTGAATCTCTTCACCTTTAACGGTAATGGTGCCCGACTCAGGTTTGACCAGTGCATCTATGGCATCGGCAAGTTCTTTCTGGCCGTTGCCGTCAATACCTGCAAGACCAACAATCTCACCGGCACGAATATCCAAATTAAAGCCGTTTACCTGCTCAATGCCGCGCTCGTCCTTGACGTGGAGGTCCTTAATAGAAAGAACAACCTCGCCAGGAGTTGCTGGCTTCTTTTCTACATGCAGGTTAACGTTTCTACCTACCATAAGTGTTGCAAGCTCGGTCTCGGATGTCTTGGAGACATCAACGGTGCTCATGTACTTGCCACGACGAATAATGGTGCATTCGTCAGCAGAAGACATAATCTCTTTAAGCTTGTGAGTAATAACAATGATGGTTTTACCTTTGCTTACCAGGTCATGCATGATCTGAATAAGCTTCTCAATCTCCTGCGGTGTAAGAACTGCCGTAGGCTCATCAAGAATCAGCGTATCTGCGCCGCGATACAGGGCCTTCAAAATCTCAACACGCTGCTGCATACCAACAGAAATGTCTTCAATCTTGGCGTCAGGGTCTACGTCAAAGCCGTATTCCTCAACAATTTCCAGGACCTTCTCGCGAGCTCGCTTTGGATCAAGGACGCCACCAGCCTTGGTGACCTCGTTGCCCAAAACAATATTTTCTGTAACAGTAAAGTTCTCGACCAGCATAAAGTGCTGGTGAACCATACCAATACCGTGAGCGATAGCATCGGTTGGGCCAGATATGGATACACGCTCTCCGTTGAGGTAAACCTCGCCCTCGTCAGCAGAATACAGGCCATACAGTACGTTCATAAGCGTACTTTTACCTGCGCCGTTCTCTCCTAAAATGGCGTGGACAGTTTGCTTGCGCACGTTAAGGTCTACGGCGTCAAGAGCTTTAAACGATCCAAAAACTTTGGTAATGCCATGCATCTGAACAGCGTAATCCGAACTGACTTCCACGAGCCACCTCCTTTACACACTTGCGAGAGGTGAGGAGTGCCAAAGAGCACCCCTCACCAGCAAATCCAAACTCATCAACCTTTTGGGCCTGTCAGAGGTCAAAAACCATCTGACGAGAAACCCTAAGGCTTAGAAACTAAGTCAGAGCTTAGCTCAAAGACTTGACGTACTTGTCCAGGTCGTCCTTGCTTGCAGGAGGAACAACGGAGCCAGCCTTGATCTTGTCGAGAAGGTCAGTAGCTGCCTTGTAGGTGTCCTCGCCCATGAGGTGGTGATCCTCAGCAATTCCGACAGCGTCCTCGGAAGCGCCCAGGGAAACAGTAGTGCCACCCTTCTGGCCGTCCTTCAAGATCTTCTCGGAAATCTCAACGATAGCAACGTTGACGCGCTTAAGAGCGGAGGTCAGAACGTTCTCTGGAGCAAGATATGCCTGGTCACGGTCAACGCCGATAGCAAGCTTATTTGCGTCCTTAGCTGCCTCAATAACGCCGGTTCCTACGCCGCCTGCAGCGTGGAAGACAACGTCGCAACCATCGGAGTACATGGAGTTAGCAATAGCCTTACCCTTTGCAGCATCGGAGAAGGACTCTGCGTACTGTGCAGAAACCTCAACGTTGGTGCCCTTTTCCTTGTTTGCATAAGCAACGCCACCGCGGTAACCATACTCAAACTGGTCGATAAGTGCGGAAGAAATACCGCCAACAAAGCCAACCTTGCCAGTCTTTGTGGTGCGAGCAGCAATGTAGCCAACAACAAAAGAAGGTTCCTGAGCACGGAACATAACGCCGGTGAAGTTGGAAACCTGAGACTCGTTGCCGTTGTCAATGATGGCAAACTGGGTGTTTGGATTGTCCTTAGCAGCCTTAAGGGTTGCGTCTGCCATAGCAAAGCCAACGCCCCAAACAAGGTCGGACTCTGCGTCAACAGCCTTATCAAGGTTGGTTGCGTAATCGGAATCCTGCTTGGACTCAAGGTAGCTGACATCCCAGCCGTTCTTGTCCTTGAGCTCGGTCATGCCCTCCCAAGCGGACTGGTTAAAGGACTGGTCGTTAACACCACCAGTGTCGGTAACCATGGTGAGCTTCTTTTTCTTCTCACCTGATGCCTTCTGGCCGCCGTCGTCCTTCTTAGGGTTGTTGCAGCCTGCAAGACCTGCGAGTGCTGCAAATGCGCCAGCGCCGGTTGCGCCGGTCACAAAACTACGACGAGAAACGTTCTTGTTCATTCCGTGCTCTCCTTACCTCATGTGGCGGGAACGTCCAGCTTTAGTGCTGGATCTTTATGAGAAGTTGACCAAACTCCCCTAACTTAAGCGGAAAATCCGCATGGTTCCAAAACAAACAGCAATGGCAAACTGCTGATCTGCAATGCTTTACGCAACAAGTGCCTTAAGCAACAACAGAAAGAGCAACCTCCATCATCTGCGTGAAACTAGTCTGACGCTCTTCAGCAGTAAGTGCTTCTCCTGTAAGAGGCAAATCAGAGATAGTTAGCAGCGTAAGCGCATGCTTATGAGCGTGCATGGCGTTGAGATACAGGGCTGCCGACTCCATCTCAACGGCAAGAACATCCATGCTTGCCCATTTGGTAAGCGAGTTGTCAACGGTATAGAACACGTCGCTTGCCAGAATATTACCAACGCGAACGGGATAACCCAGCTTTTCTGCACCAGCAACAGCCTTGCTCAACAGGCCAAAGTCTGCGGTAGGTGCAATGGTTCCAGGCATTCCGTACTGTGATGGATAATTAGAATCAGTGCTGGAAGACATGCCAATAACAATGTCTCTAAGCTTTACCTCAGGAGCAAGGCCACCAGCGCTACCAATGCGGAGAATGTTGTCAACTCCGTAGAAATTAAAGAGTTCGTAAGAATAAATACCAATGGAAGGCATACCCATACCAGAACCCATAACGGAGACTGGCTGTCCCTTGTAGGTGCCGGTATAACCAAACATGTTGCGAACGGTGTTGAACTGCTCAACGTTCTCCAGATACGTGTCTGCAAGAAGCTTAGCGCGTAGAGGATCGCCTGGCATGAGGACGGTCTTAGCAATCTGGCCCTCAACAGCAGCGTTATGGGGAGTTGGGGTAGTAGCCATTAGTTCTCCTTAAGAATCTCTGACAGGTGAGAAGTTCCAACACCAAGTTGCTCAACGCCAAAATAATCAAGGATTGTCTCGGCCATATCGGCAAATGTGGCGGTTGTACCGAGGTTGGTGTTTGGCTTGACCTTTGGACCCGTGATAAGCAGTGGCACGTACTCACGAGAGTGATCGGTAGATGGTGTTACCGGGTCACAGCCATGATCTGCGGTGATAATGAACAGGTCATCCTCACGAAGGCCCTCAATAATTTGAGGAATGCGCTCGTCAAAATAAGAAAGAGCGTTGGAGTATCCCACAGGATCGTTGCGGTGACCGTAAATCATGTCAGTATCAACAAGGTTGGTGAAGCACAGACCGTTGAAGTCTTTGCTGGTAGCCTCAATAGTTTTCTGAATTCCGTCTGCGTTGCAGGTAGTAAACTCAAACTCAGTCATGCCACGGTGAGCAAAGATGTCATAAATCTTGCCAATGGAAAGAACGTCAAAGCCGTTCTCTTTAAGACGATCAAGCATAGTTGGGCCCGTTGGCTCAAGCGAGAAGTCATGACGGCGAGAAGTGCGCTGGTATGGCCACTCTCCCTCAAAAGGACGAGCAATAACGCGAGCAACACCGTGCTCACCCTGAAGAATCTCGCGCGCAATGCGGCAATATTCATAGAGTTTCTCGGGACTTACCACGTCCTCATGAGCAGCAATCTGGAAAACAGAATCTGCTGAGGTATAGACAATCAGAGCACCAGTCTCTACGTGCTCTTTACCAAAGTCTCTAATAACATCGGTTCCGGAGTAAGGCTTGTTGCAGAGAACCTTACGGCCCGTCTTCTGCTCAAACTCCTCAATGACCTCCTGTGGAAAACCATCAGGATAGGTTGGGAACTTCTTTGGAGAAATGACGCCTGCCATCTCCCAGTGACCAACCGTAGTGTCTTTACCAGCGGATTTCTCCTGCATGCGAGCATATGCGCCCACAGGAGACTCAATTGGCTTCAGATCAACGTCATACACGGTATCAAGCGCGCCATCAATATTAAGAAGACCCAGCTTTGTCATATTTGGGATATTAAGAACGCCACTTGTTGCGCATGCACAAAGGGTATTACTACCCTCGTCTCCGTATGCCGCTGCATCAGGCTCTTCGCCGATGCCAAAACTATCAAGAACAACTACAAAAACACGTTTAGGCATGCTACCTCCTAAAACGCCCGAAATAAGCATTTGCGCACGATACATGCGCAAGCTAACTTATGTGGACGAGTCATTACTATTCATTAAATATATTATTACAGTTGCATAACGCCGACGCCCAATTTAGAGAGATTTTCACGATACAACCGTTTGCAGATACTAAAATTCTGTAAACGGTACGCAGCAAATGCTTAGAAAAATCAAGCAGGTAAAACTAATATGGCGAGAAAATCGTTGAGCTCACCAGGGAAAAATTTAATGAATTCATTCTTTACAGACTCTAGCTGCTGTCTTATCGTTGTCCAAAGCAAGATTTAAGCACTAGCTTAAATAAGATAAGCACCTGTTTAGAAGTTTTATATAAGCACCTGTTTAGTCGGATTCTATTTTTGCTGCTAGGAGGCCTGATGCTCACCAATAGAGAACAGATGATTTTCAACTGGATTAAAGAGCAGCCTTCCATTACTCAGAAGGAAATTGCAGAGCGTGCAGGTATCTCGCGTTCTTCTGTTTCGGTTCACATCTCCAACCTTACCGCAAAGGGCGCAATTTTGGGCCGCCGCTACATTTTGAGCGAGCGTCCCTACTTTATTGTGATTGGTGCCGCCAACATGGATATTGCTGGCCGTCCAAGCGCTTCCCTTGTAGCGGGAGATTCCAACCCTGGCAAAGTTACCATGTCCTTTGGTGGTGTTGGCAGAAATGTTGCCCACAACCTGGCTCTTCTCGACAGCGACGTTCGTCTGCTCACCGCTTTTGGCGAGGACTATCGTGCGCGCGAGCTCAAAGAAGGCTGCCTGGACTGCGGCATTGACATTGACGCCTCTATTACCGTGCCGGGCGCTTCCACTTCCACCTACCTCTTCATCATGGACGAGCACGGTGAGATGCAGGAAGCCATCAATGACATGCAGATTTACGAGTATGTCACCCCCGAGCGCATCGAGGAGCGCCTGGATGTTATCCAGCACGCCGCAGCTTGCGTGATTGATACCAACCTGCCTCAGCAGACCATCGAGTTCATCGCCAAGAACGTGACCTGCCCCATCTTCTGCGATCCCGTTTCTTCCATCAAGGCACAGAAGCTCAATAGAGTCTTGGGCAGGATTCACACGCTCAAGCCAAATCGCCTTGAAGCCGAGATGCTCTCGGGCATCAAGATCACCGACGATACCTCCCTTGAAGCCGCAGCTCACGAGCTACTTGCAACAGGCCTCAAGCGCGTGTTTATCTCTCTTGGCGAGAAGGGCCTTCTTTGCGCTGATCACGAGAAGACCGTCCATTTGCCACTGCTTCCTGCAAAGCTCGTCAACATGACAGGCGCAGGAGATGCCATGATGGCGGGTATTACCTGGGCGTACACTCAGGGTATGACGCTTGAGCAGACTGGTCTGGTAGGCATGGCTGCTTCCAGCATGGCCGTTGAGGGTGAAAACACCATCAACGGTGAACTCAACGTTGAAGAGGTTATCAAGCGCGCAGGTATTTAGCGTGTCTGCGCGGCACAGCGTGTCTGCACGGCACAGCGCGTCTGCGCGGCACTACTTTCGGTTCCATTAGTCGTTTACGATTGGAGTATATATGTCTAACCTGAAGGATTTTCTCGTTGTATCTGACGAGGTCAAAGAGGCACTTGAGCAGAACAAGCCTGTTGTAGCTCTGGAGTCCACCATCATTTCTCACGGTATGCCTTACCCACAGAACGTTGAGACCGCTCTGAAGGTTGAGCAGATTATCCGCGACAACGGTGCAATTCCTGCAACTATCGCAATTATTAACGGCCAGATGCGTGCCGGTCTTTCCGCTGACGAGATTGACTACCTGGGCAAGAAGGGTCGCGAGGTTGCTAAGGTTAGCCGCCGTGACCTCCCTGTTATCATCGCTGAGAAGAAGGACGGTGCAACTACCGTCACTACTACCATGATGATTGCTCACATGGCAGGCATCGACGTCTTTGCAACAGGCGGCATCGGCGGTGTTCACCGTGGCGCTGAGACCACCATGGACATCTCCGCTGACCTCGAGGAGCTTGCACAGACTCCTGTTATGGTCATCTGCGCTGGTGCAAAGTCCATTCTTGACCTTGGCCTTACCCTTGAGTACCTGGAGACCAAGGGTGTTCCAGTACTTGGTTACCAGACCGAGGAGCTTCCTGCGTTCTACACCCGCAAGAGTGGCTTTAGCGTTGACTACCGCGTTGACTCCCCTGCTGAGCTGGCAGAGATCTTCACTACCCAGCAGCAGATTGGTATGAACAGCGGTCTTCTGGTTACCAACCCAATTCCTGAGCAGTACGCAATGGATAAGAACACTATTGACGCAGCTATCGAGAAGGCCCTTGCAGAGGCAGAGGCAAACGGTATCCACGGCAAGGAGTCCACACCATTCCTGCTTGCAAAGGTTGCTGAGATTACCGGCAACAACTCCCTTGAGTCAAACATTCAGCTGGTCTTCAACAACGTTGCTCTTGGTGCAAAGGTTGCTGCAGAGGTTTGCAACCGCAAGTAAGTGCTCGCACGCGCTGCGTAAGCACCACGTAAGTACACGTGCAAACGCCGCGTAAGCATCGCATTTCTTTTGGCCCCTACGTCGTTTTGAACTGCCTCCCATTTCTTGGACATAAGAAATGGGAGGCAGTTCGCATGCGAGTGATTATGATTCTGCAGCGTGTTAGCGTCGGCTTTTATGCCTGGCGCACAAAATAGCGCAGCTTTGGTAGGTTCTGCCGAAGAATCGACATGTTTTTAATCA
>CALFOQ010000068.1:0-4930 GCA_937921235.1 uncultured Atopobium sp. | reverse complement strand
CACTGACATAATTGCAGTTTCTAGATATGAAGTTGCATGTTGTTTATCGTATGCCGCCATAGCAACTACACGTTTATCAAGCATCATCTCTACTTGATCAAACGAACTCATAGCACTAGCGAGAGTTACAAAACGATGACGCCAGAAATACACAATATTATTTTGTGCGTAAAGATTGTCTGAATTACTTGCACGTAAAGATTGCTTATCTTGCGGGGCAAAAGCTGCGTCGAGAGTATCTTTTGAACGTTGCAGCTCTTCATCGGTATCAATAAGGGCACAACATTGCTTGAATCGGCTTGGAGCTAGAGAAAGATCTACAAAAGGCTCGCTTACAAATGCACGTAAATCATTATTAATCAGCATACTAACAAAGGCAGAGTTAGACTCAAACTGCTTGATTGTACGTTCGTAATCATCATATCCAACGCTTTGATTTTTTCCAATAGGAATCAGAACACACAGCTTGTGTTCATGCACACACCAAAGGCTGTTTCTTATAGCTTGAGATACGAGATTTCCTACACGAATAAAATAATCCCTATCTGCACCCAAGATTCCTTCAATCACAACCATAACGTACGAAACATCAAGTGTAAGATTGGTAAGCATAAGCTGAGAGTGCATGGTCTTCTCGTTGACAAAAGATCCAGAAATCAAATCGTCTAATGCAGAAGAACCAAAACCCACCTTCTCTCCTGCGGTACCTAGCCTATCAATCATGACTCCAGCAAGTTGAGAAGATAAGTCAATAAGCTCTAGGTCAAATCCAGTTATAGGGTTTTGATACTCAAGTACGTCAAGACGGCCCATCTCAAGATAGTGAAAATAAATGATTCCCGCCACCCATTGGTTATCAGTTCTACTATTAAAAGAAATAAGAGAATGGCGAGCATGTCGAGCATTTGAGAGAACACCATCTTGCTCCATTTCAAGTGAGACTGATTCTGGAACATAGCCTTCCTTAAGTGTTTCTTGAATATGAATATTATCTTCTGGAAACTCTCCACCCGATGCCAGTAACCTTTGATCAGCATTGGAAATGATTACGGGGTTACCTATAATTTCTGAAATCTTTTCTGCAAATTGATTTAAGTCATATGACGTCAAAAACGTAGAAAAAATCATATCTTTTTTGAGTGCTAAGACAGCGCCTCTGCTGGGCAAATCAACAAATGAAATGCGAAGGTTATCGTAGTTGAGCGAATGAGAAATGGCTACAACATTTCCTGCAAGCGCAATATCTTCTGGAATACTATTTCCTGTGTAGACCAATAAAATTTGACTTGGCTCAACAATCACTAAGCCTTCCAGATAATCTTGAAGCTTGCACAAACGTACATATTTCATATTGAGTGCGGTTGAAACATCATACTCTGGTGTCAGTAAAACATCAGCACCAAGAAGTTCTTCTCTCACCGCTTTAAATGAACTGCACTGCAGCTCATCGATAACAGTTCTTAATTTCATGCATCCCTCCCCAAATATAAATTAAGTATAGAGGAGTGATTATCTCTTGATTGTACAGATGCACAAAAGTATCAAAAAATACTTCAAGAAATTTTAAAAGTGAAACCATATGACTGAGTTTTAAATACCACTACGATACTAATCAAATACAAGGTTATTTGTTAAACAGGAGAGTTATGACTCAGTGGAATACACAAATAATTGTGTCAGATATTATTTTGGCAGTTGTAATCAATACTTCTGCAACACTTTTAGCTGGTAGTCCTCTGATGTGGAGTGACTGGTACCCTCTTACTTGTGCTGCTTTAGGAACTAATATCATTGCTCAATTATTTATTCCAACATCCTGCATTGCTCAAAAAATAACAGAGCCCCTAAAAGATAAGACGTACAGGATTTACTTTGCTATTTTTATTGAAAATTTGATATTCGTGACCATTATTTCACTCACCATGGCCTTCACACAGGTAGGGCACGAATTAATGATTCAGACCTGGAGTCAAACATTTCTTTGGCTCGTCCTTATTGGCTACATAACGTCGGTAATTCTTTATCATGCAGGCAAATTATTTTTTTCTGGAGAGGAACACTAATGAACCAAGAATTTCTAAGCAGCTTAACTGATCGAGCCAAGCTTCTTCATAAGCACATCGTATTCCCTGAGGCAGATTGTGCTGATATCTTAAAATGCGCTGAAAACCTTCTGAATCAAGAGATTGCAGATGTTACCCTTGTTGGTAATCCAGATCAAATTAACGAACTTGCTCAATCAGAAAATATAAACATTTCTGGTGCAACGTTTTTTAATAACGCCTCAGAAGATGAGCGAGAGACGCTTGTTGAGCCTGTTTTAGCAGCTACAGATATGTTTAGCGAAAAAAACATTCGTAGAAAAGCTAAAAATTCTCTCAATGCAGCAATGTTTTTAGTACTTATTGGAAAGGCAGATTGCTGCGCTGCAGGCCGAGTCCTTACCACAGGCGAAGTAATTATTGCCGCACAGACTATCATTGGTCTGCAAGAAGGTGTTGGAACCGTCTCTAGTATTGGTATTGTTGATGCCCCTGGATTTAATGGACCAGAGGGCTCCATGCTTGCTATTGGCGACTGTGCCATTAACGTGCTTCCAGATGCTTCTACCCTTGCTGATATTGCTCTTTCGTCTGCAGATACCGTATCCGGTCTTCTTAATTGGGAGCCACGGGTAGCCATGCTCGCATTCTCGACTGATGGCTCCTCTGAAGATGAATCCTTGGATGTTATCCGTGAAGGCATCTCAATTGCTCGTGAGCGCCGTCCTGAACTTAAAATTGACGGAGAATTCCAGCTTGATACTGCCATTAATCCCACAAGTGCAAGTAGAAAGCTTTCTCGACCAAGTGATGTTGCAGGCCAGGCAAATATTCTCATTTTCCCTAATATTCATGCAGGCAATATTGGAGTCAAACTTATCCAGACATTTGGCCATGCTGACGTATATGGCCCTGTTCTCCAAGGTTTTAAAAAGCCAATCTGCGATTTCTCCCGTAGTGCTCCAATCTCTGAGATGATGGGCAACATTTTGATGCTCTTAGTTCGCGCTCAATAACTCTTCCATAGTAAAGTGTGATGTGAATGTCATATAGAATTCTTACGCTCTCCCCTGGCTCCACCTCAACAAAAGTTGCAGTTTTTGAGGACGAGAAAGTCTTAGTAAAGGTAAATATTACACACAAACAAGAAGAACTTGCCCAATTTGAGCAGGCAAAAGATCAGCTTGACTATAGGGTTTCTACCATTATGAATGTGCTTACTGACGCAAAAATCACACTTGACTCAGTAGACGCATTTTCTGGGTACTGCGGAGGTATGGGACCAACTGTTGGTGGCATCTTTGCAATTGATGAAAACGTTGTGAACAAAACCCTTAATTGCGGTATGAATCATCCAGCAATTTTAGGTGCTCCAATCTTATTTTCTCTTGCTCAAAAAGTTGGCAAACCTGCATATGCCGTCAATCAACCCGATACCGATGAGATGCAAGATGTTGCACGAATTACAGGTTATCCTGGCGTTTATCGTAAAAGCCACGTACACTGCCTTAATCAAAAAGAGGTAGCAATTAGGTATGCTGCAACACTAAATAAATCCTATGAAGATATCAACGTCATTGTTGCTCATATTGGTGGAGGCCTTTCCGTAGCAGCTCATAGACAGGGAAAAATGATTGACACCAATGACGTTCTCGAAGGATCTGGGCCATTTGCGCCAAATAGATCTGGCGATGTTCCGCTCAAACCTGTTATTTCTCAGTGCTACTCTGGTGCTGAAAAAAAAGATGTACTTAACATTGTTGGAAAAACAGGCGGCCTAAAGGGACTTCTTGGAACTGATGATGCGCGAGAGATTGAAGATCGCATTAAGTGCGGTGATGAGTGGGCGCGTCTAGTTTATTCTGCAATGGCATATCAAGTAGCAAAAGCTATTGGTAGTTTTGCTGCTGTTCTTGCGGGAAAAGTTGATGGAATTATCCTTACCGGTGGTGTATCAAACGACAAAACCTTTGTTGCTTCAATTTCCGAGCTTGTTTCCTGGATTGCTCCTGTTACTGCCTATGGCGGAGATTTTGAAATGGAAGGCTCTGCCGCTGGAGCTTTAAGGGCACTTACTGGAGAAGAAGCTGTTATGACCTATACCGGCATACCAAATTGGACAGGCTTTAGCTATGCCGATGCTCCTCAAGACCTTGAGGGATAAGTATGTCAAAGGCACTTTCATGGCGAGAAAAACTAGGCAATAGATATCCCTACTGCATTGTTGCTGCATGTATTATCAATATGTTTTTACCTTGTGCAATGATCTTATCGTGTATAGGTATTTTCATTCCTCCAGTAACCAGCTACTTCCAGGTAGCTAAAGCAGACTTTTCTCTTTCATTTGCACTTTTATGTGTTGTAATGATGGTCTCACTTCCTATTACAGGGAAATTAGTTGAGCGTTTTAGCTTACGAAGACTGCTTCCTTTCTGCATTATCTTATGTGGATTTGGATTTGGAGCCATGGGCTTTGCTCAAGCAATTTGGCATTTTTATATCTGTGGAATTGTTATTGGTCTCGGAATGCCAGGAATTCTTTTTCTTTCTGTGCCAACCCTTATTGGTAACTGGTTTAAAGATCGTATGGGATTTTTTATTGGTCTTTGTATGGCCTTTACAGGTATTGGAGGAGCTGTATTTAATTCATTAGGAACAGCTCTTATTCAGACAAGTCCAGAGGGATGGCGTTTAACTTACATTGCTTTTGCTGTTGCAATTTTAGCAATATCTCTTCCTGTCTCCATTCTCTGTATCTTTGATACACCAGAAGAAATTGGATTGCTTCCTTATGGGTCTGACAAAGAGATATCTGATACTCAACAATCACAGCTAAACGACGACAATCCAGCAGTTGAGCATGAAGTGCACACAAATAATATTTCTGC
>CALFOQ010000067.1:0-17530 GCA_937921235.1 uncultured Atopobium sp. | reverse complement strand
GTTCCAGCGTGCCTGATTTTCTCGCCATGTCTGAGTAATTTGCCGGAAAAGCACACGAAGTCTGAGTGGTTTTGCCGGTTTTTCTCGCCATGTCTGAGTAAATTCACTCAGACATGATGCAGCTTTCAGGCTCAAAATTTGGAGCCGAAGCGCCTATCTTTCACGCGCCTGATTTCTTCAAAGAATCTGTAAATTTTGCCTAAAAATGCAAAAGAAACTGTGGATTTGCCTGATTTTGTTAAAGAATCTGTACCTCAAATACAGATTCTTTGCACTTTTCAGGCGCGCAATGTTGGAAAGTCATCCTTAGTGAGAAGAGCGTGTCATTTACGCACTTGGCGAGAAGAACGCGCGGTTCAGAGGCCGAGAAACCCGTGTAGTCACAGCTTACATGGTGATCGATGTGGGTGCTGGAAGAGCTCAGCTGTTTCCCCAGGTTATTCGCTCTTGTGGTCTCTGTGAATGAGTTCTTCGATGTGCTCGTGTTCTTCTTCGTGGAGCTGCTTAATCTCTTCATCGAAGTCCGGATCTTTAGGGGTGATGAGCTCGTCTTCGCCAGTTTTTGGATCTGTGTGATGAAGCAAGACAGGTTCAAAGAGATGCAGATGCTTGGCAAAGAATGCGGACATAGTGAGCAACATGACAAAGATTGCAACACGAGGCATCGTGTTGACCTGCGTCATAATGAGCGAACCAACGCACAGAAGGGCAGTCCAACCGTACATCAAAAGCACCGCTTGACGCTGGTTATAACCGTGAGCCATTAAGCGGTGATGGATGTGTCCGCGGTCGGCAGTAGCAAAACTGACGTGCGCGCGGGTACGGCGAACAATCGCGGAGAAGGTATCGATGATTGGAATGCCTGCAACGACGAGAGGAACAATGATGGTTGTGAGTCCTGCCCAACGAGTGACAGACAAAAGCGAAATTGTTCCCAAGGCAAATCCCAAGGTCAGCGAACCGGAATCGCCCATGAAAATAGTTGCGGGGTACGAGTTGTGAACCAAAAATCCAAGTGTGGTGCCTGCGATTGCTGCACTTAAAAGAGCTGCGTCAAAGCGACCCGCCCAAATGGAAAGCACAAACATAGTGGTAGAGGCAATGCAGGTAATACCTGAAGAAAGTCCGTCAAGGCCGTCGATAAGGTTAATGATGTTGGCGTAAGCAACCAGGTAAATGACGGTTGCTGGGTAGGCGAGCCATCCAAGATCCACAAAGCCGTACGCGGAAAACGGATCAACAACGTTACCGATAATCAGGCCGCCCGCAGCCGCGATACTTGCTGCAATTACCTGACCAGCGAGTTTCTGAATAGGCTTGAGAGAGAAAATGTCGTCAAGCAATCCGGTCAAGAAAATTACCGCAAATGCAGCGCCAACAATCCAGAAGTTGACGTTCAGGTAATAGCGAGAAGAAAGCGTAATCTCGGCATGTCCAAGGATTGCTTCAACGCCATAACGCACCAGCATAGCAACGGCTAACCCAAAGAAAATTGCAACGCCGCCCATGCGAGGAATAGGTTTTTTATTGACTCGACGTGCAGAGGGTTTATCGACAACTCCAAGCTTCCAAGCCAGTTGACGAACGGCAGGGGTAATCAGAGCTGAACCAAGACCAGCCGAGAGGAAAACACAAAACATGGTTACCCAGAGGTTCAAGCCGTATACCCTCCAATAAAAAACAGTATTTAACTGCTAAAATCCATACCATTTAATTGTGCTGCTCATTAAAAAACAAGTCAAGACTTTAATCTTTTTATAATCTCTTTATAGTAAGAATTGTCCTTCTCCCGCGGTCTAAACTGGGTGAACCGACAAGTTTTTTCAGGGAGCCTAATCTCGTGTTCAGTACAGGCATCCTTCGTTGTTAAGGAAGCTGGAACGCTCGAGCGCGGCGCCCACCTTATGAAGGTGGGTTCATAGATGACTGCGGGGAAGGATATTTTTCTGCCCAGACAGACCGCTAGAAGGCTACGTTCCGCGGTAAAACGCCACGAGCCTCCTCGCAAGCCTACAGCCGCTCATTCCGCTCGCATAATCATTGACATACCTGCCCCTGATTGCCACAATAAGTACCGCAACGGGGATATAGCTCAGTTGGGAGAGCGCTGCCTTCGCAAGGCAGAGGCCGAGGGTTCGAATCCCTTTATCTCCACCATGACTTTGACGCGCGCAGAGACCCTGCGCGTTTTTTATACCACCATCTGCCTGGGCAGATACGACGGGAGGCGAGAAACCCTTGGGTAGTGCACCATCACCTAATACCCTTACGTTTTCTGCCTACGACGTCTGTGAACTCTGCCCAAGGCGTTGCCATGCTCAAAGAAACGCTGGTAAAGCGGGCCTTTGTGGAGCTTCAAGCACCATTCGTGTGGCTCGTTCAGCGCTGCACTTTTGGGAGGAGCCTCCCATCTCGGGCGAGGCCGGATCAGGCGCAATTTTCTTCACAGGTTGCTCGCTCAGATGCGTGTTCTGCCAGAATCACCAGATCTCGCAGGAAGGCTTTGGTAAGCCAGTCACAACTGAGCGACTTGCCCAAATGATGCTTGAACTGCAAGCTCAGGGTGCGCTCAACATCAACCTTGTAACTCCTTTGCACTTCTCGCCACACATAATTGAAGCAGTGACGCTGGCAAAAGAGGCGGGATTGACGCTCCCAATAGTGTGCAATACCTCGGGATACGAGTTGCCAGAGGTGGTGCAGAAAGTTTCGAGTGTTATTGATATTTGGCTGACAGACGTCAAGTACGCAGACCCTGCGCTGGCAAAAGAGCTCTCGTACGCAGCAGATTATCCAGAGATGTCCATGGCGGCGCTTGAGGTTATGCATGACTCGGTGATGAGTCGCGGCGGTCGCAAGCTGGACGACGACGGTCGCATGTTGCAAGGCATCATTGTGCGCCACCTGGTCATGCCCACGCACGCGGACGATTCCTGCGAGGTACTCAACCGCGTCTGGAATCTTTGTCATAATGATGTAGACGTATCAATCATGAATCAGTACACGCCCAACGAGCGCATGCGCGCGGCTGGCGGTCCGCTTTCTGGAACGCTTTCTGACGAGGAGTACGAGTTGGTGCTCTGTCATGCGGATGACCTGGGCTTTGAGAACCTGTGGTGGCAGGAGGGTGGAACCGTCTCCGAGAGTTTTGTGCCAGCCTTTGACGCAACAGGCGTTGAGGGTCCCGCTCTCAAGCTTCGCACGGCTCACGGCACCGCCGACGACTCCGGCGCTGCTGGCACCGCCGCCGACGTCCGCGCCACAAGCATCCCCGATACACAAACCGAGGAGTAACCATGTCTGTCGAGAAACCCGAAGAGCTCCAAACCACCCCAGCGCCACAGGCGGCTGCACTCACGGACGCGGAGCGCGCCGAGCTGGAAGCGCTCCGCGCAGAGAAGGAGCGCAGGGAGCTCGAGGCTCTTCGCGCAGAGAAGGAACGTGCTGAGCTCGAGGCGCTGTGTGCCGAGAAGACCCGTGCAGCCCAGGCAGAAGCTGCAGTTCAGGCAGAGGTAGATGCAGCAGCGGAAAGTGAAGCTCAGCAGCGTGCTGCACGTCAGGCAGCTCAGCAGGAGGCCGAGCAAATTCGTCGCATTCAGGAGCAGCGCGCAAAAGGTCGCGCCCTTATGGAGCCTGATGAGGACGACGAAGACATCAAAATGCCTCTGGGGCAAAAAATTGTTATTGGAACTGTGGTAATTCTCGCAGTTATCTTTGTTGTAAGCCAATTTATTTTGTAGGACTGCTACTCTAGATATATCGTCTCACCGTCAGTTTTTGACCAATCGAAAAGAGCAACTATGTCACTCACTGATCGTACCAAACCCTCAGACGTTAGTCTTAATACAGACTTGTATGAGCTCACGATGGCTCAAGGTTATTGGGAAGCCGGTCTTGTTGATGCAGAGGCATGCTTTACCGCATTCTTCCGCGAGAACCCCTTTAATGGTGGATTTGCAATTTCTTGTGGTACCGGTCAAATTGCTGACTTAGTTGAGAATTTTATCTTTGAAGACGACGATATTGACTACCTGGCAAGCATTAACTCTCCTGGTGGCGGTCGTCTCTTTAAGCCAGCGTTCCTTGAGTTTTTGCGCAACCACAAGCTCAATGTAACCATTGATGCAATCCCCGAGGGAGATCTTGTTTTCCCACGTGAGCCTATGGTCCGCGTAGAGGGTTCTATTGTTGATTGTCAGCTCATTGAGACCGCCCTGCTAAACTTGGTCAACTTCCAGACTTTGGCAGCAACTAAGTGCGCTCGCGTTATCAAGGCTGCTCAGGGCAATCCCGTCTCTGACTTTGGTCTGCGTCGTGCGCAAGGTCCAGATGGTGGCTTGGCTGTTGCTCGCGCTTCCTATATTGCAGGTGCTTCAAGCACTTCAAATGTCCTTGCTGGCAAAATTTACGGCATTCCTGTTTTTGGTACCCACGCACACTCTTGGGTAATGTCGTTTGATACTGAGCTTGATGCCTTTAGGGCGTTTGCAAAATCTAGCCCAACTAACTGCTCACTTCTGCTTGATACTTATGATGTTCACGAAGGCATCAAGAACGCTATTATTGTGGCAAAAGAGATGGAAGAGCGTGGCGAGCGCTTGAATGCTGTTCGTATTGACTCCGGAGACCTTGCGCGCCTTTCTAAGGAAGCTCGCAAGGCTTTTGACGAGGCTGGCCTTCCTTACATCAAGATTTCTGTTTCAAATGATCTTGACGAGTACACCATCCAGTCGCTCTTTGCTCAGGGCGCACCTATTGACGCCTTTGGTGTTGGTACCAAGCTTGCCACCTGCGATCCTCAGCCTTCGCTTGGCGGCGTCTATAAGCTCACCGCTCGTCGTCAGTCTGCTGCTGAGCCTTGGACTCCTGTTATTAAGCTGTCCGAGATGGCTTACAAGCGTACCGTCCCAGGCATTCAGCACATTCGCCGCTTCTATGATGCAAACGGCTGCCCTGCAGGCGACATGATTTTTGACCCAGATTACCTGGTAACCAAGAGTCCAGAGTCTAAGGCAACTGTTGTCGACATCATTGACCCGTATTCAACCCACAAGCTTGAAGGAACTTCTCGCGAGCTGATGGTAAGGCTGGTAGAAGGAGGTAAGCGTGTAGGGGAGAGTGAGTCCATCGAGGTTGCGCGCGATCGCTGTCACGCAGCGCTTATGCGTCTGGATGCAGCGTATACACGTTTCTTGAACCCTCAGATTTATCCTGTGGGTCTTGAGCGCGGTCTGGCCAATTTGCGTCACGAACTTGCTGCTCAACATCAGGTAAAATCTTCCGAGGAAACCGAGTAGTATTTTCAAAACTACGCCCACACTACGTACTTACGCTGCACACGTGTACTGAATTTAAAGGAGAACCATGCGCGAGAAGATCGAGGAACTTGTACGTCAAGCCTTGGCAGATGCCCAGGCTGCGGGTGAGTTGCCTGAATTCCAGATTGATGATGTGGGACTTGAGCGCCCACAGGACTCATCAAATGGAGACTGGTCTTCTACGGTTGCAATGCGTTCTGCAAAGCTGGCACATAAAGCACCGCGCGATATTGCAGCAGCTCTTGTGGCACATATTGCCAAAGATGCTCAGATTGAGCGCGTTGAGGTTGCAGGTCCTGGCTTTGTAAACTTCTATCTGTCAACTGCTGCGGGCAATGAGATTTTTAATACTGTTCGCGAGCAGGGCGCAGACTTTGGCCGTTCTTCTTTTGGCGCCGGTCAAAAGGTCCAGGTAGAGTACGTTTCTGCAAACCCTGTTGGTCCTCTGCATATTGGTCATGGCCGTTGGGCAGCGCTTGGAGATTCTCTAAGTCGCATTCTTGCCTTTGCAGGCTATGACGTTGAGCGCGAATACTACGTAAACGATCACGGCTCACAGATGGACGTTTTTGGTCACTCCATTTCTAAGCGTTATCTGCAGCTTATTGACATCATGCAGGAGCGCGGCATTGACGCTGATGCGGCTGCGCAGGTGCTTGCAGAAGATCGCAATGCTTACGTTGCAGACGAAGACGATGCTCATCCAGAGGAGCATCCGTTTACTGACGAGTTTATCAACTCTCTTGGCGGCAATGCATACGCTGGAGATTATATTGTTGACCTGGGACTTTTCTTCCTCAAAAATGACGGAGAGGTCTGGGCAGACAAATCTGAAGATGAGCGCATGGCAGAGTTCCGCGAGCGCGGCTACAAGATGATGCTTGAATCCATCAAAAATACCTGCCACAACGCCCGCGCTGACTTTGATGTTTGGTTCTCTGAGCGCTCTCTATACGTTAAGGACGACCAGGGTAAAGATGCCGTTGATCGTGCGCTCGATGCTCTGGATAAGCTTGGCTACCTGTACCGTTCTGATGAGGGCGCGCTGTTCTTCCGTTCCACTGATTTTGGTGACGATAAGGACCGTGTACTCATCAAAACAAATGGTGAGTATACCTATTTTGCTTCCGACGTTGCGTACCACTGGAACAAGTTCCAGCGTGTTGACCATGTTATTGATATTTGGGGAGCAGATCATCACGGATATATTCAGCGTGTTCGCTCTGCTGCAACAGCTCTTGGTTACCCAACTCAGTTTGAGGTTTTGCTTGGCCAGCTGGTTAACCTGCTCAGAAACGGCGTTGCCGTCAGAATGTCTAAGCGCAAAGGAACTGGTATCCACTTTGACGAGCTTCTCGCCGAGGTTGGTGTTGATGCAACGCGCTACACCCTTGTTTCAAAGTCTTCCAACCAGATGATTGACTTTGACATTGAGCAGGTAAAGCGTCAGGACAGCTCTAATCCTGTGTATTACGTTCAGTACGCTCATGCGCGTATTTGCTCTATTTTGCGCCGCGCTGCTAGCGTTGACCTTGATGAGGCAAAGGCACTTGGTATGGAAGCTGTTGCAGATAAGGCTATTGGCTCTGAGGTTGATCTTGGGCTGCTCTCTGAAGATGCCGAACAGGCGCTTGCTCGTAAACTCTTTGAGTTCCCAGGTCTTGTTGAGGGTTGTGCTCGCGATAGGGCACCATTCCGCATTACGCATTATATTGAAGAGCTTGCTGGTCAGTTTCACGCATTCTATACCGTTTGCCAGGTACTTCCTTCTGAAGGACGCCCACTGGACGCAGAACTTTCTAAGGCTCGTCTTGCTGCGTGCGATGCAACTCGTCGCGTACTTGCAATTGCTCTTAATCTGATTGGTGTTTCTGCTCCTGAGTCAATGTAAACGATAGCTAATTATGTTGTTTTGTCATGATACCGTGCAAGTATCGAATACCTGCACGGTATCTTTAGTGAATTTCTCCAGATAATTTACATATTTCTCCGTTATGTAAAAAATTTTTTAATGTATAAAAGAGATAATAAAATTAATTTTTATTACTCAAATTTTATATTGCTGCATATAAAAGCCTATATTGATGTCATATAAGCGCCATTTTCTAACATATTTTTGACTAACTATTGTTTTGTCCCCACGTTAACACGTGTTTTTTAGAGGTATACTCATTATGCGAGCAAATAGTAAATGGTTCGGGCATAAGAGTGGAGGTCTCTATGGAACTTCGCGAGTACATGTCCATTCGCAGGTCTTACAACTTGGTTAGAAGAGTGGTGCCTGCTAACAGACGACTCACGTTTGAAGAGTTTGCTATTTTGTGTCGCCTCAATGTGAAGGGTGCTCCTGTTAAGACTTCAGAAATTGCCGAGTATCAGAGTGCTCTTCGTCCTACGATTACTCATCGTACCTCGCACCTGGCAAGGCTTGGTTTCATCAAGAGAGATGAAGGCGCCATTGATCGACGCAACGTAGTGTGTATCATCACAGAAAAGGGTGTAGAAGCAGTTGAGGAGCTGTCCAAGCTTACCTGTGCTCGTATTGCGCCCGGCCAGGCACTTTCACGTACTTCGTTTGAGCGCATCGTCATGTATGTTGACGCTATGGGAGCTCTGTATTGCAGGGCAGCAGATATGGTGCTTCTTGCAATTCTAGATTCTCCTAAAGACGCTCTTTCTATTACAGAGATTGTTGACGCGCTTGGTCTTTTGCAGCCAACGGTTTCTATGTCTCTTACTGCTTTGGCAGAAAGTGGCCTGATACAGCGCAAACATGATGATGCTCTTTCAAGAAGAGTAACTATGGTTGAGCTCACGCCTCAAGGCAAGACGTATATCAAAGAAATCGTTCAGCAAATTGAAGATATTGTTGTAAAAAGAAAGAGTCGCACAGCTGTTTAAATGATTTATGCAGATTAAAGAAATCTAGAAGATGGGTTTCTCGAGGTTTAAGGGTTAGTGGTATAAATCCCCATTTGCCCGTTTTATGGTGAATTTTATTATTTTTTCATCATAAGGCGGGCATTTTCGTGGTATATTCCTTTTGGATTTGCACCTATTTGATTTTGTTTGTTATCCCTTCATCATATTTCTTACGTATTATTACAGATTATTTTGATGAGCAAACAGAGAGGTTTGTACATGTCGGACGAAACATCTTCGGTCCAAAATGATTCTTTAAATGATGTAGAAAATACTCCAGCACCACGTAGACGTGGTAGACCTCGTAAGAGTGAAAATAGTAATTCAGAAAATTCAACTTCAGAAAATACCAATTCTGAGGCAACTGAAGAAAAGGCCTCTAATTCATCTGCTGCTAAGCGTCGTCGCGGTCGTCCAACTAAAAAAGAGACTGAGGCGCGTCGTGCGGTAGAGGCTGTTGTGGCAGAGGCTATGAACGCAGCAGGCATTACAGAGCCACCAAAGCGTCGTCGCGGACGTCCTAGTAAAGAAGAGATGGAAGAGCGTGCTCTCCATGAGCGTGCCCTTGAGGTTGCTCAGGCAGAGGTTTTGGCTCAGGTCCAGGCAAGTGGCAAGGTTTCTTCTGATGTTGTAGACACTGATCGCCTTACCAAGATTGTTCAGGACGCAACTCAGCCTTCTGCGGAGGTAACCCCGGCTCCTGCCTTTACTAAAGCAGAGGCAGAGGGTGCAGCTGGCCAGAATACCAATAGGGCTCAGAAGAACTTTGCTGAAGAGCAGGGTAGTGTTGAGCAGCAGGATGGTGCAGCTCAGGAGCAGGCTTCTGGTGCAGTAGCAGATTCCGATGCAGCTCCAGCAGAGCGTCCAGGGCGTTCTCGTACGGGTGCAGCACGTCGTCGACATCGTAATGCTGAGCCAAAAGAAGCGGCTCAGGAGGGCGAGAAGACACAGGAAAACGCACACGCCAACAACCAGGAGCGTCCTTCTCGCGATCGTAGACAGAACAACCAGCGCAACAAGAATCGCAAGCAGGGCCAGGCAAGCGAGCCATCGCTTTCCAAAGAGGCTCTGCAAGAGATGAAGCTTTCTGAGCTTCGTGCTAAAGCAACTGAGCTGGGTATTGAGTACGCAGGCGTTCATAAGTCCGATTTAATTGAGCTTGTATACGCTGCATCTGCAGCTGCTGAGGGTTTTAAGACTGTTGAGGGTATTCTTCAGATTAGTAACGAAGGCTACGGCTGGATTCGTACAGGCAATTATATGGAAGGCGATGACGACGCCTTTGTCCACCAGCAGATTATTAGAAATCTTGGTCTGCGCCCGGGTGATAGCGTCTTGGGTATGGTGGGACCTGCACGCGTAAATAGCAAGTATCCACCACTGCTTAAGGTTACCCAGGTCAACGGTGGGGAAGTTGAGGGTCTTAAGGACCGTCCTCGCTTCAAAGACCTGACCCCTATTTTCCCAGACCAGCCTCTTACTATGGAGCACGGTAAAGACTCCATTACGGGCCGTGCAATTGATCTGGTGGCTCCTATTGGTAAGGGTCAGCGTGGTTTGATTGTCTCGCCTCCAAAGGCAGGTAAAACCACCATTTTGAAGCGCATTTGCCAGTCTATTACCACCAACAATCCTGAGGTCCACCTCTTCTGCCTCTTGGTAGACGAGCGCCCTGAGGAAGTTACAGACATGGAGCGCTCCATTAAGGGCACCGTTGTTGCTTCAACTTTTGATATGCCAGCAGAGAATCACACCGTTGTCTCGGAGCTCGTCATTGAGCGAGCAAAGCGTCTGGTTGAGATGGGTCAGGACGTTGTGGTTATTCTGGACTCCATCACACGTCTTGCTCGTGCATACAACCTGGCTATTCCTGCTTCTGGCCGTATTCTTTCTGGTGGTGTTGATTCCGCAGCTCTGTATCCACCAAAGAAGTTCTTGGGTGCAGCTCGAAATATCGAGAACGGCGGCTCGCTCACTATTATTGCGTCTGCCCTGGTAGATACAGGCTCCAAGATGGATGAGGTTATCTTCGAGGAGTTCAAGGGCACTGGTAACATGGAGCTCAAGCTTGATCGAGACCTGGCAGATCGCCGCATCTTCCCAGCTATTGATCCTGTTTCTTCTGGTACTCGTAATGAGGATCTGCTTATTAAGCCAGAGCTTCAGCCTATGGTATGGGGCGTTCGCCGTATTCTTGCAGGCTTCAATAACACTGAGCGTGCAACTACTGCTCTTATCAGTGGTCTTAAGCAGACCGACAATAACCAGGACTTCCTGATTAGATCTGCAAAGAAGGCTGCACAGTCTGACTATCCACAGAATTAGTCAGATTTAAAGATGACGCAAGAAGTGCTTTCCAATCTATGTTGGGAGGCACTTCTTTTTTCTCGTCATTTTTGGTGAATAACTGCCAAAGAATTATGAAAAAGTATTAAAAACGCTGTAAAAAATAACGAATTACGCTATAGTCATTTCTAACAGCACAATTATGTGTTGCAGCGGATTACACAAAGATGAAATGAAGCCCACCCGTTGCTCACGTCGCCCGTATTGGGTTTAGTAGCATATGCAAATTTAGCGTGTGTCTTCATACATCTTCTTGGCGTTTGTAGGGGGAGTTTGTATGACAGAAGGTAGGAATCCGGCAGTAGTCGCCGGCCTGCTCAGTGGACTGGTTCTGGTAGCAGAGCCAGCATCTGCGTATGCCCTTACCGCCAATGAAATTCGTCAAACGCCTCTTGGTGCAATCTTTACGGGCATTGGAGTGGGACTTGCTGCGGTTGCAGTCATTTCTGGTGCGGCCTTGGTAGTCTCTCGCTCGGTAAATCGTGGCGAGAAAATCGATGAGGTAGAAGCAAAGAGCCAGTCAGCTGCAACGTTCCAGAGCTCAGATGAGGCTCTATCTTCAAAGCAGGTCTCAGCTGCATCGAACTTCTCGCCAGAAGAGAGCATTGTGATTCCACTGGACTCTCCAAGGCGCTCGATTGCTGCGTACAAGCCAAAGCACATGAGGGCTTCTCAGTGGGATATGACTGGGTCCATTCGTGTTCAGTCTGCTGAGCTGCCTATCCAGCCTGCCGAGTCACCTGCAAAGAAGTCACAGGTTGTAAGTACGGCCGCAGAGGGTGTTCTTCCCGTTCCCGCAAAGAAGGCTCCTGCGCACTCTACAAACGACTACGCGCAGATTGCAGAGAACTACACCAAGCTTTTGAGCTGGCGCGAGCGTACCGTTGCACGTGCAAAGGGTGCTGCTGCGGTACTTCTTGAGCGCCTGGGGAAAGATCCTATGGACGGTCTGCCCATTATCGAGCGTGCTGACGGAACCGTTGGTGACGTAGGTACAGCTTGGTGGACTAAGGCTGTGGGCGAAGAGTCCATTACGCGAGATTTTGGTATTGCTGAGATTGGTGCCGAGGCTATTCCTGAAGACTTCACCAATCATGCTGCTGATATTTCTAGCCGTATTTCTTACGTTGACCAGGGAGTCTTCCCTGAGAAGCGCACGATTGACGAGCTTGAGCATGCTGATGATTGGACGCTTGCACTGGCTGCAATGGACGAGCACCTAGCTCGCCATGATCAGCAGCAGATGCGCAAGTATCATCCAGTGCAGTTGCCGCTCATTGGTCAGGTTGCTGCTGAGGCTGAAGTTGCAAGCTCGGTGGAGTTGTCGGGTGCAAAACCTGCTGCGTCTCACAAGGTTGCCGCAGCTCAGATGTGTCCTTCTCGCGAGCCAAACTACGCTGGTGTGGTTGCACAATCAACCGCAATGCCGCTGGTCAAGGCTACAAACGATACGTCATCGCATGTTCAGGACATCTTTGACGCGGTTGAGCGTGAGATGGCAGCTGAGCTTCAGGCGGCTGACGAGAGACCAACGCGCGAGCTGCTTCGCCTGATTGAGGGCGGTACCAGCAAGATGAAGAAGATTTCTTCGCTTGATCTTGGTGAGAAGACCAGCGCAGACAAGGCCTCTTACAAGCCTCGTCACTTTGCTGGTGAGCTTCCGCTGGTACGTGAGGCGTAAGTAGTACACGTAGACCAGCTGCGGGTAGTCAGAAGACAACCGCGCAACCGTCGCGAAAGGCTGGAGCTCGTAGAAACATCCGGTTTCTCTAAAATTATTTCAAGTTAGATAACATTTTTTGGCTGTGGTTCTTTTTTAAGGGCTGCAGCCATATTGTGTTGTGTCACATACTCAACGCTATGGAGAAAAGGAGATGAATATGGCACATAAGCTAACGCGACGACGCTTTTTGGAGGTGGCCGGGACCATTGCGGGGTCGTTTGCTCTAGCAGGTTGTTCGCCAAAGAACCAAGACCCTAACTCCATTTACGTTGGCGTGATGGGACCGTATACCGGCGACGTTGCCCAGTATGGCCTTGCGGTGCGTAGCGGCATTTTGCTGTACCTCAAGGAATTCAACAAGAATGGTGGAGCTGGTGGCCGCCAGATTGTCCCTATAGCTGAGGATGAGAAAGGCGATTCAACCGAAGCTATTCTTGTCTATAACAAGCTACTTGACGAGAATGTCTGCGCAATTCTAGGTGACGTTACCTCAACGCCAACCATTGCACTGGCGCAGAAATCGGTTCTGGACAACATTCCTTGCGTAACGGCATCTGCAACAGCAGAAGACGTTGTTGCTCACGGTAATAACATGTTCCGCGCTACTGTCACCGACCCATTCCAGGGCGTTGTTCTTGCAGAGTTTGCTAAAAAGCAAGGCTATCAGCGTGTAGGAACCATCTTTAACTCTGGTGGCGATTACGAGATTGGCGTAAACAACGCATTTGTCCAGAGGGCTCGTGAGTTGGGCATTGAGGTTGTATCCCAGCAGGGCTATCCAACGGGAGCTGTTGACTTTAACGCCCAGCTCACCAGCATTATTGGACTGGATCCTGATGCCATTTTGGCTCCAAACTATTACCAGGATAACGGCAAGATTGTGACGCAGGCTCGCCAGCTTGGCTGCAAAAAGCCTTTTATGGGCGCAGATGGTTGGGCAGGCATCATTGGCGGCGAGCAGGATTATGCTTCTGCGGCTGACCTTGAAGGATGCTTCTATTGCTCTGCCTTTGTTGCTTCAAACCCAGATGAAAAAGTTCAGCATTTTGTTAAGGCTTATACCGAGGAATACGGTGAGGCTCCAACTAACTTCTGTTCTTTGGGCTATGACGCAGCGATGATCCTTTGCTCCGCTCTTAAGACTGTCGAGAAACGCGGTTATACCTACAACTCCAATGAGTATAGGCAGGCAATTATTGATGCGATTGCATCTGGTGTGGTTGAGGGTGTTACCGGAACCCTTTCGTATCAGGGCACGGGTGATCCCGTGAAGTCCACACTGATCATCACCTTTAAAGATGGCAAAGAGTCCATCTATGACACGATCAATCCTTCATAGAAAAGAGAACCTCAGATGTTTTTGACTCAGGTGCTCAATGGACTTCAATTGGGCAGTATTTACGCACTGGTGGCGCTTGGTTACACAATGGTGTACGGCATCATCTTGCTTCTTAACTTTGCACATGGTGACATCATCATGTTTGGCTCCTACGTTGCTTGGATTGCGCTTGTTCAGTTAGGACTCAATCCTGCAATCGCCGTTCTTCTCGCCATTTTTGGTTGTATTGTGCTGGGTGTTCTTATTGATAAGGTTGCCTATGCACCACTCAGAGAAGCTCCAAGGCTTTCTATTCTGATTACTGCAATTGGTGTCTCTTACCTGCTTGAGAACGGTGTTCAGCTGCTTCTGGGCGCTGACGCTAAGGTTGTTCCAAGCATCATTGACCTGGGAACTGTTCAGGTATTTGGTTCGACGCTCTCCGGCACTGCACTTTTGACTGTTGCTGTTACTATTGTGGCAACCGTTGTTCTGACCCTTTTGGTTCAGAAGACTCGTCTTGGTAAGGCAATGCGTGCCGTTTCTGAGGATATGGGCGCTGCTCGTCTGATGGGCGTCAACGTCAATAGCACTATTAGCTTTACCTTTGCAGTTGGTTCCGCTCTGGCAGGCATTGCAGCTATTCTGTACTCCATGGCATACCAGCAGGTTTCTCCTACCATGGGCGTCATGCTGGGCACCAAGGCATTTGTTGCAGCAGTTCTTGGCGGCATTGGCTCCATTCCTGGCGCTGTTATTGGCGGCCTTATTGTTGGCTTCTCCGAGGTCTTTGTTGCTGCCTTTGGTCTGTCCGTCTGGCAGGATGCAGTAGTCTTCTTACTCTTGATTCTTGTTCTTGTTGTGAAACCAACTGGCCTGCTTGGCCGACCAGTTACCGAGAAAGTGTAAGGAGGCTCACATGACTAAAATGTATCCACGCGATAATAACCACAACCCCGTAATTGTCACTGGTTTTGGTGGAAAAGATGGTCAGCGTCGTGAGCTCACTATGCCTGCTCGCTATGCCATCAATGCAATTCTTGTTGCACTCTTTGTCTTTGGTGGAAACTTCCTGGTAGGAGAGGGCCTTATTTCTCGCTATCAGACCGTTGTTTTTGAGCAAATTGGCGTGTATGTTCTGATGACCGTTTCTCTGAACATTGTTACCGGATATCTGGGACAGCTTCCTCTGGGTCACGCTGGTTTTATGTCCATTGGTGGTTATGCCTGCGCAATCTTTATCATTCGCATGATGCCACTCTTTGGTCTGGATGCTCAGTCCATGGCCTCAGGCTCTACACCTGCAGTTATTCTTTTTGTTGTGGGCCTTTTGTTTGGCGGCATTTGCGCCGCTCTGATGGGTGTGGTTATTGGTATTCCAGCACTTCGTCTTCGCGGTGATTACCTGGCCATCATTACTCTGGGCTTTGCAGAGATTATCCGTGTTGTCCTGGTAAACATTGACTCTGCTCTTGGCTTCAAGCTTACTGGTGGCGCATCAGGCCTCACGGGTATTCCTGCTTATACAGGCTACCTGAACACCGCAATTGTTGTTTCGCTTGCTATCTTTGCTATTCATACTCTTATGAAGTCTAGACATGGACGCGCTATTCTCGCCATCCGCGATAATGAGATTGCAGCAGAGGCATCAGGCGTTAATACCACGTATTACAAGACCCTTGCCTTTGTTTTCTCTGCATTCCTTGCTGGTATTGCAGGCGGCCTTTACGCGGGCTGCATCGGCGTTATGGCGCCTGCCAAGTTTGGCTTTATGAAGTCTGTTGAGATTCTGGTTATGGTTGTTCTTGGTGGCATGGGCTCTATGTTTGGTTCCGTTGTGTCCGCAACTGTCCTGACCGTACTCCCAGAGGCTCTACGTGCCTTTGCTGACTACCGTATGGTTGCTTACGCAATTGTCTTGATTCTGGTCATGATCTTCAGACCTGAGGGTCTATTTGGCTCTTATGACTTCTCGCTGTCCCGCATTATTGAGCGCATCATGAACAAGGATTTCCCTTGGAACAAGGATGACTCGGACGAGCAGGCGGGTGTACAGGTCAAGGCGCAGGCAGGCGCTCAGGCAAATGAGCAGGCGGATACGCAGGTAGAAGCCTCAACTGATTCGAAGGAGGCGTAAGAGCGATGGCAACTAAAAACACTACAAAACTTATTAGGCAAGAGTCTCCTAACCTTATTCCAGAGCGAGACCTTGGTGCAATTCCAGTTCTTCAGGCTGAACACCTGGGCATTGACTTTGGTGGCTTGACTGCTGTTAATGACTTCAACATCGCTCTTGGTCCTACCGAGATTTCTGGCATCATTGGTCCTAACGGTGCAGGTAAAACAACTGTCTTTAACTTGCTTACCTGTGTCTACAAGCCAACCCGTGGTACCGTAATGATTGACGGCTACGACCTTGCTGGTAAAAGCGTTGTTGAAGCAAATCATATGGGTATTGCCCGCACCTTCCAGAACATTCGACTGTTCAACAACATGACTGTTATGGAGAACATTCAGGTTGGTCAGGGCAGCCACATGACGTCTCATTTCTTTGAGGACGTCCTTCGTCTTCCAGCTCACTGGAAGCAGGAAAAAGAGAGCGCTGATAACGCTCGCGAGCTGCTGCGCATTTTTGACATGGAGAATCTTGCAAATACCCTTGCAGGTAACCTGCCTTATGGCGCTCAGCGCAAGCTTGAGATTCTTCGCGCTCTGGCAACGCAGCCTAAGATTTTGCTGCTTGACGAGCCAGCTGCAGGTATGAATCCAGCAGAGACCGATGAGCTTATGGAGAATGTCCTTAAGATTCGTGATGACTTCAAGATTGCTGTTCTTCTCATCGAGCATGATATGAAGTTTGTTATGGGTATCTGCGAGGGTTTGGCCGTTCTTGACCACGGCAACATCATTGCAAAGGGAACGCCAGAAGAAGTTCAGAATAATCCTCGCGTTATCGAGGCATATCTTGGAAAGCAGGAGGTGCGCTAATGGCCGCTGAAACTACAAACACCCAGGCAGCTGGCGCAGGAAAAACACTGCTGTCCGTCAAGGACCTTAACGTTTCTTACGGTGCAATTCATGCAGTTCAGGGTATCTCTTTTGACATCCATGAGGGCGAGATTGTTACCCTTATTGGTGCAAACGGTGCAGGTAAATCAACTACGCTGAACACCATTGCTGGTCTAGTAAAGCCGGACTCTGGCACCATTACGCTTGACGAGAAAAACCTTGTAGGCCAGCGCGCTCACAAGATTGTTGAGGCTGGCCTGGCATTGTGCCCTGAGGGCCGCCGTGTGTTTTCTCGCATGAGTGTTGCTGAAAACCTTGAGATGGGCGGCTATACGCAGCCCGATTCCCAGAACGCTAAGACCGTCAAGATGGTCTACGAGCATTTCCCACGTCTTCGCGAGCGCAAGAATCAGCTGGCAGGAACGCTGTCTGGCGGCGAGCAGCAGATGCTTGCTATGGGTCGTGCTCTGATGAGCAGGCCAAAGCTTTTGATGCTCGACGAGCCTTCCATGGGTCTGGCTCCTCTTCTGATTGAGGAAATCTTCCAGATTATTCGCCAGCTCGGCGATGCAGGAACCACCATTTTGCTGGTTGAGCAGAACGCTAATATGGCACTTAAGGTTGCTGACCGTGCATACGTTCTTGAGCTTGGTAAGGTTGCTAAGCATGGCACCGGCCAGGAGCTTCTCCACGACGATGACGTTCGTAAGGCTTACCTCGGCGCATAACGGCGACTAATGGCAAATGTGCTTTGACGTCAACGTACCTTAAACGTTAGCCCGGCTCCCACACAAAGTAGGAGCCGGGTTTTGTTGTCATGTCTGAACAGTTTGCCTGAAAAGCGCACCATGTCTGAGCTATTTGCCTGTTTTTCTCGCCAAGTCTGAGCAAATT
>CALFOQ010000066.1:0-17390 GCA_937921235.1 uncultured Atopobium sp. | reverse complement strand
GATCTACACAGAGTAGATCGTCGGCAGCGTCAGATGTGTATAAGAGACAGCCTTACCCCAGCTGTTCTCAATGCGCCACTGCTTAGCCTTGCCGTCCTTATCAAGCTCAACGCCCTGGAAGGTCATTGCGTGGGTAAGGGAAGTCTCATAGTTCTCAATCATTGAGGCGCGATCCATGTCAAAATCAACGCCAAAGAGGCCGTTGTAATCCATGGTGTCGGTTGAGAGAACGTAGTTGAAGTCCTCGTTGTGGCGAGGGAACTCCTGCATAACGTCGCAGGCCATGCAGACAGGGTTGCCGTCCTTCAAAGAAGCAATGGTAGCTGCCTCAAGAACCTCTGGTTCAACGTTTAAGAAGCGAGTCTTAATGCCACCTAAAACGGTATCGATGAAGGTTGGGTGATACACCTTGCCGTAAGGATACTTCTTGCTTGGAACAGAGATGAGCTGGACATAGCCACGAGGATCAACGCCACAATAGCGCTCAGCAAACTCAAGAGGAGTAATGCCAAAGTCGCGAAGAATCTGGGTGCCCTCCTCGTCCTTCTCGCCGTCCTTCTTGTCCTTGTTGTCAGAAGCCTTGCTTGGCTCAACAGGGGAGAGCTTTGCCTTATCTACCTGTGCGTTTTTGCCAACCTTGCACTCAAAATCAAAGGTCAGAGGTGGCTCGCCAAGGCAGATGGAAAGGATCTGGTGGAAGCCCTTGAGCTGCTCCTGCTTAAGCGCACGAAGCTCGTCCAGAGACTTGCCAGCTGTGTATGCTGCGCGAAGCTCGCCAGCACTCTTCCTGAACAGGCGGTCAATGCGCTCGTCCATCTGGGTGGAGTTCTTGGAGCAAGCAGTCTCTGGCATGGCATCCTTAGGAACCAGGCCGTACTTCTCAACCAAGCTCATGGCAAATGAGTAGTAGCCGCCGTCGCCAATGCCCTCAGTCAGAAGTGTGTGGACAACACGAGAATCGGTTGGCTGGTCAGCGGTCTGAATGATGTACTCAAGTGCGGAGTTAGCCTTCTCAAGTTTGTCGTAGAACATGCCATATGCCTGGCTGAATTCAAAGGTATCAACGTCAAGCTTCTTGATTGCCTCCTGGCGAAGTACGTTGAAAGAAGAGAACATCCAGCAGCGACCACTCTGACGCTGGTTGGTGACGTCGCCCGTCTTGGCAACAGCAACACCGTAGGTGTCAGCGTAGGTGCGCATGGTGGTGATGTCGCGAGCAGCTGCGGAAACGCCCATAGAGGTTACGGAGTTGCGGGCAACGCGGTTAGCGCGGTCTGCGCTAAAAGCAGCAGTTTCCTCGTTTGCCCACTGTGGATTTACGGTCTGATCAGCCATTACGGCTCCTTTTGTTAGTAGCGTTTAGAAAAACCTGGCGAGAAGACCGATCTTCTCGCCAGATGGTTTGTACCTTAGCGAAGTGTTGCAAGAGAGCCCATTGGGTCCCATGGCTCGAGGACAGTTGCTTCCTCGGTCTCAAAGGTCTTGAGCTGCTCAGGAGTGAGATACTTCTTGTCAACAACAATCTGGTAGACGTACTCGTCAAACCAAGGATCGGAGATGGTGTCAAAGCCATCACGGCCGTGGTCTTTACCCCAGCTGTTCTCAACCTTCCAGAGGGTGGTGTTGCCCTCGGCATCAAAGTTAACACCCTCAAGAACCATAGCGTGAGTCATGAGAGACTCGCCGTAGTCAAGGCGCTCAGCACGGTCAAGAGCACCTTCAACTGGGAAGCCAAAGAGTCCATCAACGTCGAGCGCGCGGGTATCCATGATGCCCTCTTCACGAAGGTAAGACTGGGCAACATCGCAACCAAACCAGACTGGTAGGTTGTCCTTGAGCTGAGCTACAGCGAGGCGCTTGAGCTCGGGAATCTCAAGGTTGAGGTAACGAACGCCGCCACCCTCAACAACGTTGCCCAAGCGGGAAACGGTGTAGGTGTGGTTGAAAGGCTTGTCAGCAGTAGGAGCAGAGATGATTGAGATGTAATCATCAAGGTTCATGTCAACAGTCTCAGCGAAGAACTCCTGAGGGGTAAAAGTGCCGGAAAGAACGAGGTTATCGTCCTTATCGCGCAGGCGGGCCTCAAAGGACACAGGAGGCTGACCCAGGCAGGTTACTAGCAGGGTATAGACGTCCTCCATCATCTCTTTCTTCATCTCGCGCAAAGACTCAAGGGACTCACCAGCTGTTGCAGTCTCACGAAGACGCTTTGCAGCACTACGAAGATAACGGGTGAGGTATGCGTCCATCTCGTGGGTGTTGCAAGAGTTAGCAGTCTCTGGCATAGCGCTCTTTGGCACAACGCCGTACTTTTTAACAAGGCTCTTGAACATATCCCACTGGCCACCATCACCGATTGGGTCGGTAAGCAGGAAGGATACAAGACGGCCATTCAGAGGCTCATCAAGGGTATCTAGAATGTTCTCAAGGAACCAGTTGGACTTCTCCATCTTGTCCCAGAACAGCGGATATGCCTGAGAAAGCTCAAAAGTGGAGAGGTTGTACTTCTTGATGATGCGATATCTAAACGTATTGAGGGAAGCAAACATCCAGCAACGACCAGAACGCTTCTGATTGGTGCGGTCACCCTGCTTTACCTCAACATCAAAGGTAAGAGGATTAAGGGCAACACCTTCTGGTACACGAGCTGCTTTTCTAACACCAGCGCTGGTAGCAGCATTTTTAGCTACAGTGTGAGCGCGGTCGGACTCAAAGTTCTTCTGAGCCGCTGCAATGTCGTCAAAGGAAATGCTTTTCATCTGATCCATGTGATCTCCTTAGCTAGGTTACTTAACACAAAAACTATATTCCCAATTAAGGGGTCCCTAGTCTAAGAGTTACCAGTTTGAAACTTTTATTTCTGAGAAGTTTTTTGGTCAAACGGTTTTTGTAAATTCAGAGAGATTTTGTGACGTCATTACATTGACGAGAAAAAATTTTTATTCCATTTACCAGCGGCAATAGAAGTATTAGCACATAGAACATATGTTTGTATTAGTAGTTATTGTCCGGCGAATCGGCTACACTATACAAAGAAATTAAGAGCCCTTGGTAAAAGAACAAATTTTGAAGCACAAAGAGAAGAGCGTAGAAAAAGATGGCATTTGTTCACCTCCACAACCACTCAGATTTTTCCATTCTTGATGGAGCTAGCCGTGTCCCAGACATGGTTAGTAAAGCTGTAGAGTTTGGCATGCCAGCACTTGCTCTTACTGATCATGGTTATCTCTTTGGTATTCCAGATTTTGACCTTGCATGCCGTAAGTACAATGAGGCACTTAAAGATTTTGGACAGTGGTGCCATGATGTGGAATGTTTTGAAAAGGGCTGGGATCTAGAAGAGCCTCCTGCAGATGATCCCAATGCTGGTGTGCATGATAAAGTTCATGCTCAGTGGGCTTCTGACGTTCAAATTTGGAATCAAACACATGACATTGAGGCCGTAAAAGCCAATAAACCTTCTCCACTTATTAAGCCAATTTTTGGCTGTGAAGCTTATTTCATTCTTGATGATTGTATTGAGAAGGGCACTAAGCAGGTACGTTATCACCTTATCCTGCTTGCTAAAAATGAGACCGGCTATGTCAATCTGATGAAGATGATGTCAGAGGCGGGCTCAAAAGACATGTTCTATTACAAGCCGCGCACTACGCTTGAGATGCTCAAGCGTTATCACGAGGGAATTATCTGCACTTCAGCTTGTGTTTCTGGCATCATTCCCCGTATGTTGTTTGAAGGTCGTCCAGAAGAAGCAGAGCGTTGGGCAAAAATTTACCAAGATATCTTTGGAGATGATTTCTACCTAGAGATTCAAGACCACGGTTTGTCTGATCCAAGTTGGGGTGGCTATACCGATAGAACCCTTGCTGAGCGTATTGTAAAGATGGGTCATGACCTTGGTATTAAGGTAGTTGCTACCAACGATAACCACTATCTCACTAAAGAGGATGCAAGCGTTCAAGATATTGCTTCCTGCATTGGTTCAGGCGCTCGCGTTGATGATGAGAACCGTAAACGCATGACAGGCAGCGAGTTCTACCTTAAGAGTGAGCAAGAAATGCGCCAGATCTTCTCGTGGTGTCCAGAAGCTATCGAGAACACCATTGAGGTTGCAAATAAGTGCAACTATGAGCTGGATTGGACCCATATGTACCTGCCAAAGTTCCCAGACTTGGCAGAGGGGGAGACCTCAGAGGAGCGCTTTAGAAAAGAGTGTGAACTTGGCCTTGCAAGACGTTATGGAGATGATTGGCAAAACGTTGTCATCAATGAGATTAACGTTAAAGATCGTTTTGAGTATGAGTACGACATTATCTGCAAAAAGGGTTTTGCTGATTACTTCTTAATTGTTCAGGAGTATGTTCGTTGGGCAAAAGAGAATGGCATTGGTGTAGGTCCTGGTCGTGGATCTGCAGCGGGCGCTATTGTTGCATATGCCATGGATATTACCTCGTTTGACCCTCTTGAGAATGGCCTCATGTTTGAGAGGTTCTTGTCTCCTCAACGTTCAGAGATGCCAGATATTGATATGGACTTCGACGATGAGCGTCGTCTTGAGGTTGTTGAGCATGTTCGTCAGATTTATGGATCTGAGCGTGTTTCCCATGTTATTACGTACTCAACCATCAAAGCTAAACAGGCAATTAACGATGCTTGTCGTGTTCTAGGATATCCCGTTTATATGGGCCAGCGTCTTTCTAAGATGATCCCTGGTGACCCTAACGCGCATCTAAAATTTGTTCTTCATAAAGCTCAAGAAGGCCAAAAGGGTGCCGATCAGTATTCTGCTGACTTTGAAGATGCATACGAGAATGACCCTGATGCAAGAAGAATTATTGATGCTGCTCTATCTATTGAAGGCTTGCATCGTGGTGAGGGTGTACATGCTTGCGCGGTTTTGATTGCTCCAACGCCTGTTAATGACCACGTTCCCACCAAGGTTGATACCAAAGGTGGCGTAGAAATTACGCAGTACGAGGGACACTCTGTCGCAGACATGGGTCTTCTTAAGATGGACTTCCTGGGACTGAGAACCCTAACAGTTATTTCTCGTGCAATCAAAAACGTGAAGGATAACTACGGTATTGATATCGATGTAGATAACATTCCGTTTACTGATCCAGAAATTTATAGACTTCTTAGAGAAGGCAGAACTGCTGGTGTTTTCCAGGTTGAGTCTGCAGGTATGACTGCAACCATTAAGGGTATGAGGCCAACAGAATATAAGCACATCGTCGCACTTATCGCCTTATATCGTCCTGGTCCTCTTAACGCAGGTATGGTTACCAGCTATATCAACCGTATGAACGGTAGAGAAGAAGTCAAAGACTACGATCCACGTCTTCACGATATCTTGGAAGAAACCTACGGAACCATGGTCTACCAAGAGCAGGTTATGCAGATTTCTATGAAGATGTCTGGTTTTACCGCAGGCGAGTCTGATAAGGTCAGAAAAGCAGTAGCAAAAAAGAAGATCAAACTCATGCAGGAAGTTGTCCAGCACTGGGATGACGGTACTGATGAGACCATGGAGGCTCACTGGAAAAACGGCGCAGTTCGTAATGGATTTGATCGTTCGGTTGCAGAAAGCATTTGGGACGATGTTCTTGAGTTTGCATCTTATGCATTCAACAAGTCTCACTCTGCTGGCTATGCAATTCTTGTTATGCAGACCGCATGGATTAAAGCGCATTATCCACATGAGTTTATGGCAGCAGTTCTTACCTCGTACATGGGCAAGACGGATAAGATTGTTCACTACGTAAGCGCTTGCCGTCATGAGGGCATCAAGATTCTTCCGCCAGATATTAACGAGTCCGGTAAAGACTTTACGGCTACTAAAGAGGGTATTCGTTTTGGCTTTGCAGGAATCCGCGGCGTAGGAGCCGGTGTTGGTGAAGCCATTATGCTTGAGCGCCAAAAGGGCGGCCCTTTTGCCAACATTCACGATTTTGTCGATCGTGTTGATGCGAGCCAGGCAAAGCGCAACGTTGTTGAAGCTCTTATCAAGGCAGGAGCTTTTGACTCAACAGGCTATACCCGTATGCAGATGATGAGCTTTGTGGATAAGAACAATCCACAAAACATTATCGATGCTGCTACTAAGCGTCAAAAAGATAAGGCCGTTGGCCAGTTCTCTATGTTTGATATGTTTGCAGAGGTAGAGGGTTCCGGCTTTAGTGATAGTGTCCCAGAGCCAGATGGCGTTGAGTGGGATAGGCGATTCAAGCTTACTAAAGAGTACGAGGTCTTAGGCATTTATGTCTCTGATCATCCACTTCGTCCATACGAGTATGCCCTTGCTAAGAGCAGAGATTATGCCCTTGCAGAAATTGAAGTGAATGTAGAGGTTCAGCTTCCTAACGGTGCTATGTCTCAGCAGTTCAAAGTTCCAGAAGGTAAGCCTATTCGCTTTGCGGGCATGGTTACTAATGTTATGAAGCGCACTACTAAAAACGGCGACCCAATGGCAATTGTTACGCTTGAAGACATGGAGGGTAGCGTCACTATTGTCATGTTCCCTAAGCTCTACAAGAAGGCTGCAAGACTTCTTGCTGGAGATGTTGATCCAGAGACTGGTGAGAGCCAGAGCGACATCTTCATTTCTGTTCTTGGAAAGCTTGAGCGGTCTGATAGAGGAGACCAGGTTATTGCTCAAGAAGTTAATCCTATTGAGCTTAACAGTGCTAACAACACACCAAAGACACTCGTTATTCATATGCCTGCTTCTCAACTTCAAAGACAGGCTATCGAGACACTTGGACAGATCTTCTCGCGCTATCCCGGCATGGACTGTATTGAGATTAGGGTAGAAACAGACATGGGCGATGTTATGCGCATGGAAATTCCTACCAGGATTGATGGACGTAGCATGGTTCTTTTGACCGAGCTTAAAGATTTTATTGGTCAAAGCGGATACGCACAGATTGTTTAGTTTTTGTCGATTCTAAATTTGCAGGTTTCTCTTAAGTAATAACTGTTACTATTTAAGTAGAACTTGCTAAGAAATTCTGACATCTTCGGATGTCGTGAGAGGAGAAAAAATGATCGACGCAAAGTTTTATCGTAACAAGGAGACAGGCGCTGTTGTTTACGGTGTCGCAGGCAACGTAGAGGCAGCAGACCTTGAGCTTCTCCAGGCTGGCGTTACTGATGGTGCAGCTGAGAAGCACGTTCCATTTGTTACTCGTGAGGGCAATACCGTTACCGTCCGTGTTGGTGAGGTTGCTCATCCAATGCTCGAAGAGCACTACATTGAGTTCATCGCTCTTGTTTCTGAGAACGGCGCTCAGTTTGCACAGCTTAAGCCTGGCCAGGAGCCAGTTGCTACCTTCACTCTTGAGGAGGGTGTTGAGGCAGAGGCTTATGAGTACTGCAACCTTCACGGTCTTTGGAAGGCTTCTCTCTAAGACTGGTTGCTTATTCAACAAGCAAGACTAATCTGTGAATTGAAACGGAGCTGCTACCTGCGGCTCCGTTTTTTCTTACTACACCTGTTTGTTTTTGGGTAAAAACAAATTAAGCACTTCATGATAGGAATGGTATGCGCATAGCAGTTGCACAAATGAATACCCAGGCCGGAGACTTTGAGTTTACCGCTCAGACCATGCTGGAATATGCTCAGAGAGCTCAACAGCAAGGTGCTGAGCTAGTCATTTATCCTGCGCCAACTCTTACAGGGCTGCTAAGCGTGCCAGAGGCTGACATAGAAGGGCTTTTTGCAGACCTCTCGGAGATTATCAATTCGCTTTCGGAAAAGCTTCCAATTGCGGCCCTTATTCCTGTAGTAACAGAGTTTGATGGAAGTGCAGCGAGCGAGGCTCTTCTCGTTAGAAACGGAGCTGTAACCCCGCTGAAATTGACTGCCCAGATAGCGCACATGAGCGCTCTTGCTCGCTCTGCTAGCTCTGCACAAACATCTGGCGAGAATACCTTTGAGCTCGCAAAATTTGAAGCAGGCGGCCTTACGTTTGGCGTTGCTTTTACCTACGACGATCTTGACGCGTGGCAAGATGTCGACGACTCGTTAGATGCTGTCATTTACCTGCCGTATTTTGGCTTTGCTGTTGATGATTCGTCATCTGCTATGGGTATGGCGGTGGCAGAAAGCCGCTATCTGGGAGATGTTGAGGAGTTTGATAGTTGGCTCATTGCTGCAAACGCAGTTGGAGCCTATGGCAATCAGGTTTTTTGTGGTTCAAGCTTCTTCTTGTCTCCTTCAGGAGATTTAGTCAAACAAGCAGCGTCTTTCTCAGAAGACATGGTTGTCTGCGAGGTTGACCAAGATACTATCGAAAACTTTGATAGAGAAGATACTGTGGGTGTCTATAACAGCGCGCTTACTACCTGGGGCGTATTGGCTACAGGAGTGCGAGATTACACGGTAAAGTCTGGCTTTGACGGCGTGTTTATTGCAGTTGATGGCTCGCTCAATTCTCTTGTTACCGTTGCGCTTGCTTCAGATGCTTTAGGTCCTATGCGCGTCCACGTACTGTTGCTTCCAAACAAAGATTCTCGAGCAACAAGCGCTGCGGAGTTGCTTACCGCAAGACTTCGGGTTAATAAAGTTACTGTGGATAGCACGGTTTTCTCGACATTTACAAATACAAAATTGGTGAGCGCATACGGCTATGCATACGCAGACCAGCACAATTACCTAACGCTTGAGACTGCCGATAAAACCATCCTTGCACTCAAAGGAACAGAGATTTCTAGTGCGCATTCTCTGTGGCCTCTGGGAGATATGTATCATGCAGACATTGTTGACCTTGCAAGGGTAAGAAATACCTTCTCGCCAGCTATTGACCATGCAGTCCTCGAGAATATCTCTGAGGTTGTAACTGATGGGCTAGAAAATGCCGCGTCGACGCCTCAAGAACGCATTGAGTTTGTTGATTACGTGCTTACCAGCTACCTTGAGTGGAATAAGAGCATTTCTGCCATTGTGGAAGAAATGGGAAAGGTTGACGAGGTCAAAGCAATTATTTCTATGCTTCACGCTCGCCAAAAAGACCGTAGAAACACCACTGAGGTTCTGGAAATGTCTTCAAAGAGTCTCACAAACGCTCAAATTCCACACGCATCAGTCTGGCAAGACAGAATTAGAGATACAAAGGCTTCCGAATCTGACCTGGTAGAGTCCTTGCGAAATTCTTTGCGAGAAATTCAGGGAGCTTCTATGCATCTGCCTGAGTTGTCAGTTGATCCAGCGGAGGCTCAGGAGGGCTTTAAGGATATGCTGGAGCTTTTAAAAGAGCTGGCACAAGAATCTGATGCACAGATTGGCATGGTTGACCCCAAAATGTGGAGAGGCCCTTTCTCAGAAAATTAGTTGCATCGTTTGCGCATACTCTGTGATAATATAGAACGAACGTTCTATATTAGGAGGTGCAATGGTAATTCTTGGAATAGACCCTGGTCTTGCTCACACTGGATGGGGAATTGTAGAGACAAGGGGTTCTGAATGCCGTGCACGCGCCTATGGATGCATAACTACAACCGCAGATGAACCAATAGATATGCGCTTGGGAAGAATCTATAACCAGATTGTTGAGGTTATAGATAAGTTTTCACCAGAAGCTCTTTCTATTGAGAGCATTTACTTTGGACAAAACGTTAAATCTGCTATTCCTACTGCACATGCTCGCGGTGCTGCTATTGTCGCTTGTTCTAAAGCAGGTCTTACGGTTGGAGAATATACTCCAATGCAGATAAAGCAGGCTGTTGTTGGTACAGGAGCTGCTGATAAACAGCAGGTTATGTATATGGTTCAAAACATATTGTGCTTGGACCATCAGCCTCATCCAGACCACGCAGCAGATGCTTTAGCCGCTGCGGTTTGCCACGCTAATCTTGTAAGAACTACCTCGCTTGGAAAGGGAAGAATACAACTATGATTGTCCAGCTTACGGGCACACTTGTATCCGTTACTCCTTCAGTTGCTGTTCTCGATGTTAACGGTGTTGGGTATGAACTTGGCATATCAGCTTCAACAGCTGCCGCACTTCCGCAAGCGGGCGAGGCGGGCGTTACCGTTTTAACTCGTATGGTAGTCAGAGAAGATTCGATGGAACTCTTTGGATTTGCTTCGCGAGAAGAGCGTGCGCTTTTTGATCGTCTGCGCGCAATTTCTGGAGTTGGTCCTAAACTGGCTCTTTCTGTGCTTTCTACGTTTACCCCACAGCAACTTGCGGTAATTGTGGCCACTAACGATGGCAATCGTCTTAAGAGTGTCTCTGGTCTTGGTAAGAAGAAGGCAGAGCGCTTAGTAATTGAACTTTCCGATGTGTTCGCAAAAGATGCAGAGCTCAAACAGCTTGTTGGTCTTACGTCTCCTGCAGACTTCGCTGCCATTCCAAAACCTGCTGTTACTTCAGTAGAATCAGAGGCTATTGAAGCTCTTCTTGGAATGGGCTTTACTTCTCAGGAAGCAACGCTTGCTCTTGAGGGCTATGAAGAGGCTGGTGCTATTACAATTGAAGCTGCTATTGGATATGCACTAAGGCGTTTGGGAAGTGGTAATTAATGTGGGAAGCAGATGCAGATAATCTTTTTGAATCATCGTCTACTCCAGCTCCGTTTCCAGGACATACTTCTCAACGTGTAGTTTCTAGTGGACTCCAGGCAGAAGACCTTGAGCAAGATAGAAACCTGCGACCAAAAACACTTGATGAGTATCTTGGTCAGGAGCGTGTTAAATCTAATCTTCGCGTTCTTATTGAGGCTGCAAAAAGTCGTAATGAGCCGCTTGATCACGTTATTTTTTCTGGCCCTCCAGGCCTTGGTAAAACAACACTTGCTGGTGTTTTAGCAGGAGAAATGGGCTCCAAGCTTCATACAACCTCTGGCCCCGCAATTGAGCGAGCAGGAGATTTAGCAGCAATTCTCACCAATCTTGAAGAGGGAGATATCCTCTTTGTTGATGAGATTCACAGGCTTAATCACCAGGTTGAAGAAATTCTCTATCCAGCAATGGAAGATTTCTTCTTAGATATTGTTATTGGCAAAGGTCCTGCGGCAAGGTCAATCAGGCTTGATATCCCACGCTTTACCCTTGTGGCTGCAACAACAAGAACAGGACTTTTAACTGGTCCTTTACGTGACCGTTTTGGTATTTCTTATCGTCTGGATTACTACACTATCCCTGAGCTTCAGACTATCGTTATGCGCTCGGCAAACATCCTTGATGTAGAAGTTGATGAGCAGGGAGCTGCTGAAATTGCGTCTCGATCAAGAGGTACACCACGCCTGGCAAACCGTCTGCTAAAACGCGTACGAGATTACGCACAAGTTAAAGCTGAAGGTACTATTACCTGGCAGGTAGCCTCAGAAGCACTTTCATTCTTTGAGATTGATGAGCTTGGTCTAGATGTAATGGACGTGCGTGTTTTACGTGCGCTTTGTGAGACGTTCAGAGGTCGTCCGGTTGGTCTCACAACCATTGCAAGTGCAGTCTCAGAGGATCCGTCTACACTTGAAGATGTTTATGAGCCATATCTTTTGCAGCAAGGGCTTATTATTAGAACACCTCAAGGTAGACAGGCAACGCATGCTGCATTTGATCACTTACGTATTCCTGTTCCTACTAACTAGTAGATTGGAACAAAATGCTTCAACGAGATTACATTTTGGAAGTAATCGATGACTTTACTTCAACGGTCACAGCAGGCTTTGGAAATGCTTTAGAGACTCAATCTGAAGAGTCACTCGATGGGGTAGAGGCAGCTGTTGCAGAGCTCATTGATTTGAGCCCAGAGACTGCTCTTGCGCTTTCGCCAGACTCTCTTGTAACCATGATGTTGCTCTCCGGCGTAGCTGATTCAGTTGCAGAGTATGTGGTGTATGCCCTCGATAGGCTCTCTCACGTTTATAAGCAACTAGGAGACGAGGATAAGGCTGGTCTCAGAAGACAGCAGGCAGTAGCGGTTGCACAGTCCTTCTCGGTAGATCAAAACGCTACTCCAGAGCAATTTAAGGATTTTGAAGCAAAGTATTTTGCGTAACCACATTTTATAAGCTAACAAATAAACCCCAGCTCAATATGAGTTGGGGTTTATTGTTATAGAGCGATGTAACTAGTTGGATTACCAAATGACAATCTTGGTTCCATAAGGAATGTTGTCATAAACCCACTTAGCGTTTTCTGTTGCAAGACGTACGCAACCGTGGGAACCGTTGTATCCAAGCCTACCATCACGGACGGTATAACCGTCGGAGTTATAGAGAATGGAGTGAATAAGATACTCACCAGAAATGGTCGTGTAATACCAGCATCTAAAGCCAGAGCCAAAGTAAAGACCCTTGTTACCTACGGTAAATTGACCATGAGGAGTCCACATGCCTGGCGCTCCTGTGGTGCACTGCCATTCGTACCAAACAACCCAGTTACCGTGTGAGCCCCTGTATACAGCAAAGCGATTGCCAGTAGTATCAATCTGGATGAGCCAGTTAGTAGCACTGTAATAGTTCTGTGCATAACGATACATATCAGGGTAGTAGCAAGGTTGCTCCTCCATGGCACCATCAGCAGCTGACCAATACAGTTTTCCACCCCAGGTTACATAACCAGTTTGCATGGAACCATTATTACTGAGATAGTAGTCCTTGCCGTTATCTTTAATCCATCCGGTTTTCATCTTGCCGTCAGAATCAAGGAAGTACCAACTGCCCTTTGAATTAATCCAACCAGTTTGTTTTTCTCCATTGGAACTAAAATAGTACCAAGTTCCATGAATATTAAGCCATCCATCTGCTGGTGCACCATTAGAAAGATAGTAAAAATCTTTACTATTTTCTTTTATCCATCCCGTCTTAATTTTATGGTCAGAGCCAACGTTTACAGTCAAGCCAGGAAGATGTACCGTTCCTGTTGGCTGTGAACCGTCATCTGTAGAGAAGACTCCTTCGGGAGAAATGAATCCAGTCAGTACTCCGTCTGGACCTGCCCAACGTTTTACACCATTTGAAAGAGTAACCCATTCATTTTTTGCTAGACCATAGCTTTTATCAAAGTAGTAGTTCTTTCCATCAATTGAATGCTCTCCAACGTATGCGGCATGGTCAATTGAAGATGGATTAAAGTACCATGTTTTATTGCCAGGAGTAGTAAACCATCCAGAGACAAGCGCGCCGCTAGATTGAGCCCAGGAAAAATTTCCGTCTGGTAGGGACACCCAATTACTTGAAGTCATACCAGCATTTTCATCAACGTAATATGAACCGCTAGGAAGTTGGAAAAGTCCAGTTTTCATGCGATGAATTGAGTCTTCTGGATCAAAGTAAAACCATTTACCATTTGGGAAATGTTTCCAACCTGAATAGAATGAGCCATAAGAATCTACCCAAGACCATGAACCATCATCATTGTGAATCCAACTATTTCTAAGGATTCCATAGTTTTCATCGAAATGATAATATGTGCCGTCAATTTCGACGTTGCCAATAAGCGCTGGATGCTGTGGAACAGATGGATCAAAGTACCAAGTTCTACCATTTGGTGTGTTAAACCAACCAGAGGCAAGAGCGCCATTTTTTTGAGCCCAAGCCCACTCACGAGTTGGTAGTTGAATCCAACTGTTAGAAATCATACCTGCATATTCATCAATGTAATATGAGGTACCAGAAACCTGAATTGTTCCAATTAACATACGATGACGAGGTTCTTCTGGATCAAAATAGAACCACTTGCCGTTAGGCATATGCTTCCATCCAGAATAGTAAGTACCATCTTCAGTTGCCCATGACCAAGAACTTGCTGAACGATATACCCATCCATTTGTTACAAGTCCGTTTGTTGAATCAAAGTAGTAAAACTTACCATCAATTTCAACTTCACCGAAGATTGCCTTATGCTGCGGGTCAGTTGGATCAAAATACCAAGTTTTTCCATTAGGTGTTGTGTACAAACCCTTGACTGCATTACCAGCAGCGTCTACATAGTGCCAACCAGAATCATCTTTAATCCACTGGCTTGTGACAAGTGTTCCATCTTCTCTGTAATAGTGGAATTGGCCGTTTTCTTGTCTCCATCCAGAAGACTGAGGGGTTGGCGAAGTATTCTCTTTTGGAACAGCGGGTGTCTGGTTTGTTGTTGGAGTTGTTGTTGGCGCTGCAGGTGAGGTAGGCTGAGAGTTTTCAGGTGCTGTAGGAGAAGTATTTTCAGATGTTGCAGTAGTTTCAGTTGTTACAGCAGGAGCATTTACTGCGGATGTATCAGTAGTCTCTGCAAGAGCAGGAGCAGCGTGGAGTCCGCAAAGTAGAGCTGCACTCAACGAAGCAACCGCAATAAGCTTTTGTGTAGAAGGTCTGTAGGAAAAACGCATCTTCTTTTCCATTGTTTTAACTCCAATAAATCCAGGTAATAAAGAGCAGTTCAAACTGATTTAGCGCTTGTATTCAGTAAGTACGCCGTCTGGTCCAGCCCAGCGTCTTACGCCATCGGAACGGGTAATCCATTGATTGCGAGCAAGACCATAACCCTCATCAAAGTAATAGTCTTTACCGTCAATAGTGTGTTCTCCAGTATAAGCAGGATGGCTTGGTTTTGCTGGGTCAAAATACCAAGTTTTTCCATTTGGTGTGGTATACCATCCTGAAGCAAATGCGCCACTTGACTGTGCCCATGCCCAACCGCCTTCTGGGAGCTGTACCCAATTATTAGCGGTCATTCCAGCAGACTCATCAATATAATAAGTTCCACTAGAAGTTTGGATGACACCTACAAGCATACGGTGCTTGGAATCTTTGGTATCAAAGTAGAACCACTTGCCATTAGGCATATGCTTCCAACCTGATTGAAGCGCCCCACTCTCTCCAGCCCAAGACCAAGAACCATCAGTTCTATGAACCCATCCATTTTTCAGAAGACCATAGCCTGAATCAAAATAATATGATTGACCGTTAATTTCAGCGTCTCCAATAAGTGCAGGATGCTGCGGATCTGATGGATCAAAATACCAAGTTTTGCCATTTGGCGTGGTGTACCAACCAGAGGCAAATGCACCGCTCGACTGTGCCCAAGCCCAACCGCCATTAGGGAGCTGTACCCAACTGTTAGCGGTCATTCCATTATTTACGTCAACGTAATAAGTTCCGCTGGAAATAGTGAAGACACCTTTCTTAAGCACAGGGAAGCTGTAAGTAGTGTAGACAAAATCCTTATTAATCATAGGGAATTCTGTTTCACCAAAATAGAACCACTTACCATTTGGCATGTGTTTCCAGCCAGAATAAACAGAGCCTACTGTTTCAATCCAAGCCCATTCACCATCATCACCACCACCGATCCAACCATGGGTAACAAGGCCATTACTGTGATCAAAGAAATAATATTTATCATCAATATCTATTCCGCCCATTACTACTTCATTGGAATGTTTTGGGTCGGCATACCAAGTTTTGCCATCTGGAGTTTTAAACCAGCCAGAGACAGCAGCGCCATCTGGACCAGCCCAGTACCAAGCTTCTACACCATGGCCCATATTTACCCAAGAATTTCGTAAAAGTCCGGTCGAAGTATCAAAGAAGTACAGCTTTCCATCGACCGGAGCTGATTTAGCAATAACCGGAACATCCGAATCAGTCTTACCAATTAAATACCAGATTTTACCATTAGGATCAGTAAACCATCCTTCAGTAAAACGCCCATCAGGTCCGGCCCAGCTCCAACCTTTATCTGTTTTAACCCAATTGTTTTTAATCAAGCCGTTATCTTTATCTACGTAGTAGTAAGTGTAGTGATAATTAGGAGTACTTTTATTTTCGAGAATATAAAATAAGCCATATTCAGCTGGTGATGGAAACGCATATGGACTATTTATATCAATTTCACTTGGCTCAAAATACCAGGTTTTGCCATCAGGCGTGGTATAGAAACCAGATACTGCTGCACCTGTTTCATCTACATAATATTGATGACTGCCATTAGTGATCCACTGACTTTTTAGAATAGTTCCATCTTTAGTATAAAAATAAAACTTTCCACCAACTTTTTTCCAACTTGAATAAGAGTTAGAAGTTGATTCAGGGGCACTTACTGTGGATGTATCAGTAGTTTCTGCAAGAGCAGGAGCAGCGTGGAGTCCGCAAAGTAGAGCTGCACTCAACGAAGCAACTGCAATAAGCTTTTGCATTGAAGGCCTGCTGGACAAACATGTCTTCTTTTTCATTTGCATATCCTTTTTTGAAGGGATAACTTTCTATATAAATAATAGTTTGATATGTCTGTTATTGTTCCCGTAAATTAATCCTATACAAATTCTCTATCTTCTATGAAAAAATGCTCAACTAATGAGATAAAAAACGTTTAATAGCAGATATATCCATAAATAAATGCTGGAAAACAGCTTGATTACCTGTGGCTCTTCCGGTAGATGGTGTGAAAATCTCCATGAGTGGTTTCTCGCCACATAAGTTGTTGATTAAGGTTATTATATTCCACGTGGCGAAACGTCACGGTATCGCGCTCCACAGGCGCAGTTTTGCCCTGCGGGGCTAAGAAAGAAAGGCACGAAATGGCTCAGGGTACTGTAAAGTGGTTTAATCCAGACAAGGGTTACGGCTTCATCTCTCGTGAGGATGGCGACGATCTGTTCGTACACTTCTCCGAGATTCAGATGGACGGATTCAAGACTCTCGATGAGGGTCAGCCTGTCGAGTTTGAGATTACCACCGGCCAGAACGGTAAGCTCCAGGCTTCTAGCGTCCACAAGATCTAGTACTTGCGAACACTACCATCAAAAGGAGACCTTCGGGTCTCCTTTTTTGTTACATCGCTATTTTTACAGTTACAGTAACCAAGAGCTTTAATACCAGTGCTTGATGGTAAGGTCAGCAAGTTCAGAGAGTTTCTCGATATCTTGATGCTCATCATCACAATTAACAGCACAGGTGATAAGGCCAACAGAATTTCCTGTCTGAAGAGCCAGTGGGATGTCTTCAAACAGAATTGTTTTCTCGGCTGGAGCATTAAGGCGTTTAAGGACCTCAAGATACAGATGAGGTTCATCTTTTGCAGATCCAACATCTGCTGCAAACACCTGAGTATCAAACAGAGTGGATAGATGTAAACGAGGCTCAAGAAGAGCAAGAAGCTCCGGCTCGTTGACAGTTGCCAATGCAGTAGGGATGTCTTTTTCTTGTAGCTTGCCAATAAAATCAACAACACCAGGTCTAAGCTGCACGGAGTTTACAAAGAAGCTTTTACTAAGCTCTTTCCACTCGGCAACAATTTCTTCTGGATCTTCCTTTAGCCCATAGGTGGCAATTGCCCATTCGGCTCCCCTTTCAAATCCAAGAGGGGAGAGAATCTTGCCAATTTCTGGAGTGTAAGGGATTCCTCGCGACTCAAAAAACTTCTGGTCAACAAGCTTCCAAATATGGTGCGTATGAGC
>CALFOQ010000065.1:0-35340 GCA_937921235.1 uncultured Atopobium sp. | reverse complement strand
ATCTACGGAACACACCTAAGTCAGATATTCTGCTCAATTGCGGGCATTTTACACATCTAATGAAGATAATCTGCATGATTGAGGTATTTTCAGCGTCATGTATACGTCTTTTTAACAGATTATCCGACTTAGGTGTGTTTTGAACTGACTCCCATTTCTCGTGTCCAAGAAATGGGAGGTAGTTCATTTCAGAAAAAGCGGTCTAACAATCGCAAGAAAAGCGTTACTTATGCAGTCTGCATCTTTGCACGTGTCTCATCAATGATGGCACGCACCTTAGATGCGTTAGCTGCAATCTCCTCTTTTGAGCCCTTAGTAAGCAGGCTTCCCATGCCGCAGCAATCAACGCCACGCTTAAGCCACTCAGCAAGGTTGTCAAGATTAATGCCGCCAGAAGCCATCAGAGGCATCCAAGGAGTTGGAGTCTTAAAGAGGTTAATCAGCTCAGGACCATAGACGTTAGAAATGGGGAAGCACTTAATAAAGGCAGCGCCCATCTCAAGACTGTGGTTTGCCTCGGTCATAGTAGTGCAACCAGGTGCGTAAGGAATCTGATACAGGTTACACATACGAGCAACCTCATCAGAGCCGCAGTTAGCAACAATGAACTGAGCACCAGCCATGATAGCAAGACGAGCGGTTGTTGGCTCCATAACGGTACCTGCACCAACAATCATCTTGTCGCCAAGATGCTCTCTAATTGCAGCAATAACCTCGCCTGCGTTTGGCAGGGTGTAGCTAATCTCCATTGCATGAACGCCGCCTTCTGCAAGACCCTCAGCAATTTCAATACCACGCTCAACTGTTGGGACGCGAACAACTGCAAACGCACAGGTATCCACCAGTGCCTGAGAAACAGCAGCTTTCTGCATCTTCATATACAACATCTCCTTGTAAATGTATCTCGCTCTACCCTATTGAGCTGGCGAGAAACCCGTCATTTTTGATGCTTAGTTATGAGCAATTCCGTAATGGTCAAGCATTACGTAGATTTTCTCGTCAACACCCTCCGCAACCTCAGTAACAGGGAAACGAGCAGGACCAACAGGGTATCCTGCAAGCTCAAGAGAACGCTTGAGCGTCTGAGGAGTGCTTCCAAGGTGAAGGATGTCGCGAATTGGCTCAATCTCTGCCTGCAGGCGAGCTGCTTCCTCTGCATTTCCTGCCTCAAGAGCATTCCAAAGGTCAACGACAACCTTAGTAATAAGGTTTGCGGTACCTGCAATAGTACCCTGAGCTCCAAGAGCATGAGCCTCAGAGATCTTTCCGTCAGAGCCAACAAGTACGTCTACGTCGTGACCAGCGGCAGCGTCCAGATAATCCTTGAGGTTATCAATATTGCCGGAACTGTCCTTAATACCCTTGATATTCTCAATGGTTACCAGCTGCTCAACTGCCTCTTTAGAGATGTTTTTGCCGGTACCCTTAGGAATGTTGTACAGAAGGACAGGAATCTTAACGCTTGCAGCAACTGTCTTGAAGTACTCAACCAGCTGCTGATCAGAAATGCCCAGGAAGTAAGGGTTGATGACAGAAAGTGCGTCTGCACCAATTGCCTCTGCTTCACGGCTCATGTAGAGAGCCTCTTTTGTTGAGCAAGCGCCGGTTCCTACGTAAACAGGAAGACGACCCGCGGTTTTCTCGACAATAAACTTAGAGAACTTGATTTTCTCGTCAGGGTTGCAAACGTGGAACTCACCGTTAGAGCCAAACGTAAAGATGCCGTCAGCGCCCTCGGAGATAAGCTTTTCTAGAAGCTGCTCAGCTGCTTCGTAGTTAATAGACTGCTCTTCGTCGCGGTTAAACGGCGTGACCATAGGGACAATAACGCCCTTAAATGTTGACATACAAACTCCTCTGTACGTTTACGTCAGTGAATCTGGGGTTATTTGCCCTCGCGAATAGACGCGCCAAGAGCTCCACCGGGATGCCACTTAACGTACTGCTCTGGGTTAAGGCCACACTCGTTCTGAAGCAGAATAGAAAGGCACTGGAGCTCCATGATTTCAGCAAGAATTGAAGCACGTGGAGGCTTGTTCATGGAATCGCCCTCCTGCTCAACGCCAGCAATAAGAGCAACTTCGGCCTCGTTTGCCAGCCACGAGTTAGGATTTCCGGTCAGCGCAATAATGTGCACGCCAACGTTCTTGAGGCAGGTAACGGTAGCCTTGAGCTCGCCTGTCTCGCCGGAGTTGGAAATAGCAATGACTACGTCACCAGGACGAGTCTGACCAGCGGATCCATGGACGCATTCGGTACCGTGAAGCTCGTAGGTTGGAGTTCCAGTTGATGAGAAAAGCGATGCAGCATAACCGGAGACGTGACCTGGCTTACCAATGCCGGTTACGTGTAGACGGCCGCCCTTTGCCTCTGCATCAAAAATAAGCTTTTTAGCTGCAGAAAGCGCATCAAAATCAATGCTCTCTACATACTGATGAAGCGACTTTCCCACAATGGAGAGAAACTCCTGAACCTGCTCTTTTTCAGTTGCCATTACAACTCCTTTTCTGTCTGTGAGGCAGCGCTCAAAGACACTTACTACATGCTGAGCTAACGCGTCTCTTTGACCTTGTGCTGAGCCATAAGCTGCTCAATCTGCTCTTGAATTTGATCAAGCGTGGTGGCCATAAAAGGACGGTTAATGTCTACAAATTCAAATCCGGAAGGATGGCTTACCCAAGCGCCTTCAAGAAGCAGGCGCAATGCCTTGCCCTGTCGGATGAGTTTGTAGCTTTTAATCTTGGTATAAGGAACGACAAGCGCTTTTCTCTTGTCGGATTTTGCAAAGATACATACGTTTTTCTGTCCAAAATCAATAACATGAATGCCGCTGGCAAAACGACTAAAGCGTTTTCCCATGGCTCGTGATGCAAACCACGTAACGGTGAGTCCTGCAATGACACCAACAAGACCCAAAATGTTGCCACTTACATTGGCGTAAACCCAAAAGAAAAACGTCAGAGCAAGAGCAGCAAACGTCAGGAGCAAATACAGAATTCCCTGAACCATCAAACGAGTTCTATCTTCAAGAACTTCTAGAACTAACTGGTCTTTGGGAAGCTCTGGAGCAGGCTGTTTGTCAACGCTGAGGCCAAACATATCACCAAGCACTGACTCAGTAACACTTTTGTTGTTCTTCTCGTCTGCCATGTTTTTCCTTGTTGTGAAGCTTTTAAAAGGGCGCCCGCGGGCTTTCCACGAGCGCCCTAAGAAACCGTAGAGCTGAGTAGGTGCTACAGAAATCTAGGCTTAGGCAAGACCAAAGAGTGAGCCGATGCCGTAGATGATAGAACCAACGATGTTGTAGTCAACGTTAGGGAAGGATGCCTCTGCAATTCCCAGCTGAGCAAATGCAGGATAGAGAATCAGAGGACCAGCGGTCAGGAAGATACCAACCAGGAAGGAGCCAAGAAGAGCACCGCGCCATCCACCGTAAGCGTAACCACAAACGCCGCAAGTACCACCAGAGAAGAAGCAGATGCCTGCTGCAGGAATCATGATGGTTGGGCTGTGGAATGCAACCATAAGTGCCATTGCAACAAGGCCGCCAAGGAAGGAGCCAATGAAGCCGATGATGACAGCGTTTGGTGCAAATGGGAAGATTGCAGGGCAGTCGACTGCAGGACGTGCATCTGGAATGAGCTTCTCGGAGATGCCGACAAATGCAGCGGTAATCTCAGCAATGAACTGACGGACGCCGTAAACAAGAACGGACATACCAGCAGCAAACTGAAGACCAGCAAGGAATGGCCAAATCCACCACATATCGTTACCAAAGTAGCTGGTGAATGGCTTGTTGTTTGCAAGGGTGTCGCCAAAGTGACCGGTGACAAGGCATGCAATAGTAACAACGTAGAACAGGACAATCATGAAGAGAGCAACGGAGAAGACAAAGTCCTTGAAGAGCTTGAAGAACTCTGGGAGCTCCTTGGCTTCCTTCTCGCCGTCCTCCTCGTTCTTCTTAGCAAAGAGCTTTCCAACGTAACCGGAGAATGCATAACCGATGCAGTTGAAGTGGCCGATTGCGATGGAATCTCCACCAACAAGCTTGTTTACGAATGGCTGGCACAACGAAGGTAGCGCAGCGCCGCAGAAGCCGAGGATGACACCACCAAGAACAATGGTGACCCACATTGGGAGACCAAGAGCAATAAAGACCAGTGCGAGTACGCAGGAGAAGTACAGGAAGTGCTGACCAGTCAAGAAGACGGACTTGAATGGGGTAATCTTGGCAAACACAAGGTTCATAATGAAGCCAAGGACCATTACAAGAGCAACCTCAGTACCATAGGTATTCAGTGCAAGAGCAGTTGCGACCTCAACCTGGGTTACAACGCCCTTAACAGCGAATGCACGACTAAACATATCGCTGAAGATGTTGACCTGAGCGGACATAGCGCTAGAACCAATGTTGAAGATCATGAAGCCAATAATGGTCTTCACAGTTCCGGAGAAGACGTCCACAGCGGACTTCTTCTGCAGCAAGAGGCCGACAAGAGCAATAATGCCCATGATGACGGCTGTGTCTCTGAGCTGCATGAGAATTGCATTGAGCATGCGTAATCCCTTTCAGCAAATAAACCGACGAACCTACTCAGATAAGTTCTCTAAATCACGTGACAAGTACCTCTTGTCAAAGGTTTGGCGAGAGCTTCTCGCCGAAGGCAACTCATGTTGCGTATGACGAGAAACTCCCGCCAAAAAGATACAAAGGGGAGCTTATGCGTTGTGCTCTGCGAGCCAAGCGGTGAGCTTTTCCTTCATCTCTGCCTTGTCGACAATGTTGGTAATACCAACTGCAGAAGGAACGCGATCGTCAGCGTTGAGCTCATCGGTGAGGTCAGACATGGTGATAACAAGATCGCCATTGAAACCAATCAGGGAATCCAGATTACCGTGCTCAGTCTCGATTGGAAGATCATTCTCTTTGATGACCTGGTCAATCTTGATCTTGAGCATCATGGAAGAACCCATACCTGCACGGCAGCAAACCAGTGCGTGGAACTTCTTATCAGCCATTACAACCTACCTTCCTTTGCGTGGACAAGGTCCACAACATCTTTTGGTGACTGAGCTTTTTCAAGCTGAGCAAAGAAATCTGGATCGCTCAGCAATTCAACAAGAGACTGAAGGGCACTAAGGTGGCCTTCACTATCTTTTGCAGCAAGTGGGAAAAGGAACTTAACTGGATCGTTGTCTTTGCTGCCAAACTCAACAGGATCCTTGAGCACGGTAATGCCTACTGCAGGCTCAAGCGCGCCGGACTCAGGACGTGCGTGAGGAAGAGCAACATGCTCGGTAATAACAATATAAGGGCCAAGTTCGTTGACACCTTTAATGATGTCATCAACATAGCCCTCAGTTACTTTTTTGTTATCGACGAGTGGTTGCGCAGACTTTCTAATTGCATCTTCCCAGTTAGAAGCTACAACATTGAGCTGCACCAGGTCTTCGGTAAGGAGATCACTTAACACAGCACCACCTTGCCTTTCTCTTAATGAGACACATTGGCCCAAAGCCGCCTCATGACAAGTCTTAATAACTTGATAATATGCCATGAAACGTTCTTAACTTCAATCAATTTTACTCAAACAGTAATCAAAGTTGTTCATATTTTTTCAGCGTATCTTTTGTCCAAGTAGCTATACAAATGTTCATGTTTTTATGAACGTAATTGAAGCGCCTTCTATTATCCCATGTAAAGTTTATATGTTAAATTTTTTATAATCTAAAACATTCATATATATTTACACTATTATTTTCCGAAATATCTTGATATCCTTCTTCTGATGTTCTATTTTATTGATGAATGAACATTCAAAGAAAAAATGTTGCTCATAAAGGGAGGGCATTTATGAAACGGAGTAAGGCTTACGTAGATTCACGTCGCGAGGCAATTACTGAGCTGCTAGAAAAAGAGGGACAAGCAAGTGTTTTAGAGCTTGCTGATCACTTTGAGGTCTCTTCTTTGACTATCAGACGTGACCTGGACTTTCTTGAGAAACGCGGCATCCTGACTCGTCAGTATGGCATTGCTACCCTGCTTAATCCTTATGGTCGTCCTTCTGGCTCAAGGCAGATTCGCTCTAACAAAGCAATTGCCCGCGAAGCCGCTCGCTACGTTGAGGATGGCGATTGCATCTTCATCAACACCAGCTCCGTTGCTCTTGGGATGCTTGAGTGGATTGATGCTCACGACGTAACTGTTGTTACAAACAACGGCAAGGCGCTGTTGCTTGAGGACATCCACGATCTTTCTATCATCCTTACTGGTGGTGACATCCGTCCTCCACGCGCTTCCATGACTGGTGATACCGCTCTTGAGTGCATCCAGCACATTACTGCTGCTAAATGCTTCTTGGGCTGCACGGGTTTCTCGGGAGAATTTGGTCTTACTTCTGCAACATCCCCTGAGCCAGCAATTAACGCTCAGATGCTCAAGCGCTCTAGAAAGCACTATGTTGTCGCAGATTCTTCTAAGCTAGGCACTACTTCTAACTTCCAGTTTGGTTCTGCAGAAGACATTGATCTGCTCATTACTGATACAGGTGCAACTGACGAGCAAATCAGTGAGCTCAAAGCTGCAGGCCTTAAGGATGTTGTCTGCGTCACTCCTTCTATTCTTCCTGCTAAGTAAGACTTGCGCTTCATCATTTATTAAGCGAACACAGAAGGCGACCTTTTACAGGTCGCCTTCTTACATTGCAAAATTTTTACGTGCAATTGTGTTTAATCGCATCCAGCTACACGCACCCACCGAAGTTCAACAGGACCATCTGTCAAGCAACTTGCTGACCAAACAGCGATTAGCAGCGATTAGCTTTCCAAAGCCTCAAATGACTTAAAGCCTTCGCCGATTGCCTCGTGGACCTCTGAAACAAATACCAGTGCATCGGAGTCAATCTCAGAAACGATAACTTTCAGCTGAACAACCTCCGTACGACCAAGAACACACATCAAAACAGGCTTGTGCGCACCACTCCACAGTCCGCGCGCCTGAAGCTCCGTACAGCCACGATTAAGGTTATAAAGAATCTCGTGAGCGATTGCATCGTGCTCAGAGGAAATAATGTAAACGCAGCGCTCAGATCTTGGTCCGTCAATGACAAAGTCAATCATTTTTCCTGTGACAAAGATTGCCAAGCTAGAATACAGACCGTTTTCTAGTGAGAAGACCGGAATAGCCGCAATAATAATGACAATATCTACAATAATAATTGCGGTACCTGATGGAATACCAAAGCGCTTGGAAACCGCCTGAGCAATGATGTCTGTTCCGCCGGTATTTCCGCCCGCCCTAAATACAAGGCCAAGACCAAAACCGCAGATAATACTGCCCCATAGAGCAGCAAGCATAAGATCATTGGCGCCAAGAGCTGGTAAAAAAGGCGCAAATAAATCGACAAAAATGCTGGAAATCAAGAAACCTACGACGCTCTTGAGCAAGTATTTTTTGTTGCCACTTTTTGCAACAAAAGCCATCAAAATGATATTCATAGCGATTGTTTGCATACCAACTGGCAAATCAAAACCAAAAGGCAATGCAACAGCTCTAATAATCGTTGCAAAACCAGTAATACCACCAGCGGCGAGTCCGTTAGGAACTTCAAATACATCAAGGCCAACTGCAAAAATTGCACAGCCAAGGACGATAAAGAACGAATCTTTAAAGGTCTTTTGCCAAGTAGATTTTTGCACACTAATCCTTTCCGCCAACAACCCAGCGATGGTACGCAATGATGAACTGATCAAGATCGCCGTCTGAAAGAACGGACTCTACGTTTCCTGTTTCTGCACCTGTTCTTAAGTCCTTAATGAGCTGATAAGGATAAAGAACATAGCTCCTAATTTGATTACCAAACGAGATTTCTCTCTTTGGACCGCGAAGCTCATCCAGCTCAGCTTCGCGTTTCTCCTTTTCAATCTCATATAAACGGCTGCGCAAGATATTCATTGCTGCAGCTTTGTTCTGAAGCTGGCTGCGTTCATTTTGGCAGGTTACTACCGTTCCTGTTGGAATGTGTGTAATACGAACTGCCGAGTCTGTAGTGTTAACTCCCTGGCCTCCTGGACCAGATGCATGATACACATCAATACGCAGGTCATTGGGATCAATAGCAACTTCAATATCTTCAGGAAGAAAAGGTAAAACTTCTACACCAGCAAATGACGTCTGCCTACGTTTCTTATCGTCAGTAGGAGAAATTCTTACCAGACGGTGCACACCTTGCTCTGCACGGAGCATGCCGTAGGCGTTCTTACCGCTTACGGTAAAGGTTGCACGGTCAAGACCAATAACCTCTGCAACAGGGGCGTCGTTGATATCAACTTTCCAACCGCGGCGATCGCAATATTTGAGATACATGCGAAAAAGCATCTCGCACCAGTCTTGAGCCTCAAGACCACCCTGACCAGGCTTAATAGTAACAATTGCATCACCATGATCAAGTTCATCAGTAAACCAGCTTGAAAGCTCAAGCTCCGACAAGTCTTTTTCAAGAGACGCCGCAAGCGCTTGAGATTCGTCGAGTGATGCTTGGTCTCCAAGCTCTGTTCCAAGCTCAAAAGCGGCCTCAGCATCACCGAGTTTCTCTTTAGCTCTATCAATACCAGCAACATCATCGCGAAGTGATGCTAGTTGAGTCATTACCTTTTGCGCAGCCTCAGCGTCGTCCCAAAAATTGGGACGAGCACTTTCTGCTTCAAGTTCTGAAATTTGCTGGCGCTTCTCGGCGAGGTGAAGATACCCTTCTACCTCTGAGAGACGCTCCGCTAAAGCTTGGAGCGAAACAACCTCTGTATCAGCCATTCTTACCTGTTTCGGCCGTGGCAGTTCTTAAACTTTTTACCACTTCCACATGGGCAAGGATCGTTGCGACCAACATTGACGTAAGGATTTGGATCGTCAGACTTACGATAGGTAGACACAGAAGACTGGCTAGCGCCGGTTCCCTGTGGGCTCTTGCCAATAGCTGCGGCATTCTTAAGCATGCTCTTGCCCTGCTTAAGTGCCTTTTGATCGCCGTCAGTCTCTTCTCCACCAGAATAGTGAGCATTCTGGAACGCCTCTGCCTCAGTATTCTGACGTGGACGATTAACCAGCTCAAGGCGAAGAATAGTACGAAGGAAGTCCTCGTACATGGTGTTTACCAACAGCGTAAATGCCTCATATGCCTCAGTCTTATACTCAACCAGAGGATCGCGCTGACCAAAACCACGAAGACCAATACCAGTCTTTAGGTAATCCATTTCCTGGAGGTATGCCATCCAGCGAGTGTCGATGACGCGAAGCATTACCTGAGCAGCAAGCTCACGCATGACTTCTTCTCCGAGCTTCTGGGTCTTCTCGTCAAAGGTTTTCTGAACAAAAGCGGTGACATCCTCTTCAAGCTGCTCAAACTTAGTGTCCTCGGTAAACTCTGGAAGATCTGTCTTACCAGTAAGCTCGGTGAGCCACTTCTCAAGGCCCTCAAGATCCCACTCGTCAGCATCTCCGTAGCAGAACTCCTCGCAAACGCGCTGAGTAGTAGAAGCAGTGACTGTCTCGATAAGCTCCATAAGATCCTTGCCATCAAGAATCTTATTTCTCTCTGCGTAAATGACCTGGCGCTGCTTGTTCATGACGTCATCGTAATCAAGGACGTTCTTACGCATTGCAAAGTTGACTTCCTCAACCTTGTGCTGAGCACCCTCAACAAGCTTGGTGACAATCTTTGCCTTAATTGGCATATCATCAGGAAGCTCATAGCGCTGCATCATTGCCGCAACGCCGTCCATACGGTCTCCGCCAAAGCGACGCATCAGATCGTCTTCGAGAGAGAGGTAGAACTGGGTCTGACCAGGGTCTCCCTGACGACCAGAACGACCACGGAGCTGGTTGTCAATACGACGGCTCTCGTGACGCTCGGTACCAATAACGCACAAACCACCTGCAGCGGTTACGGCCTCACGCTCAGTAGCGCAAATCTCCTTGGCCTCTTTGCGAGCAGCTTCTTTTTGCTCCTGAGTAGCCTCGGCTGGCTCAATTCCCTGGTTGCGAAGGATATCTTCAGCCATAACGTCTGGGTTACCGCCCAGAAGAATATCGGTACCACGACCTGCCATGTTGGTTGCGATAGTGACCGCACCCTTACGACCAGCCTGAGCGATAATCTGCGCCTCGCGCTCATGGAACTTAGCGTTCAGAACGTTATGCTTAATGCCACGCTTAGAAAGAATGCGAGAAATACGCTCGGAATTGTCAATAGAAACGGTACCGACCAGCACAGGCTGACCATTTTGGTGACGCTCTTCAACGTCTCTTACAACAGCCTCAAACTTAGCGTCAATGGTGCGATAGACCAGGTCATCGAGGTCTTCACGCTCTACAGGGCGATTAGGTGGAATAACCTGAACAGGAACGTGATAAACCTCACGGAACTCTGCGTCCTCGGTCATTGCGGTACCGGTCATACCAGAAAGTTTGTCGTACATGAGGAAGTAGTTCTGGAGGGTAATAGTTGCCAGAGTCTGGTTCTCTTCACGTACCTGAACGTTCTCTTTTGCCTCAATTGCCTGATGAAGACCCTCAGAATAACGACGGCCTTCCATAATACGACCAGTAAACTCATCAACAATCTTAACTTCGCCGTCAATGACAACGTACTGCTGATCACGATGGAACATGTACTCAGCCTTCAGCGCCTGCTGAAGGTGATTGACTAGCTGGCCGGACTCATCGTTGTAGATGTCGTCAATGTTAAGAGCGCGCTCGACCTTCTCGAGACCAATCTCTGTTGTTGCAATGGTGTGCTTTGCCTCGTCCATCTCAAAGTCAATATCTGGAGTCAAGCCACGAACTGCCTTAGCAAAATCCTTGTAGGTACCTGCGGATTTAGTGCCAGCACCAGAAATAATCAGAGGGGTACGAGCCTCATCGATAAGGATGGAGTCAACCTCGTCGACGATGGCATAATGATGTCCACGCTGAACACGCATCTCTGGGCGAGTAACCATGTTGTCGCGCAGGTAGTCAAAGCCAAACTCAGAGTTTGTGCCGTAGGTAATATCTGCCTCATACGCAGGCTTTTTAAGGCTCAAGCGCATACCGTTCTGCAGAAGACCAACGCTAATACCCAAGAACTTGTAGATGGTGCCCATCCACTCACTGTCTCGTTTAGCCAGGTAATCGTTGACAGTAACAATGTGAACGCCTTCACCGCTTAGCGCGTTAAGGTAACCAGCAAGGGTGGAGACAAGCGTCTTACCTTCACCGGTCTTCATCTCTGCAATAGTGCCCTTGTGGAGCGCGATACCACCAATAAGCTGAACGTTAAAGTGGCGCTGGCCAATGGTTCTTACCGAAGCCTCACGTACCGTTGCAAAAGCCTCTGGGAGAAGATCGTCTAAGCTTTCTCCCTCGGCATAGCGAGCCTTGAACTTCTCGGTCTGAGCCTGAAGCTCTTCATCACTCATTGCCTGCATTGTTGGTTCAAGCGCATTGATCTTCTCGACAATACGCTGATATGCTTTGAGGTCCTTATCAGCACCAAAGGACAGAATCTTAGAGAGGAAATTAGGCATAGCTTTTTCCTTGACGTCGGGCATCTATCTTCGGTTGATAGACACAGTATTCAACTTATATATCATACCCTGTCTAACTGCTTAAATCACACTACATGGCGTCGTAAAATCCCAATTTCGTTATTTCTCCACCACTGGTTTCTATTGATTCTTTTCCCTTTTCTGTGCCTGCAATCATCCTAAGCTGTTTGGAAGGCATTTTTCTACGCTTTGTAACGTATTTCTGCACGTACAAGTCGTAGTACTGTTGTGCATCCTGTGCTCGACCGCATTTTCTGAGCGCCTGGATAAGCGCCATGAGCGTGTCTTCTCGCATATCATCAACAAGGTAAGCGAGCTCTGCAAAATGCACCGCGAGCGTATAGTGGGTAATTCTCAAAGCAGCCGCTGAAGCCGTTACCATGGTATCTATGTATTGATCTCTCAGGGCAACACGAATGGGATCTGCAAACCTAAAGCATTCATCCTCAGGAAGATACAAATCCCCTTGGTACAGCTCTTCCGCCTGTTTAGCCAGGTGCACTATGTCTTCATCGCTGTTTGATGATGCAACACTCTTTGCTAATCGCGTAAAAATATCAATATCTACGGTTACCTGCTGGGGATTAAAACCAAGCGTTCTTTCAATCCGAGATGCTTCCAAAGGCTCACAGCCTTTCTTGATCTCCTGAACCTCTTTGCGAATAACCCGAGTAGCTTGATACAGACGCTCTTGCCAATGTGCCTGATCAGCCTCAGGCCAAATCTGCTGAGCAATCTGCGACCTAAAGCTCATGTGATTGTGGGCCAGCGCCAAATACACAAGCAGTGCCTTTGCCGAACGATAAGCAATTTTTCTGCCGGCAATCTCCTCCCCTTGAACTGACAAACTGAATCTGCCGAGAAGAGCGATGTACACCCCAGGATGAGCATTCTGTTTCTTCTCTACGCGTGAGCTCTTAATCACAGAGTTTTCAGTCCGAGGATCCCCTGATACTTGCCTAAATGCTCTCCATTTTGTTACATCTCGCTTTCCCTCATTTGAACGTAAATAATGCAGCCATTCTTCTGGCATTTCTTGTTCTAGACACTGCTGAAATTCAGACTCGTCAGACAAAAGTGCCCTCATAAGCCACATGGCATTTTCAGGTACTCCATACTCAACCTCATCCAGCCAGACAGGAGAGTGTCCTTTTACACTTTTAAAGAGAGCTTTATATATTGTTCTACATGCTGCTTTTAGAGATGGATGGGTAATTGCTTCAAGACTTTTCTCTGTGGGAATAACGCCCAAGAAAAATCCAGCAACATCTTCGAGTATCTTTCCAACCTGCGTGACATATATTGAGTCCCATTCCCTACTCAACAGCATCGCCCTTCTCGCCTGGAGCTGAGCTTTGGGGTATGCCCTACTTCTGAGACTGAGAAGAGCTCCCATAAGAAGTGCAGGTACTTGAATCATACGATTGCCGTGTGATTCAGCTTGGCTTATGAGCTGCTCAGTGTCGTATAAATTGCCCACAGAAAAGCTCTTTTCAAAAAGATAGCGAACACATTTAAGCAATCCCACAGATCCCTTTAAGGCACTTGCTTCCCCTTCTTGTAAAAAGGAGAACGCTTTGGAGCTGCGTGTATCAAAGTCCTTTTGATATACGCCCAGCAATGCGTAAAGCAGTTCAACATCAACTGTTTGAATTGACGAAGTTATAGAAGAAGCCTTTTCGTGCTGTTGCTCAAGAAGCAGCAGTTGAAGGGCATATTTAAAATTTCCCTGGACAGCCAAATCAATCGCACGTTTATGGAGTGCAATTTTCTTTTCAAGCGGACTTAACTCAAGGTCCTCTTTCAAGGCTGGCAGCGGTTTTTGCAGAAGCAGCTTTAGTAGTGTTATGTAAGCGGTCTGCTTGAGAAAACCATTAAATGAGGTAAGGTTCTCAAGTGTTTTACCAGCATCTTTACTGTTCATTGGACCTTTGGTATTAGACAGGGCATCTACCATTCTTTTTGCGGCTTTTTTACTTGAGTTTTCTAGCGTACAGTCAGAATGTGTAGCGGTAAGCGCATTATCTACCAGCTCAATATATCCAGCATCAACAAACTCTGTTGCATGAGAAAGCACAATTTCCCAGGTAGTCTCTTCTCTAATCAACGAGCTCACAAATGCAGCCTTAGAAAAATCTTCCCTATCAATGAGCAGCGCTATAACTTTCAAAGCGAGTTTTTCATGTTTGCCTACTAGATCAACAAGCTCCTGTTTATTAAAGTTCAACACATCAAATCTTGTAGTATGAAGGCACGAGAAACGCCTCGTCTCTACATGTACACCAAAGAAAGGCGCATCTTGTTCTATCTTTGCCAAATACTCAAGATCGGCTTGTCCGCATATACGGCTCAGATCATCAAACGAACCAACGCCAAGCAACATCATGCCTAATCTGAGTCTCAGTTCCTCAATGCCAAGAGTGCTCCTGAGCATATACGATGCAACACAAGCCAGACTAGTTAGATACGTAATAGGTACGTCGACATCACCACGCTCGCAGAACGTGACCGGTAAAGAATACACAAGCGTTGGAATACCACGTGTCAATCTCATACTATTCAAAATGGATTGTTCTGAATTATCAATGCCCGGCATAAAGGTGAGAAGCTCATTCTTTCCCAGGACATATACGTTCGGAACTTCATCAATTAACTGACGCGCTTCAGGAGATAAGGAAAACGCAACAAGACAGCCAGCCATGCGAAGTCGTGCGATAGATTTAACCTGACGAGCAACAAAATACTCGTCAGACGGAGGAAAGTCGTCAATAAGAACAAGCCTTTTAAGTGCCTTTAATTTCTTTCCGTTGCAGATAGAAGTGCTTTTCTTAGTAAGAATCTGGGTTGCCTCTTGAGCCGAAAGGCTAAAAAGAGAAATCTCATACACATTCCATCCGTTCGACTGTGCATAGTCTGCCAGTTCTCTCAGAAACATGGTCTTACCCATGCAGGGTTCTGCACAAAGCGCAAGTGGCCTCTTTGTCTTCTCCATTGTTCTAAAGAAGTGTTGAGGCGGAACAATCCTGCTATAGTCACCCATCACATGGCGAGAAGACCCACCTAGCAGCGACTCTGTTCCAGCTTCTTCTCTGTTTTCCGACTCCATAAAGCTCTCCTTACTGTTTAAACACCTAAGCGCCACAAGCGCTCTAACATTTCTCATTTCAGAATTCGGTGTGCGATAAATAATCAAGCTAAATTTGTCAGAAAGTGAGAAGGTTTAGGTGAACGGTAGGTGAAATATGGTCAGATTCAAGACAGATTAGTGACAAAATGTATGCAGAAATGCACAAATGTTGAAATTAGATAACATCAAATAGTAAAAATTATCTTCCGTGAACGGTATTTAATTAAGATAATTATGTAAATATTGTGGCACATAATTAAAACATAATACGTAATTAATATGTATTTTTAGTAAATATTTTTATGCTATTTTCGAATATGTAGCCACCAAAAAAGAGGACCCCACAAAAGTGAGATCCTCTCGACATAAAAATGCCCCTTGTTGGTCAGCGACGTCCTGCTCTCCCACGGACTTACTCCGCAGTACCATCGGCGCTCGGGGGCTTAACTTCTGGGTTCGGAATGGGACCAGGTGTGCCTCCCCTGCCATGGTCGCTGACCAACAAGGGGTATTCTTGTATCATGAGGGTTTTCTCACGTGCCCTGAGGGCCGCACAGTGTGACGTTAAATTCAAAGGCTTCAAAAATCACGCATCAGTTCAAAATATATTAAAGAAAAGAAGAGCTCGACCGATTAGTAATGCTCGACTGAATGCCTTACAGCACTTACATCTGCATCCTATCAACCTCGTAGTCTACAAGGGGTCTTACCGAAAGGAAAACTCATCTTGGGATGGGCTTCCCGCTTAGATGCTTTCAGCGGTTATCCCGACCGGACTCAGCTACCGGGCAATGCTATTGGTTAACAACCCGTACACCGGAGGTCCGTCCACCCCGGTCCTCTCGTACTAGGGGCAGCCTCCCTCAATTTTCCTACGCCCACAGAGGATAGGGACCGAACTGTCTCACGACGTTCTGAACCCAGCTCGCGTACCGCTTTAAATGGCGAACAGCCATACCCTTGGGACCTGCTCCAGCCCCAGGATGCGATGAGCCGACATCGAGGTGCCAAACCTTCCCGTCGATGTGGACTCTTGGGGAAGATCAGCCTGTTATCCCCGGAGTACCTTTTGTCCGTTGAGCGACGGCCATACCACTCTGAGCCGCCGGATCACTAGAACCTGGTTTCCCATCTGCTCGGCTTGTAGGCCTCGCAGTCAAGCCTGCTTATGCTCTTGCACTCAAAAGGATGGTTGCCGACCATCCTGAGCAGACCTTACGTGCGCCTCCGTTACATTTTAGGAGGCGACCGCCCCAGTCAAACTACCCACCTGACACGGTCCTCACGCCGGATAACGGTCGCAAGTTAGGATGCCAGAACGTCGAGGGTGGTATTCCAAGGGTGACTCCCCAGAGACTGGCGTCCCTGGTTCAAAGTCTCCCACCTATCCTCTACACGACGAACCGGCAGCCAATGTCAAGCTGCAGTAAAGGTTCACGGGGTCTTTCCGTCCTTCTGCGGGTAAGTCGCATCTTCACGACTAGTGCAATTTCACCGGGTCTATGGTTGAGACAGCGTCCAAATCGTTACGCCTTTCGTGCAGGTCGGAACTTACCCGACAAGGAATTTCGCTACCTTAGGACCGTTATAGTTACGGCCGCCGTTTACCGGGGCTTAGATTCGCTGCTTCGCTAATGCTAACAACTCCTCGTGACCTTCCGGCACCGGGCAGGCGTCAGACCCTATACGTCGTCTTACGACTTCAGCAGAGTCCTGTGTTTTTGATAAACAGTCGCTTGGACCTATTTACTGTGACCGATCTTAGCTCGGGGAGTAAATCCCTTCACCGAAACCGGCACCCCTTCTCCCGAAGTTACGGGGCAATTTTGCCGAGTTCCTTAACCATAGTTCTCCCGATCGCCTTGGTATGCTCTACCCACCCACCTGTGTCGGTTTGCGGTACGGGCTCCTCAGAGCTCCCTAGAGGTTTTTCTTGGAAGTATGGGCTTACTAGCTTCACTCAATTGCTTCGTCCGACACCTCAGCCGTCACGAGAAGCGCATTTCACTACTTCTCAGCCTACGTGCCATCACGGGGACGTCCAGAACCCCGCCTAGCTACCCTGCTCCGTCACCCCATTGGTGATAACGCTCTTTTGGAGGGACAGGAATTTCTACCTGTTGTGCATCGACTACGCCTTCCGGCCTTGCCTTAGCTCCCGCCTAACCCTGGGAGGATTAGCCTTGCCCAGGAAACCTTGGGTTTACGGCGGACATGTTTTTTACATGTCTCTCGTTACTCATGCCAGCATTCTCACTTCTGGACAGTCCACAGTTGGTTATCCAACTGCTTCAACCCGTACAGAAAGCTCTCCTACCACCAGTACAAAGTACTGATCCGCCGCTTCGGTACAATGCTTAGCCCCGTATATTGTCGGCGCATGTCCACTCGACCAGTGAGCTATTACGCACTCTTTAAATGAATGGCTGCTTCTAAGCCAACATCCTGGTTGTCTGAGCAAACGCACATCCTTTGCCACTTAGCATTGATTTTGGGACCTTAGCGGGCGGTCTGGGCTGTTTCCCTTTCGAATACACAGCTTAGCCCACATATTCTGACTCCCGGATTCTAGACCAATGGTATTCGGAGTTTGATTAATCTTGGTAGGCGGTGAAGCCCCCGCAACTATTCAGTGCTCTACCCCCATTGGTAAACATCCGAGGCTAGCCCTAAAGCTATTTCGGAGAGAACGAGATATCTCCAGGTTTGATAGGCCTTTCACTCCTATCCACAAGTCATCCCCTCAGTTTTCAACCTAAGTGGGTTCGGCCCTCCACGGGGTCTTACCCCCGCTTCAGCCTGCTCATGGATAGCTCACCTGGCTTCGCGTCTACGGTATGCGACTCACTCGCCCTATTCAGACTCGCTTTCGCTGCGGCTCGCTTTTTAGCTTAACCTTGCCACATGCCGTAACTCGCTGGCTCATTCTACAAAAGGCACGCCGTCACAGACAAAAGTCTGCTCCGACTGCTTGTAGGCAAACGGTTTCAGGTACTATTTCACTCCCCGCTAGGGGTGCTTTTCACCTTTCCCTCACGGTACTGGTTCACTATCGGTCACAAGAGAGTATTTAGGATTGGAGGGTGGACCCCCCAGGTTCCCACCGGGTTTCACGTGTCCGGCAGTACTCAGGTGCCACTCGGGAGTCTTCGCAGATTCGCGTACGGGGCTTTTACCCTGTCTCGCCAGCTTTTCCAAGCTATTCTGCTTCCACGAAGTTTTGTAACTCCACAATGAATGGTCCTACAACCCCGCCAGCGCTTGCGCAACTGACGGTTTGTCCTATATCCCCGTTCGCTCGCCACTACTAGGGGAATCTCGTTTGATTTCTCTTCCTCGGGGTACTTAGATGTTTCAGTTCCCCCGGTTACCTCTATCCTGCCTATATATTCAGCAGGAAGTACCAAGAAATGACTCTTGGTGGGTTTACCCATTCGGAAATCCACGGGTCACAGGATATGTGCTCCTTACCGTGGCTTATCGCAGCTTATCACGTCCTTCATCGGCTTCTTGTGCCAAGGCATCCACCGTTTGCCCTTACCATCTTCTTTTCGATGGTTTGAACATACTTTTTGCACTTTGATAATTACTTATCAAATGCGATCAGATGCGATCTTCTTGAAGAAAATCGAATTTTTGTTTGTCACACTATGCAGCTCTCAAGGTACGCGAGGGCGAACCCTCGAGACCGAATACTGCGCACTTTCGTGCAACAAAGACATCAACGGGAAAGACGGGAACTACTCGTCAAAAAAGTTAGTGTTATCTCTTCTAAAGAGGGTATCTCCCTAGAAAGGAGGTGATCCAGCCGCACCTTCCGGTACGGCTACCTTGTTACGACTTCACCCCCCTTACCAACCACACCTTCGGCGTCTCCCTCCTAAAAGGTTAGGCCGACGACTTCGGGTGCAATCGACTCGGGTGGTGTGACGGGCGGTGTGTACAAGGCCCGGGAACGCATTCACCGCGGCGTGCTGATCCGCGATTACTAGCAACTCCGACTTCATGGAGGCGGGTTGCAGCCTCCAATCCGAACTGGGACCGGCTTTAGGGATTCGCTCACCCTCGCGGGTTGGCAGCCCATTGTGCCGGCCATTGTAGCACGTGTGTAGCCCAGGACATAAGGGGCATGATGACTTGACGTCGTCCCCACCTTCCTCCGGCTTGACGCCGGCGGTCTCGTATGGGTGCCCGGCCTAACCGCTGGCAACATACGACGAGGGTTGCGCTCGTTGCAGGACTTAACCTAACATCTCACGACACGAGCTGACGACAGCCATGCACCACCTGTTTAGGCTCCTTTCGGCCACGACGTTTCCGCCGCTTCACCTAAATGTCAAGCCCTGGTAAGGTTCTTCGCGTTGCTTCGAATTAAACCACATGCTCCGCTGCTTGTGCGGGCCCCCGTCAATTCCTTTGAGTTTTAGCCTTGCGGCCGTACTCCCCAGGCGGGACACTTAATGCGTTAGCTGCGGCACGGAAGAAATATTCCCCCCACACCTAGTGTCCATCGTTTACGGCTAGGACTACCAGGGTATCTAATCCTGTTTGCTCCCCTAGCTTTCGCTCCTCAGCGTCAGTTATGGCCCAGAAGGCCGCCTTCGCCACTGGTGTTCTTCCTAATATCTGCGCATTCCACCGCTACACTAGGAATTCCACCTTCCCCTACCAAACTCAAGTCTGCCGGTATCGGGAGCGAACGGGGGTTGAGCCCCCGGATTTAACTCCCGACCTAACAGACCGCCTACGAGCGCTTTACGCCCAATGAATCCGGATAACGCTTGCCCCCTACGTATTACCGCGGCTGCTGGCACGTAGTTAGCCGGGGCTTCTTCTGCAGGTACCGTCACTTTCGCCTCGTCCCTGCTGAAAGCGGTTTACAACCCGAAGGCCTTCATCCCGCACGCGGCGTCGCTGCATCAGGCTTTCGCCCATTGTGCAAGATTCCCCACTGCTGCCTCCCGTAGGAGTCTGGGCCGTGTCTCAGTCCCAATCTGGCTGGTCGGTCTCTCAACCCAGCTACCCATCATTGCCTTGGTAGGCCGTTACCCCACCAACAAGCTAACAGGCCGCGGGCCCATCCCTCTCCGCCGGAGCTTTCTCGAGTCTTCCATGCGGGAGACTCGAAGTATTCGGTATTATCCACGGTTTCCCGTGGCTATCCCAATGAGAGGGGCAGGTTGCCCACGTGTTACTCAGCCGTTCGCCACTTTATACACACCCGAAGGTGCTTTAATCGTTCGACTTGCATGTGTTAGGCGCGCCGCCAGCGTTCATCCTGAGCCAGGATCGAACTCTCCATTCAAAATTAAACTGACTAAAAGTCAGTACAATTTAAAGTTGAGTTGAATCCACGTCTCTAAAATCCCGCTGATCTCGGATTCGCTGAAATTATGAATTGACTATTGAACAAAATGTTCAAATTCGAATTTCGCTTGTCTGTCTTTGCTGATCTTTCGATCGCAGTATCCGGTTTTCAAGGTTCGCTGCGCTGCGATTTCACATTGCGTGGTGCGCGGCGCGGGGAATAACTATACGCACTTACGACTCGTTTGTGAAGAAGATTTTGTATCTTCTTAATTCCTCCACAATTTCTACACAATTCGTAGTCTTTAGTGAACTAATGCGTATATTAGGCACTGAATTCCCTTTGTCGTCTAGTAGTAACACTTTATTTTTCAACTATATATAGTGTTGTCATTTTTACGATGTCTTTATTTTCTTTTTACGTTATCTTGACGCGCGTTATTACGTTGTCTTGCCGCACTTTTTGCGCGGCTTAATGAGACTAAATTTCGTCTTTTACAATCTGGCAAGCTGCATCAAGAAGTTGATCGCGAAGTGTCTCGTTAGCGGCCTCAGAATACACGCGTACCAGCGCATCCATACGAGAAGGACGAATGAGTACCCAAGAATCGTCTTTAAACTGAAGCTTAAGGCCATCGGCATGGCTTACCGAAACAGGCACTTTACCTGCAACGTTTTCTGGATTGAGACCCGGAAGGATGTTTCTGAACGCCTGAGTAGCTGCAGCATCAAGTCGCACTCCTCGCCTGCTATAACACATGCGACCCAGTTCAGCCTCATCCTCAGAGACAAGCTGTGCAAGCGATTTATGGGTATACGCTAGCATTTCCACGACAAGCAGGGCCACAAGCAGGCCATCTCGCTCCAAAAGATGACTTGGAATACAGATTCCGCCGTATTCCTCTGCGGCGAGAAGGACGTCTCCTTGCTCAATCTCTGAATAAAGTCGAGCAAATCCAACAGGCACGCTTGCAGACTCTAGTCCAAGATGAGCTGCCTGCCTGGATACCGTTGCCGAACAGGTCAGTGTAGAAATAACGCGGCCGGTTTGCTTTCTATTTTGTACAAGATGGCGTGTGATAAGCGGAATAAGCTCGTGTGGACTAAGAAGTCGGCCGGTTTCATCTACGGCAGCAGCGCGGTCTCCGTCACAATCAAGCAAAAGGCCCAGCTGTGCATGGCGGCTTACCACCATCGAAGAGCACTCATCAGCCCAAGGGTCCGCTGGTTGTGGGTGAATGCCACCAAAATCCCTGACAGGACCTTGGTGCATCTGGTGTACAACACATCCAGCTGCGGAAAGTACGTCAGCAAGCAGGTCTGTTGCTGCACCATACATAGGGTCAACTACCACGCTCAGGCGTAGCTCTTTAATAACAGACACATTAATCTGATTAAGCAGCGCACTTTTATAAGGCGTCACAATATCCGTTGTGGTAAAAGTTCCACGCTGATCTGTTGGCTCAAGCGGCGTTGCGGATTCCACGCGCTGGAGAAAATCGCGAGAAACAGGACCTCCATTTGCAGCGCGAATAATCATGCCGCAGTATTCGCAGGAAAGCTCAGTTGCAGAAATAATGAGGCCACCAGCTACATCTTTATGATGTGCACAGGCCCAGCAAACAGATGGAGTTGGGCAAAAAGTCTCGGACACACGCACGTCTAAACCAAAGGAAGCCAATGTTGCAGCGGCTTCAAGAGCAGACGAATCTGCTTCAAAGCGTGTGTCAAAGCCGACAAACACAATACCACCAGGCAGCTCCTGTGACCAAACAGTACCAAGGGCCTCTGCAAGTCTAACTACATTGTCCCTGGTAAAGCCTTTATCATAGCGGGCTTGCCAGCCATCGCTGCCAAAACGGAGTATGTCGGGTCTTTTATCCAATGCGGTTGGCATAGCTGCCGAGCGCCTCTTTAAATGCTGCTGCAGAGCTCTGATCAGAGAGCGCCATACGAGCATTAGTTGCTGCCCAAGCTGCAGGAGTACCGGTATCGCAGCCCTCTTCCGCGTCAATTACCAGCGCATACATCTCTTCCTCAGCAAGCAGGCGCTCCATTGCATCTGTCAGCTGAATCTCGTTGCCGGCGCCAGGACCCTGAGTTGCCAGGAGCTCCATAATCTTTGGAGAAAGCAGGTAACGACCAACAATAAACAGGTGAGAAGGTGCGTCCTCTGGGCGAGGCTTCTCGACAAGGCCTGTTACCTTCCAAATAGCACCCTCGCCCTCAGAGTTATCTGAAGGAGAAGAGATGCACTCACCTGCGATAATACCGTAGCGATTCACCTGATCTGCAGGAACTGGAGCAACTGCAATGACGGATGCGCCATTGTGCTGCTTAGAAATCTCTGCCATGCGGATGCACATCTGACGGTCTGGAACAAAGTAATCGCCGAGAAGTACAAAGAATGGCTGGTCACCAACACCATCTGCGGCACAAAGCACGGCATGGCCAAGGCCACGAGGATTGTCCTGATAGGTAAAGGAAACAGGAAGTGCAGAAGCTGCATGGACCTTCTCGGCAAGGTCTTGCTTTCCACGAGAAGAAAGATCTGCTTCAAACTTCTGGTCTTCAGCAAAGTAGGTTTCAATCTGTGGCTTCTCGCGAGAATTGATGATGATTACCTCATCAACCTCTTCTGGCTCAAGAGCCTCTTCTACTACGTACTGGATGACGGGCTTATCCAAAACAGGCAACAGCTCTTTAGGGGTTACCTTTGTTGCAGGTAGAAAACGCGTACCTAGACCTGCTGCTGGGATAATTGCCTTCATGTGTTTACCTTTCACCTATGAGCCCTGTTGGCTCTGCACACCTGACGTGCGCTTGTAAGAATGACGGTTTTGCCGCCGATAAACTCAAATGACAGGCGCTTTTGTACGTACCTAGCTTGCATAAGCGCCAGGTTACGTTACTTGCTTGGAATCTCAATTCCACGCTTCTCAAGGAATTCAATGAGCTTGGCCAGCGTGTCTACAGAAAGCGAGTGCTCCATAAGGCAAGCCTCTGCATCTGCAGTCTCTGTGTCTACGCCCAAGTCCTCCTCAAGGAAGGTGCGAAGCGCACGGTGAGCACGCCATGTGGTACGGGCGTTTGCCTCGCCTTCTTTGGTCAGCGTGACACGACCATAACGGCTCTGCTCAACCATGTCCTGCTCTTTAAGCTGGGATAGAGCCTTGTTGACGCTTGCCTTGGAAACATCAAGGCTCTCGGCAATATCAACGGAGCGGACGCTCTTATCGTCATCTGGCTGCTCAAGTGCAATTCGATAAATTGCCTCGAGATAGTCCTCGCCGGCTTTTGTCAGTGTGTGCTCGTTTTGTACGTTATCGTTGGCCATAACTCTCCTCCGACGACTGCTTGACAGTCTTTTTCATGCAAAATCAGTTGCGCTACGCAACGAAAATATTTCTAACACTTGAATGATACCCAAAAACGGCGCTTAGTTTTACTGGCGAGAAGAGCTGTTTGAAGATTCTGAGGACTCTTCTGAACTTTTCTCGGCAGCCTCAGCATTTGCCTCGGCATCTGTTTGTCCGTTTAAACTAGACGGATCGTCTCCTGCATCAATTACTTTCATCATCTTTGCAAGTGCATCTTCATCTGCGATGACATACGACTGACCGTCAATTTCTGTTCCCTCGGATGGTACGTATGCCGTATAGATATCCTTATCAGTGTTCATGCCAATCATCTGAGTGCCCAAAGAAATAATGTCTGAGACAGAGAGATCGGTAATAACCATGCTTGCCGTTGAATTGACAATATTTGCAATGGCTACAGGGTCTCCTGTGTTCAGAATCTGGGCAATCATAGCCTTGATGAAGGTTCTCTGATGGCGCATGCGGGTGTAATCGCTGTCTGCAAAAGCGTAGCGAACACGAGTAAAGAAGAGTGCCTGAGCACCGTTCAGTTTCTGAACACCAGGGTACAGTTCAACAACGTCGCTGAAGTTCTCTGTATCACGCATGTACTGCTCAACGTTTACGGTTACGCCACCAAGAGCATCGGTAATGCCTGCGAGACCATCAAAGTTGACCTCTGCATAGTGGGCAATATGTACGCCGCACAGTTCATTTACAGCTTGTACCATGCCATTTGCGCCATCATAGTAGTGGACGGCGTTAATCTTCATGTAAGAACCCTTCCACAAGACACGAGTATCTCGTGGAATAGAAAGCATGGTCACACGCTTATGGATAGGGTCAACGCGCGCCAAAATAATGGAATCCGCACGATATTCAGTCTCGCCAGGTCGGCCGTCGGTTCCTAGAAGCAGCATATAATAGGGGTCGCTTGGTGCAGAAGGCTCCTGAAGCGTCTGACGAAGCTCAGCAGTAATGACCTGTGAGTTATTGAGCTGTGCCTGAACGCTTGCATACCAGATACCTGCGCCCACCACAGCGGCAACAAAAACAGCAGCAAGAACGCCCAGAAGCGACCTGACTACCATCTGCTTTCTGAAGACACGCTTGCGGCGCTTGTGGTAACCCTCTGCCTGCGTGCGGCTAAAAGGAGAATTGCTAACTGAAGCGTTCTGTGAAGTATTGGCCGCAGCGCTTGGCGCAGTGCCTTGAGTACTTCCCGTAGCAGTATTTTGTGCAGCGTCAACCGAAGTGCCCTGTGAGGCCCCGTCGTCGAGCAGTTTTGCATGCTTTGGTTTAGTTGACACAAACTATCCTTCGATAAAGTCGTCGTCTGGAATGGTAGTGCGCTGAGCATCTGCTCCCAACGCGACGAGTTTCTCGACAAATCCCTCGTAACCGCGGTCAATGTGATGGATGGCAGAAACGATTGTTTCTCCCTCGGCCACAAGACCAGCCATAACAAGTGCAGCTCCGCCTCGAAGATCTGGGGATTTGACCTGCGCGCCTTCAAGCTCGGAGACGCCGCGAACAATAGCGTGGTGGCCCTCGATGGTGATGTCAGCTCCCATGCGGGAAAGCTCGAAGGCCAACATAAAGCGGTTCTCAAAGACGTTTTCTGTAATGATGCAGGTACCCTTAGCCAAAGCAAGCAACGTCATAGTCTGTGCCTGCATGTCTGTTGGGAAGCCCGGGAATGGCAGCGTCTGGATATCGATAGCCTTAAGATCTTGCTGGCGAGAAGCCCTTGCCCACCTATCTCCAGTCTCGATGGTAATGCCCATCTGCTCGTACTTCTTAAGTACCAGGCCAAGGTGATTTGGCTCAAAGCCGTGAACGGTAATAGGCTCACCGGTAAGTGCGCCAATAGCCAGGAAGGTGCCAGCCTCAATGCGGTCGCCAACAACTTCATGCTCAACAGGATGCAGCTCAGTTACGCCATGAATCTCGATAACAGGAGATCCAGCACCCTGAATATTGGCACCCATTTTGTTAAGCATGTTAGCGAGGTCAACAATTTCTGGCTCACGAGCAGCGTTATCAATGACCGTTACGCCCTTAGCAAAGACTGATGCCATCATCAGGTTCTCTGTTGCTCCAACGGAAGCAAAGGCTAAAGAAACGGTCTCGCCGGTTATGCCGTGAGGAGCGCTTGCGTGAATATTGCCGTGCTCAACCTTAAATTCAACACCCAAAGCCTCGAGGCCCAGGATGTGCATGTCAATTTTGCGAGCACCGATATTACAACCGCCTGGCATCGCCACAACAGCCTTGCCAAAACGAGAAATAAGGGGACCCAAAACAGCAGTTGATGCACGCATCTGTGCAACAAGACTGTAAGGAGTCTCCCAGCTTGTAATATCTGTGGTATCAATTTTGAGCTCGTGAAGACCAACGACTTCAATGCGAGCGCCTAACGTCTTGAGCACCTTGCCCATGACGTGAACGTCTGCAATATTAGGAACGTTAGTGAGTGTAGTAACACCAGGAGCCATGATGGTTGCAGCCATCAATTTAAGGGCAGAGTTTTTTGCACCCTCTACAGTGACCTCTCCTGTGACAGAACGGCCACCTACTACTTTTATGACGTCCATAAACCTCCGAAAACGACAGTGAGAGAATTTTACTCCTCAACCACTTGCTTCAGAAGTAGATTACACCAGTCTATCTTTTTTTCGTAGTAGGCACGACGATTATCGTCTTCTGGAAGAGAAAGCATCTGGTCAATGACGTCATCTCTTGTCTCGCGCACAACATCTGCATCAATGTCATCAACGCGACGAGCATGATCTGCCAAGATAATGACTCCTGTTGGATCGATTTCTGCGTATCCACCAGAAATCACTATCTTGGTCATAGATTCTTCATTCTCTGGATGAGGCATGTGCAGTCTTACAACACCATCGCCAAGCGCAATGATTTCTGGTGCGTGGCCTGGCCACACACCATACTCTCCATCTGCTGAAGCAAGAATCAGACTTTCAACGGTTCCTTCGTAAAGGAGCTTATCTGGTCTGACAAACTGACAAGTCAACTCAGCCATGAGAAATCCTAGTTCTGTGAGCTATCCGAAGCGGACATCTTTGCAGCGCGCTCGCGAACATCTTCGATGGTGCCTGCAAAACGGAATGCCTGCTCAGGAAGGTCATCGCACTTACCGTCAATAATCTCTGCAAACGAGCGGACAGTCTCCTCAACGGTGCAGTACACACCAGGGTTACCAGTGAACTTCTCGGCAACGTGGAATGACTGAGAGAGGAACTGCTGAATCTTACGGGCGCGAGCAACGGTGCGCTGCTGCTCCTCAGAAAGCTCGTCCATACCCAGAATTGCAATGATGTCCTGAAGGTCGGAGTACTCCTGCAGGGTCTCCTGAACTGCCATAGCAACGCGGTAGTGCTCTGAACCAACAATGGATGGATCAAGAGCAGAACTGGAGCTGGCCAGAGGGTCAACTGCTGGGTAAATACCAAGCTCGGTAATAGCACGAGAAAGAACGGTAGTTGCATCCAAGTGCGTAAAGGTTGTAGCAGGAGCAGGGTCAGTAAGGTCGTCTGCAGGGACGTAAACTGCCTGTACGGAAGTAATAGAACCTTCCTTGGTGGAAGTAATACGCTCCTGAAGCTCGCCCATCTCTGTAGCCAGGGTTGGCTGGTAACCAACTGCGGAAGGCATACGACCAAGAAGTGCGGAAACCTCAGAACCTGCCTGAGAGAAGCGGAAGATGTTGTCGATGAACAACAGAACATCCTGGCCCTGATCACGGAAGTACTCTGCAGTAGTAAGGCCTGCAAGAGCAACACGCATACGAGCTCCTGGTGGCTCGTTCATCTGACCGTAGACTAGGCAGGTCTTGTTAATAACGCCGGACTCAGTCATCTCGAGGAAGAGGTCGGTACCCTCACGAGTACGCTCTCCAACGCCGGTGAATACGGAAGTACCACCATGCTGCTGAGCCAGGTTGTTAATAAGCTCCTGAATCAGAACGGTCTTACCAACGCCAGCGCCACCAAAGAGGCCAGTCTTTCCGCCTCGAACATAAGGCTCGAGAAGATCGATTGCCTTGATGCCCGTCTCGAAAATCTCTGTCTCAGTAGTGAGCTCTTCGAAGAGAGGTGCTGGGTGGTGAATTGGATAAAACTCAACGTCTTCAGGAATATCTCCACCGTCGACTGGCTGACCCATGACGTTCCAGACGCGGCCCAGCGTAGACTCGCCTACTGGCATCATCATTGGCTTGCCGGTGTCCTTAACGCGAAGGTTACGCTGAAGACCATCGGTTGACGACATAGCGACGGTACGAACAACACCACCGGGAAGCTGAGACTCAACCTCAAGAACGGTGCTGACGTGACCAACAGGCGTGTCATCCTCTACCGTCAGTGCGGTATAGATGCTTGGAACAGGTCCGTCGAACTTAACGTCGACAACTGGTCCAACTACGCGAACGATTACGCCATCGTCAACGTGCTGATTGCGCTTGTTGAGAATAGCTTCCTCAAAGGAAGAAGTCTCTACTTGCATATCTGACATTACATATCCTCCAATGCTGCAGCACCACCGATAATCTCATTGAGCTCAGTGGTAATTGCGCCCTGGCGTTCGCGATTGTACGTACGGCTAAGAGCGCCTAAGACGTTCTCAGCATTATCAGTTGCAGACTGCATTGCACGACGGCGTGCACCATGCTCGGCTGCAGCAGAATCAAGAAGTGCGTGGAAGATGACCGTCTTGATATAAGCGGGCATCAACGAATCAAGTACCTGAGAAGCAGATGGCGAGAATTGATATTCACTCTTGTTATACGTCTTCACCTGTGAGAGGGCTTCTTCGGTACGTGGTTTATTAGGAATCGTGAGTTTATCGCGCGAAATAGGAAGAAGTTGCTCTGTAACCTGCTCTTGGTCAACACGGTTCTTTGCATGCCAGTACTTGATTACGACACGATCAATCTTACCCTTGATATAGCCATCCATGATATAGGAGGCAATACGATCAGCCTGGTCTGCTGTAGGCTCAGAGGAAATGCCTACATAGGACATGGTGGGCTTGATATTTCTATACGTAAAGTACTCAGTTGGCTTGCGTCCGCAAGTAATTATCTCGGACGACACACCCTTAGCCTTAAGACGTGCCATCTCATGCTCAACCTCGCGTTGAGGCAGGATGTTAAATCCGCCTGCAAGGCCACGGTCAGATGCGATGACTAAGAACAGCACGTTCTTCTCGACTTTATGTGTAGCAAGAAGAGGCTGTTTCTTAGGATTAAAGCCAGCGCCTGCTACATTTGCAAGCATAAGGGTAATAGCTTCCTTATATGGCGAAGCAGCCTCGGCCCTATCAAGTGCCTTGCGGACACGCGCTGTCGAAATCATCGACATCGTGCGCGTAATCTGCATGGTGCTCCTGATGGAGCTCATACGCCTCGATATTTCGTGAAGGTTCGCCATTGATAATTACTCCTGCAATGAACCCTGGGTTACTGCGTCAAAAGAGCCTGGTGTGTCTGAATTAGCTTCTGCCTCATCCACAACCTTGTTTGGATGCTCTTCCAAGAACTTAGCCTTGAAGTGCTTAATGTGATCACTCAAGCGCTCTGCCTGCTCATCAGAAATCTTTCCGTTGCGCAGAGAGTTGCGGAGCTGTGGGTGATACTCACTCATGTACTGAGCAAGGCCATCACGGAAGAGAGCAACGTTCTCAAGATCAACGTCATCAATGAAGTTCTCTTTTGCAGCGTAAATTGCGCAAATCTGGTCTACTACGTCCAGAGCTGAATAACGTGGCTGCTTGAGAAGCTCCATCATATGAGCACCGTGGTTGAGCTGGTACTGCGTAGTTGCATCCAAGTCGGATCCGAACTGCGAGAATGCCTGCTTCTCACGATAACTTGCAAGGTCCAGACGAAGTGTACCTGCAACCTGCTTCATTGCCTTGACCTGAGCGTCGCCACCAACGCGGGATACAGAAATACCTACGTCGACTGCTGGGCGCTGGCCCTGGAAGAAGAGATTAGACTGCAGATAAATCTGGCCGTCTGTAATGGAAATGACGTTTGTAGGAATGTATGCAGAAACGTCGCCTTCCTGCGTCTCAATAATTGGAAGTGCGGTAAGAGAACCTGCTCCGTTTTCATCGGAGAGCTTACATGCACGCTCCAGCAAGCGTGAGTGCAGGTAGAAAATATCACCAGGATATGCCTCACGTCCTGGTGGACGATGAAGCGTCAGTGACATCTGACGGTATGCAACTGCCTGCTTAGAGAGGTCATCGTAAACAACAAGAACGTGTCCGCCTGGATGGTCTTTGTCAGCAGGCTTGCCGTCCTTATCGTTATACATAAAGAACTCACCAATAGCAGCGCCTGCCATAGGGGCAATGTACTGCATTGGAGCAGAATCGGCTGCGGTAGCTGCAACAATGACGGTCTTGTCAAGAACACCATGGCGGGAAAGAGACTCGCGGATGTTTGCAACTGTAGACGCCTTCTGACCGATGGCGACATAGATACAAACCATATCGGTGTTCTTCTGGTTTACGATTGCGTCAATTGCGATAGCGGTCTTACCGGTCTTACGGTCACCAATGATCAACTCACGCTGACCACGGCCGACAGGAACCATAGCGTCAATTGCCAGAAGTCCAGTCTGAACTGGCTCGCAAACAGGCTGACGCTGCATGATGCCAGGAGCCTTGAACTCAATAGGGCGACGATGTGTAGCGTGGATAGCGCCAAGTCCATCAATAGGCTGGCCCAGTGGGTTAACAACACGACCAAGCATGTCAAAACCAGCTGGAATATCCATGACGCGGCCGGTTGTACGGCACTCGTCGCCTTCCTTAATCTCAGAAACTTCGCCGAACAAAACAGCGCCGACTGAAGTTTCATCAAGGTTCTGAGCAAGACCGAATACGCTGTGGCCCGTAACGGAGCTAGTGAACTCCAGCAACTCGCCTGCCATAGCGCTGCGTAGACCAGCAACACGAGCAATACCGTCTGCTACCTCAATAACAGCAGATACCTCTTGCTGGGATACAGTTGAATTGACCTTAGAAAGGCGCTCTCTAAGCTGTGCCATGACGGCATCTGAGCTCAGCGTTCCTTCCTGTATAGTGGTCTTATCAGTCATTACAATTCACTTTCAACGTGATCTGAAGAGAGCCTACTCTTAATGTGAGTGAGCTGTGTCTTTACCGATGCATCATAACGATGATCACGTGCCTCAACTACAATGCCGCCCAAAATCTTGGGATTAACACGCTCAATAAGATACACCTGAGTATTGAAGTTCTTCTCGAGCTTCTCGGTGACCTTTGCACGTAACTCATCATCAAGAGGCATTGTAGTAGTTACCGTTACTGTAAGTGTCTTGTCTTCTTCTTCAAGAAGCTCCTGGAACGTAGCGGCAACATCATTGATAAGGTTGACATCCTCACTCGCCTGCATAGCACCAAGAGTCTCAAGAACTTCTGGAGAGAACTTCTTTGCGTGCTGCACCTGTACAAGGTCTGCAGTTGCACGACCCTCTGCGCGGCCAGCCTCCAGGAGTGCCCTGGTATAGCCCTCTACTTTTCTGTCTTGATCGTCTTTATTAGTGCTCATCTGGAGTACCTACTTCCGCAAGGTACTTTTCGGCAAGAGCACGCTGCTGCTCTACTGAAAGCTCGTTGCCAATAATCTTTCCGGCAATATCGACGGCAAGATCAACAACGGAATCAGAAAGCTCAGCCATGGCGTGACGACGCTCAGACTCTACAACGCCCTTACCCTTAGTAATAATCTCGACAGCTTCTGCCTTTGCCTGCTCGATAATACGAGCACGCTCTTCTTCGCCCTCACGCTTAGCAGCAGAAACAATCTCGTCTGCTTGCTGCTTAGCTGCGTCGATACCAGCTGCTGCGATTTCACGATCCTTGTTGGCTTCCTCGCGAGCCTTTGCTGCAGCGTCCAGATCGCCTTGGATCTTCTCTTGACGCTTGTCAAGCATACGTAGAACGGAAGGCCATACAAACTTTGCTACAACAGCAAAGATGATCAGAAACGCAATCAGAGCAGGAACAAACTCAGCGGGCTTTGGAAGAAGAATATCGGCACCACTTGCACCCTCTTCAGCAAGTGCGACTGAGGGAGCCATTGCCACAAGTAGAGCAGCAGTTGCGCCTACTGTGCTGGCTTTTTTAACTCCCTTACAAATCGTATTCATGCATTCCTCCAACGTAGCGTTTTCGCTGTTACAAACAGTAATTTACTTAACCATCAAGGTAACAACGAAGCCAATCAGGGTAAGTGCCTCGATGAATGCGCAGCCAAGAATAAAGACTGTGAAGAGACGACCCTGAACCTCTGGCTGACGAGCCATGTTGTTAGCGGCACTCGTTGCTACGACGCTAATACAAATTGCTGCTCCCATAACGCAAAGAGCATATCCGAAAATACCCACGATTCCTCCTTTTTCGCTCGCCCCTCTCAAGGCGACCAATATACATACCTATCATCAACTGAGCGTGGGCTCAGATGACTTCATCTTTTGTGCCGTTTGGCACCACAGTGTGGCAATGCCACCAACTAAGCGTTTTGCTTAGTGTTCAGACTCTACCAGCTGGATGTAGACAGTAGAGAGTAGGGTAAAAACGTATGCCTGAATGAAGGCAACAATAGTTTCTACTAAATAAATGATAATCAACAGCAAAACCCAGAAAATCGAAAATCCTGCCTGAGCAGCTGTTGATGCAGAGAAGTTCTCAATTGCTGGCATAAAGTACATAGATGCAAGAATTGCAAACGTACCCATGACGATGTGACCTGCATACATGTTGCAGAACAGACGGACAGCCAGAGTAACCAGACGAAGGAATGTTGAGAAGACCTCAATAACCCAGATAACTGCTGCAATAACTGGATTAACGCCCTTTGGTGCAAGGCTCAAGATATAGCCGATAACACCCATCTTCTTTGCGCCTACATACATAAAGTATCCAAGGGAGCAAAGACCAAGAGCAGCAGTTACACCAATAGTACCGGTACCTGGGTGTGCGCCAGGAATAAGACCAATGATGTTATTAATCAAGATGAACATAAACATGGTGATCAAGAAGGGGAAGTGTGTGCGCCACGTTTCTCCAAGAGAAGCCTTGCAGACGTCATCTCTAATGTACTCAATCAGATACTCAACGCCGTTAACAAAGCGTCCCTTAGGGACAATGCTCTCTGCCTGCTTCTTCTTAAACCTGAAGCAGACAATCAGAAAAATCACAGCAGCGATTAAGAAATAGAAAATGTAGTTCGTGAAACCAAAGGTGGTGTTACCAACCAATGCATGTGGCAAAAAACTTTCGAGCAGCTCGGCCATCTCTGCTGGCAACTGCGCAAGAACATCCACTCTGTCTCAACCTCCCCATACAATCTGCAACCATTTCAGATTGCCCGTCACTGCTCAGCATACTTGAAACGCAATGTAAGATGCCAAGAATATGCCACTTGGAGTATATTATCTACCACTCGGCGTGCATATTTGCGACGAACGGCGATACTAGCACTAAATGAATGCATAGTCACGATTACAAAATCAAATAATTGACTTATGCTCAAACTCTCACATTACTGACACATTTCGTGTTAGCTGCCGTTATTGTTTCATTCAACTATAACACTAATAAGCTGCTGTTACGTTGCTATTTTCTTGAGAAACACAGTTATGTCCAGGTAAAAATAGTCGTATCAATATCCCCTGGTATTCGCAAAGTTTTTGATATATGCCAACCGTTATTTCTTCTCGTAAAGTGATGATTTGAAAAAATGATCCAGTACACACGTTATGTGAGCGCTGGATCAAGTACTAACGTACGTATTCGCAACTATATTAAATTGCGAGAAGGGCGATGAGTTCCTTACTTGGTACCGTAAATACGGTCACCTGCGTCGCCAAGGCCTGGAAGAATGTAAGCATTTGGGCTCAGCTGACGATCAACGGTGCAGGTGTAGAGGCGTACCTCTGGGTCAAAGTCCAGAGTTGCCTTGACGCCCTCAGGGCAAGAAACAATGGTCAGGCAACGAATGTCCTTGACACCTGCTTCACGCAGGAACTGAATAGCAGCAGTGAGAGAGCCGCCGGTTGCCAGCATTGGATCAACAACCAGGCAGGTGCGGTTCTCGATGTCTGCAGGGAACTTGCAGTAATACTGGTGAGGAAGATGGGTCTCTGGATCGCGATACATACCAACATGACCGACGCGAGCAGAAGGAACCAGCTCAAGAATGCCGTCAACCATACCAAGGCCAGCACGAAGAATTGGAATAATAGCAACCTTCTTACCAGCAATACGCTTAGCAGTCATGGTCTCAAGAGGAGTCTCTACCTCGACGTCCTCAAGTGGGAAGTCACGCATTGCCTCGTAGCTCTCAAGAATTGCAAGCTCGTTGACAAGCTCACGGAACTGCTTAGTAGTGGTTGTCTTGTCACGAAGAATGTGAAGCTTGTGCTGAACTAGTGGGTGGTCAACAACCGTAAGTCTGGACTCATCATAATCTGCCATAATGCTCCCTCCAAGAGCTTGACCTGCGCCTTATTTGAATGCGAACAACTTTACTAGCCTCTACATTCCCTGCAGGTTTGCGTATGTATTACTTATGCGGCACTGTTTATGTGCCGCTTACTTACTCAGCGTCAACACCCTTAAAGTTAGGGTCATCTTCACGCATGATCTTCTCGACACGTCCCGTATGACGGCCGCCTGCAAACTCGGTGCTTAGGAAGGTATCCACAATAGCCTCGTTTACAGCAAGATCAATGAATCGACCAGAAAGGCCAATGACGTTTGCGTTATTGTGCTCGCGAGCAAGCTCTGCAAACTGAACGGTCTGAACAGGAGTAGCGCGAATACCAGGGACTTTATCAGCAGTCATAGCAATGCCAATACCAGTTCCGCAAATCAGAACGCCGCGATCTGCTTTGCCTGCTGCAACTGCGCGAGCAACCTTATCTGCAAAATCAGGGTAATCAACACGGTCATCGTTTGCGGGACCAAAGTCCAAAACCTCGTGACCAAGCGACTTGATGTGCTCAATGATAGGATCTTTCTGGATAAAGCCAGCGTGATCGGAACCAACTGCAATACGCATACGTATCCTCCTCAGAAAATTCACTCCTATAGAGAGTACCGCATGCAGGCAAAAGCTGCAGCCAAAACACATAAAAGGGATAGGATTTTTTATCTATTTTGCAAATCCCGCAGTGGCGAGAATATCCTCGGTTGTGATGGCGCCTTCGCGCAAAATGCGCGGCTCATCGCCTGTGCAATCGACAATGGTAGACGCAATAGCAAGGGGTGCTGGACCTCCATCAAGCGTCAGATCCGCTTGCTCAACAAGGCCTGCCTCAAGGCCGCATCCATCAACTGCAGAAGGAGCTCCATGCGTATTTGCACTGGTAGTTGCCAAAGGAGATCCAAGCAGCTCAGCAATCTGGCACACAAGCGGTGAGTTGGGCATGCGAAGTGCAATGGTCCTGTTATCTGGTAAGACGTACTCATCAGGAACATTCTCTGATGCGGTAGCCACCAGCGTAAGAGCTCCTGGCCAATAGGCTTCTGCCAGCTTATTTGCCCAGTCATGTGTGATGTGAGCATACTTCTGCAGGTCAGATTTGCTGCCCACCAGCCAGGGAAGCGTCTGCGTTGAAGGACGCTGTTTAATCTCAAAGATACGCTTATGACCTGGGTTTTGAGGAGTTGCGGCAGCGCCAATTCCATAGACAGAATCGGTTGGCATGATAAGCACGCCACCGCGAGTCGCCACCTCAACTGCTAGAGAAACTACAGATACCTCTGGATTCATCTGATCAACTTTGATGTACTCTCCCATAAACCCTCAACTCTTTGTTGTGTGCTGTGTGTTGTGTGCTACGCGATGTTGTGTGCTGCGCGGTGTTATGCGTTACACAGATTTTCTCGCCAGGCGGCTGA
>CALFOQ010000064.1:0-5834 GCA_937921235.1 uncultured Atopobium sp. | reverse complement strand
ATTCGGTATTCGGTATTCGGTATTCGGTATTCGGTATTCGGTATTCGGTATTCGGCAACCAAACAAAAACCAGCTCCCCACATACGCGCATGAAGAGCTGGTCATTTACTAGTAGCACTTGCCTCGTTGTCTTACGATTCCTTTGGCTGCGTCGGGTCGCCCTCGGCGTTGGCGTCAGAAGAAGTGGAGCTTGGCATACCAAGCAGACGCTGCATTACCATCTCTGGACTGGTCTCGCTATAACGAACAAGCGAGGTGATGCGCTCGCGCATGTGGTACTCGTGGAGCTCATCCTCAAGCACGCGAATGCGTTCACGCAGCTCATCGATAAGATCGTCCTTCTCGAGAGCTCGTTCACGCATGTCCAAAATGCGCACAACGCCAGCAAGGTTGATGCCCTCGTCCGTCAGCTTTGAGACAAGATTGAGACGGTCAATGTCCGCGCGAGAATACAGGCGCGTGTTGCCCCTGGAACGGCCGGGGTTAATCAGACCCTTCTGCTCGTACACGCGCAGCGTCTGCGGATGCATGCCCGTGAGCTCGGCCGCAACGCTAATCATGTAGAGCGGCTTGTTACGACCGTCGTCCTTCTTTCGAGCCATTACCGCTCCTCTCGGTAGCTGCGCTCGTCGGCGTCAAGCAGCGCCTGAAGAGCGTCTCGCTCCTTCTTGGAAAGTTTTGTTGGAACTTTAACGTCCACCGAAACATACAGCGCGCCGCGAGTTGCAGGATCCTTTACGCGAGGAGCGCCCAAGTTCTTGAACCTGAACGTTTTTCCGCTCTGTGTACCTGCGGGAACCTTGAGTCGCACCGTAGTTCCGTCAGGCGTTGGCACGTCAACCGAGGTGCCCAAAGCTGCCTCGTAGATGCTTACTGGCAGCTTCATGCGCACGTCAGCGCCATCTCGCGAGAAGACCGGGTGGGCTGCAACGTTGATGGTAACCACAAGGTTGCCTCGTGGGCCGCCGTTAACGCCGTACTCGCCGTGCTTCTTGTAACGCAACTTCATGCCATCGTAAGCACCAGCTGGCACTTTGATGGTCAGTGACTGCTCCTCACCAGTTGAAGGCACGCGATACGTTGCCTTGCGAGAAGTTCCCTTAAATGCCTCGTCAAACGATACGTTTACGGACATAGTAAGGTCACTGCCTGCAACTGGACGGTTTGCTCGCCCGCCAAAGATATCGGCAAAGTCAAAGCCGCCAGCTCCTGCGCCTGCGCCACCACCAAAGCCGTTAAAGAAATCGGCAAAATTGGCGCCGTTTACGTTGGTGGTATAGGTGAACCCACCCTGGCGACCACCAAATCCACCTCCAGGAATGCCGCCAAATGCGAGCATCTGGTCATACTCCTGGCGCTTCTTATCATCAGAGAGCGTATTGTACGCTTCCGAAATCTCTTTGAACTTGGCTTCATCGCCACCCCTATCAGGGTGGTATTTAGCTGCAAGTTTTCTAAACGCTTTTTGAATATCAGACTTCGAGGCGTCGCGCTTCACGCCAAGAACGTCATAAAAAGTCTTACTACCTGCCATTCAGCACGGCCTCCTCTCTAAACTACTCTGCCTTACTCGGTTGCGCCATTTGCGGCAGCACCGTCTGTGCCGTCTGCCTCTGCGCCGTCAGCAGCTTCTGGCTCAGCTGGGCGCTTTGGGCCGCCGTGGGTAACAACAACCATTGCAGTGCGAATATCCTTGCCGCCCATACGATAGCCCTTTTGGTACACCTGGGCGACGGTCTCATCATACGCCTGGGTATCCTCAATCTGGCTCACTGCCTGGTGAGATAGAGGATCAAAGGCCTCACCCACAGGGTTAACTACCTCAACACCCTCTTTGTTCAGGACGCTTACGAGCTTATTGCACACCGCTGAGACACCCTCAACAAACTGCTGAGCTGCAGGGTCGGTCAAGTTGTCCGCGTGCTCAATGGCGCGCTCCAGGTCATCAATAACAGGGAGAAGGTCAACTACCAGCTTCTCCGTTGCACGCTGGCGCTCATCAAGGCGTTCCTGAGCGGTACGACGGCGGTAGTTATCCCAGTCAGCCTGCAGACGAAGGAAGCGATCATTTGCCTCAGCTGCCTGCTGCTTAGCTGCCTCAATCTGGTCGGAGACTGAGTCTAGCTCGTTCTGCAGACGATCACGTTCCTGAGCTGCACGCTGGGCGTCAGCGGCAATCTCTGCCTCAGCAGTCTCTTCTCCACGACGAATTGCCTCAGCAATCATCTCTTCTTCGGTCATCGGACGGCCCGCGCCCGCCACGCCAGCTGCGCCGTTGGCAGCGGTCGCGTTACCATCAAGCGTCTGACTTGCGGAACCATCTCCCACAACGCCAACGGCACCTACGGTTTCATCACCGTTATTCTCGTTATCAAAGGTAGTGCCAACCTTGTTCTGATCTTCTGTTGCCACTGCCATCACCTCCCTATGTGTAGAAGGCGGCCAAACGTTTCCGCCAGCCGCCTCCGAGTCATATCACATTGTCTACCAGCTACTGCACCAAGTTACCCAAGCGCATATGCCGAGAAACTCAGATTAGTTCTGGTTCTTATCGTCGTCGACAACCTCGTAGTCTGCATCAACAACGTCTGGCTCAGAAGAGTTGCCTGCTGCGCCGTTGTTGTCTGCGGTCTGAGCCTGAGCGTCTGCGTAGACAATCTCTGCGAGCTTCTGACCAACCTCGGTGAGCTTCTCGCCAGCCTTCTTGATTGCCTCAATGTCAGAGCCATCAAGCGCGGTCTTTGCCTCAGCAACTGCCTCATCAACAGCCTTCTTCTGATCCTCAGGGACCTTATCGCCAAGGTCTTTGACGGTCTGCTCGGTGCTGTATGCCAGGGAGTCTACCTGGTTGCGGACCTCGATCTCGTCCTTACGCTTCTTGTCTTCCTCGGCGTGGGACTCTGCGTCCTTAACCATGCGGTCAACTTCGTCGTCGGACAGAGCGGTGGAGCCAGAAATGGTGATCTCCTGGGACTTGTCAGTTGCCTTGTCCTTAGCGGTGACCTTCAGGATGCCGTTTGCGTCGATGTCAAAGGTAACCTCAATCTGAGGGATACCACGCTGAGCAGCAGGAATACCGGTAAGGTTGAACTTACCAAGGCTCTTGTTGTCAGAAGCCATCTCGCGCTCGCCCTGGAGGACGTGAATCTCAACGGAAGTCTGGTTATCAGCTGCGGTGGAGTAAACCTTTGTGCTGGAAGTTGGGATGGTGGTGTTGCGGTCGATGACCTTGTCAACAACGCCGCCGAGGGTCTCAACGCCCAGGGACAGTGGGGTTACGTCCAGAAGCAGGATGCCGGAGACGTCGCCGGTAAGAACGCCGCCCTGAACAGCTGCACCGTCTGCAACAACCTCGTCTGGGTTGACGGACATGTTAGGCTGCTTGCCGGTCATGCTCTTGACCAGGTCCTGAACAGCTGGCATACGAGTGGAGCCGCCGACCAGAATGACCTCGCTGACGTCGGAGAGCTGAAGGCCTGCGTCCTGGAGTGCCTTGGTTACAGGAGCCTTGCAGCGGTCGAGAAGATCGCGGGTGATGCGCTCAAACTCTGCACGAGTCAAAGTGTAGTCAAGGTGCTTAGGACCAGATGCATCTGCGGTGATGAATGGCAGGTTGATCTGTGCCTGCTGAGCGCTGGAGAGCTCCTTCTTAGCGTTCTCTGCAGCCTCCTTGAGGCGCTGAAGTGCCATTGGATCCTTGCGGAGGTCAATGCCGTTGTCGGAGTTGAACTTGTCTGCAAGCCAATCGATAACGCGCTGATCCCAGTCGTCGCCGCCCAGGTGGTTGTCGCCGTTGGTTGCAAGAACCTCAACAACGCCGTCTGCAAGGTCAAGCAGGGAGACGTCGAAGGTGCCGCCACCGAGGTCGAAGACAAGAACCTTGTGGTCCTGGTCCTTCTTGTCCAGACCGTAAGCAAGAGCTGCTGCGGTTGGCTCGTTGACGATACGCTGAACGTTGAGGCCAGCGATCTTACCTGCATCCTTGGTTGCCTGACGCTGTGCGTCGTTGAAGTATGCTGGGACAGTAATAACAGCGTCGGTTACAGGCTCACCGAGGTACTTCTCGGCGTCTGCCTTCATCTTTGCAAGGGTCATAGCGCTGATCTGCTCTGGGGTGTAGTCAACGCCCTCGATCTCGACGACTGCGCGACCGTCAGTGCCAGCCTTAACCTTGTAAGGGACAGTCTTGATCTCAGACTGGACCTCGTCAAACTTGCGGCCCATGAAACGCTTGATGGAGAAGACAGTGTTTACAGGGTTGGTAACAGCCTGGTTCTTTGCTGCCTTACCAACAATGCGGTCACCGTCAGCACGGAAGCCGACGACGGAAGGAGTTGTGCGGTCTCCCTCTGCGTTAACGATAATAGTTGGCTCTCCACCCTCGAGGACAGCCATAGCTGAGTTTGTAGTACCCAGGTCAATTCCAAGAATTTTACCCATTGTGAATCATCCTTTCCTATGTACGTGTTCCGTTTGGCGAGAAACCCCACAGGTAGATGACCTGAAAAGGGGCACAAGCTAACCGTAAACACATACCGTGTTTCTGCTTTACGGTTTTGCTTATACCCCTATGTCTGACTTATATACATAATCTAAGTCAGTTTGTAGTAGATTTTTTCACCGACGTTTTAATGAAAATTGAGCAGTATAATCAAAAATATATTACAAGAACAAATTTGTTCACTGGGAAAGGAATGATTATGAACGATAAGCATCCTAATCCAATCACTAAAAAGCTGTTTACTGAAAAACGATTTAGAGAAAACGAATGCCGTGAAAATGCTAAGACGAGATCAGACAATGTTGTTGAATTGAGCCCTTTTAAAGAAGATTACTCTGCTTATAGTTCAACTTCCGTAGTCAGAGCATTGCAAAATAAAACCCAAGTATTCACAGATGATTCATCGGATTTTACAAGAACTCGTTTGACGCATTCACTGGAGGTCTCATCAATTGGCATAAGAATTGCAAAATCTTTATGCGCAGATGAATCTCCTCATTTCAATGACATACCAAAAGAAGATCGAGAATTCATTAAAGAGCACGAAAATGACATCTCTTCTATTCTCTCTACCGCCGGTCTCTTACATGATATCGGAAACCCGCCATTTGGACATGCCGGAGAAGAAGTCCTAAGAGCATGGATTGCAGGTTGGCTTAATAAAAATAAAACTTTAATTACCGATGAGGAACTAATAAATGATTTAAAAAATGTTGAGGGTAACGCACAAACGATAAGATACCTCTTATCGGAAGCTTCTCCGATAGAAAGTGAATTTAACCCAACATATGCTGTGGTCAGTGCCTTGATGAAATATACTATCTGTGCCAGTGAATATAAAAACGAATTAAAAGAGCAACCTGAAATAGAAATTCATAAACCAGGTTTTTATCGTTCTGAAAGAAAAGCAATTAATACGATTATTCAAGAAATTGGTCTAGAGAATGTTAAAACGATAAAATCCAATATAAATGAATGTAAATTTAATGTCCCCTTGAGGAACCCTCTTGCCTTTCTTCTTGAATCTGCTGATGACATTGCTTATGCTACGGCTGATTTTGAAGATGCACTATATAAAGATATGATTCCACTAAAGTACATAAAGAATAGAAAGAACATTGAAAAATCTGTTAATAAACGTTTGAAACCTACAGAAAAAGCCAAATACTTTGCGGATAGTAATTTTAACTGGCTAATTAAGGATCTAAATGACTCTTCAACCGAAAAAAATCGTCTTAACATCATACACACCTGGATTGAGGAGATGAGGAAACTCTTAATTTATGTTGCTGTATATGAATTTAATAAAAACTATTCAAATATTTTAGATGGA
>CALFOQ010000063.1:0-2114 GCA_937921235.1 uncultured Atopobium sp. | reverse complement strand
TAGGCACTAAGTATGCATACGCCATTGTTGCAACTTGTATTGTCATCATGTTTTTGCCGTGCGCCATTATCCTTACGTGCTTTGGCATCTTTATCACACCAGTTTCACAATATTTTGGCGTTCCCCGCGTTGCCTTCTCTGCGGTCTTCTCGGTACTCTGTATTGCCATGACGGTAGTTCTGCCATTCATAGGCAAGTTCTATAAAACACACGACACGCGCCTAGTGCTTTCTGCAAGCGTTATCATTTGCGCAATCTCATATGGAGCTATGTCAGCAGCTCAAGAAATGTTGCATTTTTATCTCTGCGCGGTGGGACTGGGCATTGGCGTACCTGCACTCATGTTCTTGTGCGTCCCTGCCCTCATCAACGATTGGTTTGACCAGCGCGTTGGTACTTTTATGGGTCTCTGCTTTGCATTCACCGGCATTGGCGGCACTGTCTTTAACCCCATCGGATCTGCCATTATCTCCTCAGGCCCTGAAGGTTGGCGCGCTTGCTATCTGATTTTTGCCCTGGTTATGCTTGTAGGAACACTCCCCTTCACCCTTTTTGTGGTGCGCGAGAAACCCCAAGACCTTGGCCTTACCCCTCTTACCTTCTCCTCTACTGACGAGAAAAACGTTGAGGTTGCAGAGGCTTCTTCAACCGACATCTCTGCTGATGACGCAATGAAATATCCAGAGTTTTATATGGTCGCTGCGTTTTACGCGCTCATTACCTTTAACCAGCAAATCTCTCAGTACTTCCCAAGCTATGCAGCAACCTTTGCAGAAACTGCTCCTGCCATTGCTGCTGCCACAGGCCTTCTTGCTGGAACAACTATGCTGGGTCAAGCAATTGGAAAAGTGCTTCTAGGTGCTTTAAGCGATATCTCCGTGAAGCTTGCTTGCTTTGTAGGAATTTTCTCGGGTATTGTTGGCTTACTTATGTTGGGGATTAAGCTTCCAGTATTACCGCTTTTACTTGCGGGAACCTTCCTTTTTGGAATTGCCTATGCCCTTACAACGGTCGGATCGCCACTTTTGGTACGTGCGGTCTTTGGTAAAAAAGATTCCACTCTTATTTACTCAAGAATTGCAGGTGTCAGCAGCTTTGTCTCTGCCTGTGCGCTCATTATTTGGAGCCTAATTGTAGATGGCTCGGCCCACGGTTTCTTAGTACTCTTTGGCATTGGCATTGTACTGATGAGCAGCTGTCTTGCCCTCGCGCTCGCTGCACTTAAGCGCGCTGACAAACGAGCATAAGATTATCGGGCTCTGTTGAGTCTACCTCTGGATCCAAAGGTACAATCTCTACCTGCTCAAACACTGTGCGAGCAGCATCCATGAGCTCCTCAAGCTGATGCACTCCCTCTCCTACCTGTGCAGAAACTACATTTGTGAGATATCTTCCGCCAGGAGTAAGGCAGTGTGCCACCAGACTCATCCACTCACTGGTCATCATAGCTGCAGGTGGAACTTCTCCGCTAAAGCAGTCATTCAAGATAGCGTCATAGCGCTTATTATCAGAGGTGGATAGGCTCTTTATATACTCAACGCCATCAGTTACCTGTACCTGAAGCCTACCATTGCTCTCTCTAATAGCCTCATCCACAAAGAAGTAGCTGCGAGCAAGGTCTGCAATTTTAGGATCAATCTCCAGCGCGTCACAAGAAATCTCTGGATGATGAGCTACTAAATAACGAGGATACGAGCAGCCGCCGGCGCCTAACATCAAAACTGAGCGCACGGGGCAGGCAGCTTCAAACAACAAGTCATACAACTCAAGATAAGGAAATACCAGCTGATTCTTTCTAGAATCTGTGTACATTGCACTCTCATAAGCACCACCCTGCCACAGCACACGTATTTCTCCACCCTCACCATCTGAGATGGGAAATACCAACGCAGGGCCATTCAGTGCCTGAGGTTCAACGTAAATACCTGCACAAGTTAGGAGCTCCATATCATGAGCAGTAAGCTGTTTTTCTGACATGGAACTCCTTTAAGTGATGTGTTGTATGCGGTATGTCTAAGTATAGCTAGTACACGGGGTTTCTCGCCAGATACTACCTCAGCTCAAACGAATCAGCATCGGTGATGCAGACGCAGGTGTCATAGAACGCCTTGAGT
>CALFOQ010000062.1:0-5317 GCA_937921235.1 uncultured Atopobium sp. | reverse complement strand
GCAGCCATATAAACTGCTACGCTAAAAAAGTCTAACTTTTGGGGGTCACATCATAGTGTGAGCACTTTTTTCATACGATGATTTGTCTGGGCAAAGACTAAATTACCAGTTAAAAATCAGCCAAACAAAAGACGCAAGAATCGCTATCATGCCAAGAACAACAATGATGAAGCCAATGCGCTGACCACGAGTTGTCTCTCGAAGGATTTTCTCGCCAGTAATAAGCTCTTTAAGGGTGAGCTGCTTGGTATTGATGTTAATTACTTGCTCGTTAACAGACTTTCTGAGCTGCTCAGTAATTTCTGGTGTTGCATGAATTTCTTTAGCGTCATCAATGACTGACTGTGCTTCATCATGTTTATCTGCTGCCTCGTTAAAGAGCTCCTTGGCTGTCTTAATTTTCTCTTCAAGACCCTCTATATCTTTGCTCAGAATCCTCTGACGAGCATTGGCCTCAGCTACTACGGCGTCATATTCTTGCTGTTTCTGCTCATAATCTTTGCGAGCCGCATCAATAGAAGACTCTGAGGACTCCAACGATTTGCCCTGGGTCCAGTAATGCGTTTGTGCCATCTCAAGTGAAGACTGGAAAGAGTTCTGTAGTTCCTCAACTTGCTTTTGGGCCTGCTCTGCACGAGCAAGCTCTGACTTTAGGTCTTCCTCAATACGAACAATTGCATCGTGGTTAGCAGCAGGGTCTGTCTTAAGACCAGCAAGCTCTTCTCTCAGAGAAAGCTGTCTTGCCTGGGAGTTTTCCAGTGCTTTATTTGCAGACGCTACAGCAGCATCGCGTTTCTCGGTAACTTCTTTAAGCTGAGCCTCGGCGTTTTTGACACCACGCTGCGCCTCAGAAATAGTCTTTGAGATATCATCTAGCCTGCCTTTTGCTGTGGCAGCAACTTCTTTGTAAGGCTTAATCTTTGCTTCGTCGTCAACTTTTTGCTGTTCAAGCTTTTGAATAAGCTGGTTTTTCTTAACCGTGAGAAGATCCACTTGCGTAGATTGATCGCTCATGACCTGAGCGGTTTCTGCAAAAATTTTCTCTTGCTCAGCAATAATCTGGTCAAATGAGCTCTGTACGTAGTCTCTGTGTTCTAGATCTTGTTTGTCTTTAGCAAGGTGTTCTTGCATCTGCTTAAGCTCTTGCTTTGCAGAGTTTGTCTCTTTAGCGGCGTTGTGGACTTCTTTGGTAGCCTGGAAACCTTCTGCAACAGCGGTTGTGGCGCTCTCAAACGCACTGCTTACGCCCTTTGCTACAACCTGAGTAGTGTCTTTGGCAATCTTTTGAATGTCTTGAGACTTACTGACTTCAGGTGTGTTCTCAGACTTATTCTGTTCATCAGAAGTTGTTGTTTGAGTATCTATTGTGTCCAAATCCTCGGTTTTAGAGTTTTGGATATCGTTTTCAGCCATGGTGAACCTCCTATAAGAGTTCTGTCTTATTATTTTTACCCTGTTTTTGGGGAATTCATAGTCTAATTTGGTTCTTTCTGGAAATAAGATTGGATATAATACGTTATGTTTTGTTACGATAGTAACGATTAATCGAGAATAACTCTCGAGTAGATTTTTGGTTTCCGGAAGGGGAGTCCACTTATGGTTTCAAAGCAGACTACTATCATCAATGCAACTGGTCTTCACGCTCGTCCAGCATCCGTCTTTGTTTCTGAGGCAAAGAAGTTTGAGAGCAACGTCACCATCAAGAATGTTGACAAGGACTCCGCACCAGTTAACGCTAAGTCCATCATGATGATTCTTGCTGCTGGCCTTGGTACTGGCACCAAGATTGAGATTGCATGCGATGGCGCTGACGAGCAGGCAGCCCTTGACGCTCTCGTTGCTCTTGTTGAGAGCGGTTTTGGCGAGTAAGCTAACGGCTTACATACTGTGCATGTTAAGCCCGGCTTTTGCCGGGCTTTTTTCAAAGAGAGGTTAGTATGACATTTGTTGCAACATGGCTTGTAACTACTGTTGCTACGTTGGTGGCCTGCACCTTAATTCCAGGTCTAACTATTGTGGGAGGCTCGTGGGCAGGTCCTATTCTGTTCTCATTAGTACTCGCAGCAGTCAATACGGGCATTAAGCCTGTTGTTAAGCTACTCTCATTGCCTATTAATGTGCTGACCCTAGGTATTTTCTCGCTCTTTATTAATGCTTTTATGCTTGAGCTTTCAAGTTTTATTTCTAGGAATTTGCTGCATGCAGGCGTTGCTATTGATTCTTTAGGCACCGCTATCCTGGGATCAATAGTTATTTCAATTGTCTCTTCAATTGTGATTAGCCTTACTGGTCTGAAGAAGGAGAACCTTTCGTAAGTTCCTTCTGGGCTTTTTCCAGTTTGGCAAAGCTTTCTGAGATAGCAGAGGTAATCTGAGAGATTTGCGATGACTCGGTAATATTTTCAATTAAAGATGTTGCGGATGCATTGACAAGCGAACTAAGGAGGTCAAAAAAGACTTCTTTGGTTTGCTTTTCTGTTTTAGTGAGTGCTGCAACAACAGGCTGTAAGTTTGCGGGCGAGCTAATAATGTCGCTGAAATAGACTGCTCCGCCTGCCGAGAGAGCGTCAAAGAGCTCATTAGTAAAGTGCTCACGATCAGAGAGCGGGAGTTCTTTATACCAGTTGCTAAACGCCTCGTTAATCTTTTTACATTCCAGCTGGAAATCATCAGCAAATTCAAAGGTATTGCGCATGACCTGCCATGAAACACCGTCGTGAGCCATCATACCTGTCTCGGAGCTTTTTACGATGAGCTTTGGAACAGCAGGATCATCAAAAATCATGCCAACTACACTAAACTCAGGCAAAATTCTGATGTATTTATCTCCAAGCACCTTATGGGCTGTGGTGGGAAGAATTTCTGGACACATGTTAGGACCGTCGTTACTCCAGACGCGATCAATTGTGCCAAGCAGCTCGTCAGGGCAGACTGTTGCTGCGTATGCCGCAAGATTGCCACCCTTAGAGTGACCGCCAACCATAACGTTTGCGCAGGTAGTGCTATTGCCTGCTGCAAGGTGTTCTCGAATACGTTTCTCAAGGTATAGTGCTGCTGATTTATCAGCGGAAGTAACCTGGAAGCTGAGGTTGAGGTTTTCTCGCCAGCCAACGAGCGTGCCGTCAGTTCCTCTAAAAGAAACAAACATCTGTCCTGTAGGAAGATAGGCGGTAAACGCTGCAAACTGCAGGTTTTTCTCGACATTAATGCGGTCAACATAGCGACCAAGCTCAATGTTGGCAAAGCGGGGAGCGTTAACCAGTGCCTCAAGACAAGTTCCATCAACGCGAGAAAATCCCGTGATAAGAGACGGATCATCTTTAAGCTTTTCCAGCATCTTTGCGCAGGCGTCACCAAGTTGAACGCGTTTCTCGCTACGCTCAGAAGGAACGACCCCACCAAATCCCAGATAGGAAAGAATTGAAAGAATCAGGTTATCAACGTTGTTAAAAGGGTCATTCTCAAACGTCAGATCGCCGCGCCAGTGTAGATAGTCAACGACATTTGCCATGATGCCTCTTTCCTGCTGGTACTTTTCGTATACTAAGCATAGAGGAAGTTTGATTGATTTGGGGAGAAGCCCGTGGAAAAAGCTACAGTTTCTTCAAAAGCAATTGCTACTAAGAAGCGCTTTGTTTTTGCAGATGTTCTTACCATTTTGGCAGGTATTGCTGTTGTTATGCTACATACCTCGCTTAACGTTTTTTCTCTTGCGCACACTAAAACATGGGCCTTCTCTTTAGCTCTGCAAGCTGCGTTTATTTACGCGGTACCCATCTTTTTTATGCTGAGTGGTATGAATTTGCTTGGATATAGAAGCAAATACTCCACAAAGACATTTTTTATGAAGCGTGCAAGAAAGACGCTGATGGCGCTTATTTTTGGCAGCGTAGCGGTGTATCTGATGTACGTGCTTTTTCCTACAAAGTTTTGGGGTGCCGAAGAGGTCGCGGCAAGTGCCGGCATTGCTGATTTTGTAAAGCGCTTTCTAACCAATAACGTTAACAGCACGCTTTGGTTTATCTATACCATTTTGTATCTGTATCTTTTGACGCCTGTGCTTTCTTTGGTAATTCAAAAGAAAGAAACCCTGCTCTATGTTATGGCGCTCACACTCTTTGTGAGCTTTGGTTTGCCTCTTCTTGAGTTTCTTGGTGTTCGTGGTGTTTACTTTGATCAGCTGTTTAGATGGGCTGCGTTTAACAGCGATGGCCTTTTCTACTATCTGCTGGGATATTACGTTAAGACGTATTACGATGAGCTTCCAAAATTTACTAAAAACAATTTAGTACTTGCTGTAATTTTCTTACTTTCGTCTGCGGCTATGTTTGTCTGGGGACTTATTGCTAACAACTTTGGAACCCCATTGACTCCAGAAATGACGTATCAAAGCTATCCAGTTGCTATTAAAAACTTCCTTTGTGTAGTACAAGCGGCATCTTTGTTCTTGTTAGTGCTGAACCTTGAACCAAGTCTGCAGGGGCTTTCCGATGGTACCAAGAAGCGCATCAGCACGGTATCTGCTGGTGTTTTAGGAGTCTATCTGTTCCAGATTCCTGTTATTAACTTCTTGGGACTAAGACTTGGTCGATTCCCATACAGCTTGCTTGGAAATGCTTTTGTACGAGGCATCTTTGTCTTTGTAGTCACAATTGTTGTAGTTATGGCGTTCCAGTGGCTGATGAGACAGATCAAGCTGAAATTATCTGCTAAATAGCTTTTGCTATGTCATCTGAGAAATTGAGTTGATATTAGAAACAATTTTAGTATTAGATAAAATATGCTTTATATAAACTGAAGGAGTACAGAGTTGAGCTCTTTTACGTTTTTTAAACATAAAGATTTTTCTAATAACGCATCTGAGAATGTAACAAAAACGCCACATCTGCGTGCATTCGATCCCGCTAGAATACTAGGCTTTTGTCTGCTTAGTTTAATCTTTGGATTTCCTTTTCCTGTGATTTTAATTCCTAGTGATGATGTTTATTGTAATGTGCCATTGGTATCTTTTGTAATGTGCATTTTTGTTGCTTGTGTCTTTGATAAGGCCTATCGCATTCTTAATGACGGGACAGTTCAAAAGATAATTAAAAGTCTATGTTTGTGTCTAGTTATTTGGTTGTTCTCAGCTCTATTTATTTACTGTTTAGCGTACATAGATTTGGGTTTAGGTGGAAAAATTGTCAATACAGGTATAGGTCTTTTTGTATTTATCTGTCTTAGTCGGATTGTGATTCGTTAATAAATAGACCTGCATAAAAATTTGAACTGCCTCCCATTTCTTGGACATAAGAAATGGGAGGCAGTTCATATGCGGG
>CALFOQ010000061.1:0-9246 GCA_937921235.1 uncultured Atopobium sp. | reverse complement strand
TCTTTTGCTTGTGCTGCTGGAAGTGACTTATCGGGAGGTCGGCACGCCTCAAAATGGTGGGCGGCGAATGATTTTGCACGTTAATTTGACTGAAAGTCATGAAATCGATGTTTCCAAGACGATTTTGGTCCCAAAAAGGTAAAAAAGCCGTTTAGTTGGAGGTTTTAATCTTTATGCATGACGATTTTGAGCGATTTTGATTTAGCAATGTGTCGCTTGATTAATGCCAACTGGGCTTTTACTAATATCAAATCTTTAAGTAATTCCCTCGATTTCCAACTAAACGGCTTTTTTACCTTTTTCGCTATGTTTTGAGGCTCAATGTTTGTTTGATAAAAATTGAAACGAATAAAGTGCCAGAAAAATGCATTTTCGTGCATAACAACGATTGCTTGCGTAAAAATAGGCGCCCACTCTACGTGAGTGAGCGCCTACGACAAAGAAAAAGAATACCTCTCTGCGGCGCAAAGGCCTGTGCGAGCAGTTTATTTTGTAGAAGCGTCTTACTCCTGCAGAAGCTGGGCAATTAGGCCAAGCTTTGTCTCAAACGAAACGCCACGAAGCTCAAAGTTTGGCTGATCGCGAGTAATTTCCATGGACTCGCAGACAAACTCACCAGCGAACTCAACCGCGTCAGCGATTTCCTGACCACACATAACTGCAGCTAAAAGCGCAGAGGCAAACAGATCGCCGGTGCCGTGCAGCATGTAAGGCAGAAGCTCGGAGACAATCTCGCCACGCTCGGACTCGGTAGCAACAAAGTTGCGGATAAGGTTATCGCCGCGGACAATACCCTTAAGGACAACGCACTTTGCGCCCATCGCAAGCAGTGCATCAAGCAGCTCATCTACCTGCTCATCAGTCAAATCCTGACCAGCGTATGGAATGCCCGTTAGAATTGAAGCCTCAGTAAGATTTGGTGTCAAAATATCTGCGCCGTTTACCAGGGACTTCATTGCGTCACAAAGCTCTTGCGTATAAGTTGGATACATCTTGCCGCCATCGCCCATAACTGGGTCAACAACGCGGAGTGCCCTTGGATGCTCCTGGTACAAGCGCTGAATGCTTGCAACCTGCTCTGCTGCACCAAGGAAGCCAGAATAAATGGCATCCAGGTCAATGCCCTCTTCCTTCCATGCATCCAGGTAATCCTCGAGCATGTTGGTGGTGTCGTGCATGTAGAACGTAGGGAACTTGGTGTGTGCCGAGAAAAGCGACGTAGGTACTGGGCAAACGTCACATCCCGCTGCCGAGAGCACTGGAATAGCTACGCCAAGCGAGCATTTTCCGTATCCGCAGAGGTCATGCACTGCGGCGATGCGAGGGATGTACGAGCCTTCTCGCTGGTACAGAACAGAGTTGGTTTCATTCATTACAGTTTCCTTTCACGTGGACTGATGGACCAACGTTCAAGAAAATCATACTCTATACTGTGAGATGGATATTTGACGTATCCGCCTATTTTAAGAGACGTAACAAAGGAGCAGAGATGGCAGATCAGCCTGTTGTCGGCATCATCATGGGATCTAAGAGCGACCTTGCAACTATGGAGGGATGTACCGCCGAGCTCGAGCGCCTTGGCGTTCCATATGAGCTGGTCATTGCGTCCGCACACCGCACTCCAGACAAGGTTCACCAGTGGGCCGAGACCGCTGCTGACCGCGGCCTCAAGGTAATCATTGCTGCCGCGGGAAAGGCCGCTCACCTGGGCGGAGTTGTCGCTGCATTCACACCGCTGCCTGTCGTTGGCGTTCCAATGAAGACATCCGACCTCGGTGGCATGGACTCCCTGCTTTCCATGGTCCAGATGCCATCCGGCGTACCCGTTGCCTGCGTTGCCATTAACGGTGCCAAAAACGCAGCTATTTACGCTACCCAGATTCTTGGCGCTTCTCTTCCAGAGTATCGCGAGAAGATCGTCCAGCTTAAAGCTGAAATGGCTGACGCATAAGCTAGCTCGTACCCGCACGCACGTAGTCCGCAAATAGAACTCGCATGCATGCGTACCTGCATCCGCAATCGCACACGAGACCCGCGCTTTAGAAGACCTGAGGCGCGGGTTTTGCATACCAAAAAATGTGATTATGCGATGACTTCATAAGATGCACAGAGATTTTTGTTTCGTGCATAGCTAAACTTTTAAGGGGTATGACAAAGGTATGACAAAGAGTACCTTCAGAAGGGAAGTGCATGGAATCAAAAAACGGCAAGCATTTTGCTTCATTCGCCGCTGACGACCAGACGGCTGGAAATACTCACACCTCAAAAACATCCATCGAGATGGTTTCTATGAAAAATTCCGCGTCCTCAAAAAAGGAGGGCAACAAAAAAACCTCTCCTAAAAAGTCTGGCGAGAAACCCGCTAAGAAGAAGGGTTTTGCCTATATTCTTTCCACGCTCTTGCTGGTAGTTGGCATTGGCCTCTTGGTTGTCGCTGGCGTCATGTTTGGCAAGACTCAGCTTGAATACCACGAGCAAGACGTCATCAACGAAGAGCTTGCTACATACGCAACAGTTTCCGAGAAAAAAGACGAGGCTCCAGTTATTGATTGGGCTGGTCTTCAGGCAGTAAACAACCAGGTTGTCGGCTGGATTCAGATTCCAGATACGCAGGTCAACTATCCTGTGTATCAGACCACAGATAACGATCACTACCTGCATACAAACGCAAAAGGTGAGTGGTCAATCGGCGGCCAGATTTTCATGGACTACCAGAACAATCCAAATGGCCTTACTGACCAGCAGACCATTCTCTATGGTCACCACATGAGAAACGGCTCTATGTTCCAGTACATTGGAGCCATGAACGACCAGTCTACCTTCGATAAGGTTGAGACTATCTGGTATGTCACACCTACTCAAACATATGAGCTGGAGCCGGTATTTACCTATCACACCGATGAAGACGACGAGGAAGTCAGGCAGTTTAACTTTGCTTCTGTTGATGAGTTCAGGTCTTATATGAAGGACAGGCTCTCAAGGGCAGTAAGCTCGCGTTCTGATGCAGCAGATGTTATTTCTCGCGCTGATCATGTTCTTACGCTCTTTACCTGCAATTACACTGACCAGTATGGTCGTACCATGCTCATCTGTGTTCCAAAAACCGAGGCTCAGCCAAAGGCCCAGTAGCTGAAAAAGGGCGGTTCACAGAGGCTGTAAATGTCACTTTCTTAAAAAATTGTTACACGCTCCGAACATATTTGTTCGGAGCGCTTTTTCTTGCAAATTTCCAGGTACACTGTATCTATTGTTGCCAAACGTGAGAGACGTTTGATCAAGGGTGGCTCAAGCTGAGGCATCCGGAGGGGATCCAATGGAACTTCACGAGGAATGTGGCGTCTTTGGAGTATGGGCGCCTGACCGTGACGTTGCTCGACTCACTTATTTTGCGCTGCACGCGCTGCAGCATCGCGGACAAGATTCCGCAGGTATAGCTGTCGGTGACGGCCAGACCGTACTTATCAGAAAAGATACGGGCCTCGTAACCGAAGTTTTTAACAACGACGACCTCAACGCAATGCCAGGTAAAGTGGCTATCGGTCACTGCCGCTACGGCACCGCAGGCGCCAAGGGTTGGGAGTCCGCCCAGCCACACATGTCGTCCATCGATGAGACCCTCATTGCTTTGGCGCACAACGGCACTCTCGTTAACTTTGACTCTTTGCGAGAAGAACTGTCTTCTCGCCAGATTTCCTTTAGATCGCACACGGATTCCGAGGTAGCAGCCCAGCTCATCGGCTACTTTACTCGTCGTACACACCGTCTGCGTACCGGTATTGCCGCAACTATGAACCTCATCGAGGGCGGTTACGCCATGGTGCTCATCCGCGAGAACGCCCTCTATACGTTTAGGGATCCTAACGGTATTCGTCCGCTGGTACTCGGTCATATTGGCGAGGAAGGCGAGAATAACTGGGTAGTTGCATCTGAGACGTGCGCGCTGGATATTGTGGGCGCTACGTATGTGCGCGAGGTGGCTCCTGGCGAGATTATCCGTATTTCCGACAGCGGCCTATCTTCTGAGATGGGACTTTCTCCTCGTCAGCAAGCAGATTGCATCTTTGAACAGGTGTATTTCTCACGCCCTGACTCTATCATTAGCGGTCGCTCGGTGTATTCTGTCCGTCACCAGATGGGTCGCCAACTGGCAAAAGAGACCCCAGCAGACGTTGACCTGGTAATCGGTGTACCTGATTCCGGCGTTCCTGCAGCTGAGGGTTTTGCACAAGAGCTGGACGTGACTTTTGGCACTGGCTTGATCAAAAACCGCTACGTTGCAAGAACGTTCATTCAGCCTACACAGCAGCTTCGTGAGCTGGGTGTACGCTTAAAGCTTAACGCGCTTTCTGACGTTGTTGCAGGTAAGCGCATCGTAATGGTAGACGATTCTGTTGTTCGCGGCACTACTTCCAAGCAGATTGTTCAGCTGCTTAGAGACGCAGGAGCTACTGAAGTACACGTCAGAAGCGCATCTCCAAAGGTTATTTGGCCTTGCTTCTATGGTATTGATACTGCCGACCAGCACCAGCTTGTTGCGGCAAAAATGACTACTCAAGAGATCTGCGAGTATATCGGTGCAGACTCCTTAGGCTTTTTGAGCCTGGAGGGTCTGCTTGCCTGCGTGCCTTCAAGAGGCTATTGCGAGTCTTGTTTTAGCGGCAAGTATCCCGTGGCAATTCCAGAGGACTTCCACCAGAGATTCTTGCCAGAAAACACCCCAGATAATCTAAACCCATCTTTTGCACGTAAGTTTGACCAGGTAGAACAGCAGTTAATTGACGAGGGCTTTGTCCCCTCAGAGCAGTAAGAAGGAGAATAATGACTACTTCCGCTGATCCAACCAAGCAGATTACCTACGCTGACGCAGGCGTTGACGTTGATGAAGGCGCTCGTGCGGTTGACGCCATCAAGGCTGCTGTTGCTACAACTACTCGTCCCGAGGTCATTGGCGGCTTGGGTGGCTTTGGCTCCTGCTTCTCGGCTGCAGCTCTGAAGGACATGGAAGAGCCTGTACTAGTCAGTGGTACCGACGGCGTTGGAACTAAGCTTGCCATCGCCCAGCTTCTCAACCGCCACAACACGGTAGGCGAGGACCTGGTTGCCATGTGCGTCGATGACATTGTCCCCATGGGCGCTGAGCCTCTGTTCTTCCTGGATTACGTAGCCGTGGGCAAGCTTAAAGCTGAGGCCGTTGCCGAGGTTGTTGGTGGCATTGCAGAAGGCTGCCGCAAGAGTGGCTGCGCGCTGGTAGGCGGCGAGATGGCCGAGCATCCAGGTGTTATGAATCCTGACGACTACGATCTTGCTGGCTTTGTCGTAGGCGTTGTCGACAAACCAAAGATCTTAGGTCCCGAGAAGGTCAGTGAAGGTGATGTCATTCTGGGACTTCCTTCTTCTGGCATTCACTCCAACGGATATTCGCTGGTACGTAAGGTAGCCATTGAGGGTAAGACTGTCGAGGAGCTTAACCAGCCACTAGAGGAACTCGGTGGAGAGTCGCTCGCAGACGCTGTTTTGCGTCCAACTACTATTTACGCAGGTGGATTGCTTGCTGCACTCCGCGCAGGAGCTCCTATCAAGGCTATGGCACACATCACCGGTGGTGGAATCACCGAGAATCTTAACCGTGCGCTGCCAGCTCACCTTGACGCAGAGGTTGATCGTGGTGGAGAGGCAGGCCCTGCATGGGATATTCCACCAGTTATTTCATACGTTTCTAGCGCAGCAAACCTGTCTCTTGACGAGCAGTATCGCACCTTCAACATGGGCGTTGGTATGGCACTTATCGTCGACATGGATGACGTTGACGATGTAGCAGAAGCCCTCTCTGACCAGGGCTTTGAGCCATTTGTCATGGGTCAGATTATCTCAGGTACCGGAAAGGTGGTCTACAACGATGCCAATTAAGCTTGGCGTTCTTCTTTCCGGTTCAGGTACCAACCTGCAGGCCATTATTGATGCTATTGATGCTGGCAAGCTAGATGCAACCATTGAACTGGTTGTTTCTTCTCGCCCCGATGCATATGGTCTGAAGAGGGCGGAGGCAGCTGGCCTGCAAACCCTGACGCTCTCAAAGGAGACGTACGAAGATCCATTTGTTGCAGATATGGTTATTGCTACCGAGCTCAAGCGCTATAACGTTGATTACGTTGTTATGGCTGGTTACATGCGTAAAGTGGGCGTTCCTATTCTGAACACCTTCCCTAATCGCGTGCTCAACCTGCACCCGGCGCTGTTGCCAAGCTTCCGCGGCGCGCACGCCATTCAGGATGCGTATGAGTATGGTGTCAAGGTAACGGGCGTCACCGTTCACCTGGCAAATGCTGATTACGACCGCGGTCCCATTATTGCTCAGCGCCCCGTTGTGGTTGAAGAGGGCTGGACCGTTGATCAGCTTGAAGAGGCAATTCACCAGGTAGAGCACCAGCTGTATCCTGAGGTGTTGCAGCTCTTCGCCCAGGATAGAGTTCACGTTGAGGGCCAAAAGGTTCGCATAGAGGCAGGCAATTAAATGGCGAGAAGTGCCCAGAACATCCATAAGCGCCATATGACCGCCTTATTTACTGAGTTAGCTTGCTGCGTGTTTCTCCGCTTATAGTAGCGCGGTTAGCGCAGTAACAAGTCCAAAGAGAATACCAGGGGCGTTAGCAATCATAATGGGAACATCGCGTTCTTTCTTGAAGGCGCCGTAAACAAACCACACGATGCAGTTGATCATAGCAACCAGCGGCTGGATAAAACTACCCTTATTTCCAGCAAGGTTATTGGTAATCTGAGGAATATAAGAAACATACATCATGACTGATAGCATGCTGCCAATTTGCCCCATCTTGTTGAAGAAGTTCTCGTCAAACGTAATAGCGCGCTTTTCTGTCATGTAAAGCAACCTCCAATGGTTGGTTGACGGATTGCTGATTCTTACCCAATCACTTAAGAAGATATTCGTTAGTTTGTTGCCGAATAACTCGCATCAATCCATTGGCAGAGCTCATCAAAGTCAATGGAGCTATCCAAAAGTATGGAAATCCAATGCTCTTTATTCATGTGGTACGCAGGCAAATAACCATCTTGATGTAGAAGCATTTCCAGAAGAAATGGATCGTCTATTTTTACATTAACAAGATCGTAGTGTTTAGATTCTTTTAAGCCTAGCTTTTTACCAGGTACATCAGCAACAAGCGCAAACCACTTATTATTGTGCGGGTGGCGTAAAACAGCATACGTTGGAGCTGTCGAGAAGGGATAGTCGGGGTTTATACCGTACTGATTTGCAACGTAATCAAACAGCTTTTCTCGCATAATCTTGCCTCCCTATCCCATATTTTATTACGTACAAGATGTCCTTTATAGTGAGTCAGAAATTGCTATTATCCTCAGTATATACGCCTTAAACAGCTATACTAAATGTGTCTGTGTATGTAATAAAAAGTCCGAGTGAAGGGCGCCATATGAGTCGTGTTTCTCGTAGAGAAGATGAGTTCTACAGCATGTTCTCTGAGTTTTCTGCACTGATTGTTTCTACAGCAAAACTGTTTGTCTCCTACATGGAGTCATTCCCAAGTTCAGAAGATTATGAAGTTCAGATTAAGAACTATGAGACACTTTGCGACGACCAGGTAGGAAAGATTATTTCCACCCTTAACACGTCTTTTATCACACCATTTGATCGCGAGGACATCTCGCGTCTTGCCCTGCTTATGGATGAGATTGCAGATGGTATTGAGAGCGTTTCTGCTCACCTCAGCATGTATGACATCAAAGAGATGCGTCCAGAGGCTGTTCAGGTAGCTCATCTCATTCTGTTTGCTTCAGAGGAGCTGCAGAAGGCCTTTGATCGTCTCCCTGATTATCACAAGGATGATTCGGTCATTCGCCACACACGTTCTGCAAATGAGTACGAGGACCAGGGCGATGTTGTGTATCGTAACGCTCTGAGCTCTATCTTTAGAAACGTCGATGATCCAATTGAGGTTCTTAAGTGGAAGAGCCTTCTGGATAGACTTGAGTCAACCCTTGACGCTTGCAAGCATGTTGCAAACGCTGTTCAGAATGTCATCGTGAAAAATGGCTAGCATCTTGCTTATTGCGGTACTTGTTTCCGCTCTGATATTTGAGTTCATCAACGGCTTCCACGACACCGCAAACGCTATTGCAACCACGGTGTATACCAAGGCGCTACCTCTGCGCACGGCAATTATCATGTCCGCAATCATGAACTTTATCGGCGCACTTATGAGCGAGAAGGTCGCTATGACCATCGCGTCTGGTCTGGTTGATATTCAGCTCCAGCTCTACGTAATTTTTGCTGCGTTGATGGGTGCTATCATCTGGGACCTCTTTACCTGGTGGTTCTCAATCCCAAGCTCATCTTCGCACGCTCTGATTGGTAGCCTTATTGGCGCAACCATTGTCTTTACCGGCAGCACAGGCCATATTCTGTGGGCAGGCGTTATCGAGAAGGTTGTTATCCCTCTGTTTACCTCGCCACTTATTGGTATGGCGCTGGGCTACTTCATTATGAAGCTGGTGTTTGAGATCTTTGCTGACTGGCCACCTAAAAAGGCTCATGGTCTTTTCCACCGACTTCAGGTGCTCTCAGCTGCATTTATGGCATACAGCCACGGCAACAACGATGCTCAGAAGACTATGGGAATTATCACGTTGGCGCTGGTAACCGCAGGTCTTCATGACCCTTCCATGGGCATTCCTCTGTGGGTCAAACTTCTCTGCGCTACAACTATGGCGCTAGGAACTTCCATTGGCGGCGGTCGTATTATGCGGACCGTTGGCGATGGTGTTACTAAGCTCACGCCAGTTATTGGCTTTGTCGCCGAAACAAGTTCTACCGTTGCAATTGAGATCATGACTGCACTTGGAGCACCAGTTTCCACTACACAGGTCATCACCACATCCATCATGGGCGCAGGATCTGCTCGTCGTCGCAGCTCCGTGCGTTGGGGTGTTGCGCGCAAGATTATTGCCGCTTGGTTTGTGACGCTGCCAGCCACTATGGCACTTGGCGGACTTATTGCTTTTCTGACTAGCTTTGTTCTGGCATAACCTATGCTCAACGTTGTACTGGTAGAGCCCGAGATTCCCGCAAACACGGGAAACATTGGCCGTACCTGCGTAGTGAGCGGAACTCACTTGCACTTAGTGGGCCCATTGGGCTTCTCGCTTGATGACAAAAACCTCAAACGAGCAGGTATGGCCTATTGGCAAAGCCTTAACGTTTCTGTCTACGAT
>CALFOQ010000060.1:0-10639 GCA_937921235.1 uncultured Atopobium sp. | reverse complement strand
AATCAAGTACTTGAAAATTATTAATAGTTCTATTTTTATCTATATGAGTTAATAGAGTATTGCAGCCTTTGTTCATACATATGTTATTTGCATCTCTAAGGAGATAAGCTCCAAATTTATCTATGTAATCATTCGACAATTCTAATAAAGGCAATTGATTGTTTCTGATGTTCCTTTGGTTATTCGTAGGAATACCTAACAGAAGGAAAAGCAAGCGAATAATTTTCTCTGCAAAATTATTTGCTGAAACATCTTTTAAGCCAAGTTGAGCTGCGCAATCTTCAAAAAATACCGCTTTTGCACTCCTATTCATCTGTTCAAAGTGTCTTTGCATTGAGGTTTTAAGTTCAATATAAGAAATCCTGGAAGATATTTCGCTCACTATATGCTTCGGGAGGCTCCTGTTAATCCAATTTTTTAGAGTGTAGTCAGGATAGTTGACTATTAAGTCAGTTTCATTGTTGGAACAAGTAGTTATCTGAGTAATAAGTGTACGTAGATAAGCAACCTTTGATTTATCGTCGCTAAAATATTTATACATGAATTCAAAGAAGCTTTTCCACGACTGATTCATTTTCTCTAACTCTCCTTAAAAAGTGAACCAAATGAATCTACTTGAATCTTTCTATTTGAATGAGCCTTTTATTCTATAAGCGCTTTCAAAACAGATTCTTAAACATGCTCATCAGCTTTCTTAAAAGGAGGCCATATGTAATAGGATAATAAAAAATGATAAAAGATTTAAGCATCTTTTATCAGATTTCGGTAAATGGTGCATTTCTAGAGTGCTTCATTCGTAGTCAAAATCTCGTTAGGAAGACCATCTGATTTAGCGCGGAGTCATGAGCTCCGCGCTATGAGTAGTCTTCCTTATAGCTCAGTGGTCTTCCTCCTTTTGGAGGAAAAATGAAAAGGGATTACTCAGTACTAATTTCAAGTGAAGACAATAATGCTAGTAGCTTTCCAAAGCAGAAAAAGTTAACTATCAGTAAGAAGGAAATGCAGCAATATGCCAATCGACATAATTGCGGCAAAAGCAAACGTGAACTAACTTTGTGTCTATCTATTTTACAGAATGCGTTAAATAGTATTTCAAAAGACGAGCTAAATCAATCCAAGTCCTATTTTCGTCAGGACAGAAAATACTCTTCTATTTGCTCAATTTCAGAAGAGAGTCCTAACCAAAATGAGGCGTTATTTTACAAAGTTATTATACCTTCTGCCGAAAATGAGGTGATTCAACAAGAAAATGAAAAGCAGATAAAAACTTTAGCTCAGAAAATCACAACATCAGCACAAGAATTTCTGACTAAAAAAGAGATAGAAGTGTTTAGACTGCACTTCATCGAACATATCTCTGCAAGTTCGATTGCTGATAAAACCAACAGATCTAGGCCGGCTATTACAAAATTAATAAAATCCATTCGAAGAAAAATGAAAAAAAGATTTGAAGATGCCTGGGAAAAGATCATCGTGGAATAAAAGATACATCTTAATTAGCCCTTATAAAGATAGTTAGTTAGTTGGAACTGTCCCTTGCCCATTGAGATGATGAACAAGGGATAGTCCCCATGTTCTTGATTGATTATTTTTTCAACTTCTTGATTTGTAGTAATGCGACCGGTTCCATTATTCCAGGTAACATGCTAGTCACAGTAGAGGACTGATTTTTCAGGTTCTTGTGGAGGTGTATAAATCCCACCAATTTTTTCTCCCTCGCAAATGAGTGATGGCATTGAATAGAACCACACATCATCTGAATACTCATTTGCAAAAGTCATACATGCAATTTGAGTCTCAGGATTAGGGGTGTCACATTGAACCCATTTAATACTTGGAGGGTTAAAGCTCCCAGTAAAAAGAATATATATAATCGATGCAGACATAGGTATTATCGCAATGGTTTGTAAAACGGTGTGTACAAGTTTTCTACTATAGTTTAAAGACTCAAAAAAGCTGCGAGATGACACGATTAAAAAAATGACTATAGCAGCTAAAATAAAGCATACCATCCAGTGTCTAAAAAACAATACTCCTAAAAAACACACTGGAGTAGGATATGTTATGAACGGAATGAATTCATTTGCATAGAACACCAGAAAGAGAGCTGCTAAATAAATGGCCGCTCTTAGTAAATGAACAAGGCGATTAGTCTTTGAAAGCATCTCATTACCTCATTCTGCAAGTTTGAGAAATAACATCAATGCTATCTCTACACATCATTATAAATAGTTGATTGAAAATAGTCCATCAGTCATCGCTTAGCATAAATCGATAAGTTTATATAAGTTTATAGGTTAATTCCCTTCCTTTTTCTGTCCTTAGTTTAGAGACGGATTTGAATTATCAGATTTGACTCAATAAATATGTGATTTGTGTAAGGAGGCAAAAGATGAATCATTAGAGGCTGTGGGATATCGTTCTGGATTTTGTAATGAGACGCATAAACAAGGAGTAGATATGATTGAAAGTGTGAGTAGCAACATTAATCCATTTAGCGTGAATTTTATTAGTACGGAGACACTGTCTGAATTTAGTACTTCTTATTTTCGAGTAGAGCTCAGATTGGGCATTTATGGAGGTAACAGGTGGTGTTGGGTTAGAGTAACTGTTCGTCAGGGTAGTAACATGGAGCCTGGAAGCACTGCTTCAGTATGGACGCCTAAGCGATCTGCGTATGGAGCAAATCATTTGTCTGGAGGAGGCAATTGGTCTCCTGGATCAGTTTATTGTACAGATGCAATCTCTCTAGGTCCAACGGGAAGAGTTGGTGTTACATATTCAGGTGGCGAGCCTGGAAATGTTCAAAAGAAATCCATTACGGTTTATTAATTCTTTAGTAGTGACCTCCCCATCAATATGGGGAGGTCGATTGGAGTATCTTCAATGGATGAAATGGTTTTAGCAACTCAAAAGTGGTTGAATAGAACTTACGTTAACGATAATCGATTTAACCAGGTAGAGGAATCTGGTCATACTGGATGGAACACCATCTTTGGCTTGATTAGGGCACTTCAAATTGAGCTTGGAATTCAGTTTACTGCTGATAATTTTGGAGAAGGCACAAAAGCAAAGTTTTCTGAGATGTTTCCCAACGGAATAAGTCGTCAAACTTTGGGAAAAAAGCCAACGTCAAATATTTATGCAATTATACAAGGAGCTCTTTGGTGTAAAGGATATGCGGCACATTATGGATCAATTACAAATGTAATTGATGGTGGGACCATAGAGTCAATTTTAAAGTTAAAGAATGATATGGGTCTTATTGATCATCAAAACAATTTTGTGGTGGATATTGAGATGATGGGCGCGCTCCTTTCAATGAAGCAATTTAGACTTCTTGCAATGTATGGAGGAAAAACGTCAATACGTGAAATTCAGCAAGAAATTAATCGTCGTTATCGTGAATATACTGGAATTATTCCTACTGATGGTATTTATGGTCGCGAAATGAATGAGGCTATGATTCAAGTTTTGCAAGCAATAGAAGGATTTACGCCAGAAGAGGCTACAGGATATTTTGGAAATGGAACACGTGCCAGATTAAAAACAATTGATTCAGGCTCTTCAGATTGGGTTTGGCTGGCTAGTTCTGCTCTAGTGTGTAATGGAATTAGAAAAAATATCACGCGCTCTTGGTCTTTTGAGTTGAGTGAAGATGTACGAAAATTCCAAGAGAGCTATGCCCTTCCAGTTACTTCTGTTATTGATAAAACAACATGGATGAGCTTACTTACCTCAAAGGGAGATCCTGATAGAAAATGCGTTGCATGTGATACGCGATTTGAAATTACTGATGAGTTGGCTTCTTGTTTAAAGGAAGATGGTTATCAGATTGTAGGAAGGTATCTTTGTGAACCAGAACAAGAAATGATGGCAGAGAATGATTTATTTAAAGCACTTCGAACTGGAGAGCTTGATCGAATAGTTAGCTATGGCTTAGAGTACTTTCCCATTTTTCAAATGTATTCAACTAAATTGAATCATTTTTCTTACAGCACAGGGATAATCCATGCGCTTGAAGCAGTTAGGCACGCAAAACGCTTAGGAGTGCCCAAAACAGTAATATATTTCACGGTAGATTATGATGCAACCGATCCTGAGATAGACAGTAATATCATTCCGTATTTCAAAGCATTAAAGGAGAATATACGAGACGGATATTTAGTGGGAATTTACGCTTCTAGAAATATTTGTTCTAGAATTATCCATCACGGACTTGCAGAAGCAGCATTTGTATCTGATATGAGTACAGGATATTCAGGAAACCTAGGTTTCTCAATTCCGGACCAATGGGTATTCGATCAATTCACAGAAATTACTGGGTACAGAGGAAGGTGGGATCTTGATAGAGTTGCCTATTCAGGAAAATTTCCAGCTTGTTCGCTAGTGGTTCATAATGGACAAGGTAAGTTTCAGCATGAAGATATTATTAATGCTATATCTCAAATTGAGAAGATAGCTATAAAAGAGTTAAAGGATCCAATTACAAATCAGCAGCTATCTAAATTTATCCTTGAGTACCTGAGAAAACCAGAATATTGGGCAAAAGGAAATACTGCTTTGATGTGGCAAGTATATACACCAGAGTCATACGAGTCATCTGAAGTAATCTTAAAAGAAGAGGTGAATAGGATATGCAAGTCGATTATTCCAGATCCCGAGCAGTTTGAAATTACATATGATTTAGATCATTTTGCTGCTACAGCTTTAGGGAATATCTGCCATTTCGATTCAGTATCTTATAATTATTTTATGTTTGCCGATTTAGGTGGTTGGATTTTAGACTTACTTCAGATTTGGGGAAATAGTCAAAAAGAGGGAATTCAAAAACAATATTTACAAAATTGGTTATCCGTTTGTCTTGGAAGTAGAGTTATAAAGTCAGTGTTTGACTATAAAGACTTAATGAGTGACGTAGATGGTTATCTAGCTGCAATGATGCTTCATGATAAAGACACTCTTCTTTCGGAGGTTCTTCGATATATATTCTCATTAACACCACTAAACCGCAGATCTCTTTTCTGTTTAAAGCGATTTAAAGGTGAACGCAAGTGTGTTGAGAGTGTGCTTGATAGTTTGGTTAATGGGCTACCAAGAAAAGAGATCCCATTTTTTGATGCGGTACTCTTACGCGCCTCAGCTTCCGATCGACTTCCTGATGAATCTGAATCTAAATATCTCAGTGATGTATTATTTCACGCATTAACGCATGATTTCATAGACGGATAAGATTTGTATGTATGGGGAAAGAATCTTCTCTTGTTAGGGTTTCAATGGCATCTGAGTTTGTAGTTGTAATGTCATATTGGTTATTCTCATGAACTAGTAGCCACTCAATATCTTTAGTTGGTACTGAGTGGCTATACAATTTAACAGTTGCTATCTTTTCTCCCAAGCCAAATGGAAAACGTAAAACATAAAAATGTAAAGTTTCTTCTCCAAAACCAAATTCCTCAAGTAAAACAACTCTGGATAATGAAATTTCTCCAGTATTTACTACAGATTTATAATCATTTTGACAGGAATAAATGCAAGGAATAAATAAAAATAATGCTGCACAAAAAGCAACAGAGATATTATAAATAGCAAATAGATAAGTTGCTTTTTTAAAAAAAGCAACCATAGAATTTATTTTAGACAACAGTATTAGTGAAGTTATTAGAATGAAAATAGACATAAGAAATAATGCCTGCGGTATTGTTAACAAAGTGCCAAGAAAGCTCACTGGAGTATTATAATCAAGTGAGAAGAAAGAGAAATTTGAGAAGAAGAAATAAACCACTGACAGGACGCAAATAACAAAATATACGAAGCAAATTACCGTGATAAAAAACCCTTTTGACCTGTCCATCGCGATATCCTATTCTGTAGGTAGATAAAGACATTTCAGTAGAATTTTGCAAACTATTGTATATAAATAAATCAAAAGAGTCTATAGCTAAATACAGGGTCTTCTTCATCAAATTCACTGCCAAAGGTTAATTCTCTAAACATTTCTGTCTTTATTTTAAAGGTTACAGAAATGAGTAAATTAACATAGAAAGAAGGTGTCAATGATTGGAAGATGTATTGTATTTTCAATTACAGATAAATTTAACCAAGGATTGACTATTTTTAATACAAACTACGCTTTATTAACATGCAGTTTGATTTATGTATTAGTTCTAAATAGCCTAGTCACTATGTATAGCTATACAAATCGTAAGAAATTAACTTTGAAATTTATTGAAACGGTGATAACGAAAAAACTCCTTATTGTGGGAGTCGTTATACTTTCGGCGTTTTTTGACCTTCTCGCAAAAATCGGCCCTATTTCCATGGTTCAAATTACAATGACATTCTATATTGTTGAAGAAAGTATGTCTGCAATAAAAGCTTTAAAGAAGCTTGGCATAAAAACACCTGCTAGACTAGTTAAACTAATAAAAGAAAAACTTAATGACAAATAGCGTATGGTGCCCCCAACGGGAATCGAACCCGTATTGCCGCCTTGAAAGGGCGATGTCCTAACCGTTAGACGATGGGGACGCGAAGAAAAAGTATAGCAAAGATGCTGCAGATTTCTAGGGCTAAACGGCACGATTTTGGGCTTTCATCTATTCTTCGTTTTCCCACCAGTCCAGTCCGGCCTTAAATGCGTAGTCGCGAGCGCTCTGAGTCACGTCAGGCACCGACTCTGCCCACGAAATAAATTCCGGCACGTCGGCGATAATCGCTTCGGCCTCGTGAACTGCGATAACGTTCTCGGCAAACGTGTCAGGCGTAAAGTTTATTCTGCACGGAATGTAGAGATCAACAAAAGAAGGCCTGAGCAGCGCATATGCTGCTCCCTCGCCGAGGTTAACAAAGCCTTTTAGTGCGCGCTTTGCCGCGGGCATGCGATTCAACTTGAAGAACAGCAGCGTAAACGCCAGACGCATCCAGGCATTTGACTGATACCCGCAACTCTCGTCAAGCTTGTGGAGCCCTTCCTCATCTTCCAGGCGAGCAAGAACATATGCCAAGGTAAAACGTGCACCTAGCAAATCTGTTGGCGAGAAAAACAGGAGATCTTCACAGGCTTTTTTGGAGAGCTTGAAGCAGGCGCAATCGGTTGCAACCTGGGCAACCTGCGCGTAGAGGCGCAAAAGTGGTCGAGCTTCAGCGCAGGTCCAAGCGTCGTCGTGATTTTGCTTTGCTTGCTCTAGTTTTGGCCTAAAGATAGGGTCAAATTCTTTTTGCAGGTCAAGCAGGTCGTTGAGGATTGCTGCAGGATGATTGTTGGAGATCTGCGCAAGAATTCGCTGTGCTTCAAGGTTGATGCTTGTGTTGGCAAGAGCTTGGTTTTCAGTAATATTTGTCATCTGATTATGCAAGAAGTTAAGCAGATCCATCCGACTTGCAAAGAAGTCAGCATCGGAATCAATTTCTTTAGTAATTCCAGCCTGATACTTGCTAATGACATTGACGTATTGAGCAAAAGCCTTTTCTTCTTCGTCAGAAATAAAGTCTTCAGGCGAAGCTTCTACCGCAAGCTTCAACTCATAGAGAGCAGCTTCAGATGCGATGTTCTTTTCTTGCGCATGCTTGGATACCAGGCGGTCTACCTGCTCACTGACCATATCGTTAGCGGAATGCTTAATCACTCTGCATCACCACCCGAGTATGGATTATGTGGCCCATCAATATGCGGTCCGCTTGGTCGCGGGCCAGCGGGACCTCCGGGGAAGCCGGGGCCGACCGGGCCGTCGGGGAAGTCGGATCCATCAGGAAACGAATCGGCTGAAGCAAACAAGGCATTTGCCTGCATTTGAAGTTCTTTTTCTGCCAGCTCAACGGTTTTTGGGTCCCTTGCCCTAACTTGATCTGCAAGCCAACGACCAAGAACACCGCGTCCTATCAGGTCATTTCCTTCTTGCAGCAGCACGGTGGCCTCTGCGATGGCAATGATGAGCTCGTCCTCAGAATAGGGAAGTACGTTGAGACGAGAGAATTCTCCCTCGGGCAAATCTTTCTGCACAAAACAGCAAAGCGTTGCCTCAGGATAGCGCTCAATCAGCAGGTCAAGGTAGTGTTCCGCCTCAACCAGCTCACGCTTCTTGAAGTGTATGGCCAAGCGAGCCAGCAAAATCCACGGGTCATCTGCCCCTCGAGGAGGATCTAGCTTGCGGTACTGGTCCATGAGGTTGTCGAGGGCGTCTTCGTCCTCAAGCTTTGCGTATGCGAGAGCAAGCGTAAAACGAGCATCGGCTGCGTCCGCAGCGTCAAGCTCCAGGAGTTTCTCGCCATATGCGATGGCGTCTTTGTTGCGGCCGCAGATAAGTGCGCGAGAAGAAAGCGTGGCTAACCAGCGCTTATAGGGGTTGATGGCCAGGCGCTGCGCAAGTTCTGCCTGCTCGGCGGGAAGCCCCTGCGAGGACTCTTGCGCCTTCTGGTAGCACACGGCCTCAACCTGGGGGAGCTTCTCCACAAGGAACTGGTAGTAGGAGTCAAAAAGCCTGCTATTTGAGGCGTTGAGCATGCGCTGGGCGTCAAAACAATTGGGGTCCAGCTGAATAGCCTGATTGAGGAGGCGTTTTCCCTGGTCGATAAGGTCCTGCGCCTGAGATTCTTCGACAAACGGCAGGCGATAATCAACAATCTCGGCCGCTTGCGCAACTAGATTGAACGCGCGGTCTTCGTCGGTTTGAGGGAGGGAATTGCGGTCGTTGGAGAATCGCCAGTTGAAGTCCTTCATCAGCGTAGCAATGCTGTCCTCGTCGCTGACTTGCGTGCGAGCAAAGCGGAGGATAAGCCGCTGGTAGTCTTCTTTTACCGGGTCAAACGCCACAGGATTCCTTTCTCTCTTACGTAATGATATCGCAGGTTATTGAGGTGTGCGGCGCAACTCCGCGAGCGTCGTAAGAAGATTGCGAACGGCAGACGGAAACGTTTGGAGTGGACGGGTTTCTCGCCAGATGGGCGTCAGGTTCCTGTCAAAGGAGTGTATATATTCTGAACGATATTGCATAAAATGACACTTTCATTTTGGTGCAAGTGTCCAAAATGAGCTAGAATAGAAATGTTGAGAAGAAGTAACTGCGAAGAATGGCTTCGCTAGCCGCTTAGGGAAGCGGCACATAGTTAAGGAGAGGTTTTATGGGACGTTTTACTAATCCACGCGATCTGTATTTTGGCGAGGGCGCTCGTCATGAGGTTAAGAACCTCAAGGGTAAGAGGGCAATTATCGTTTCTGGCGGCAGCTCCATGCGTCGCGGCGGCTTCCTTGATGACATCGAGAATGACCTCAAGTCCGCAGGTTTTGAGGTTGCGCACATTGAGGGCGTCGAGTCAGATCCTTCCGTCGAGACCGTTATGAGCGGCGCTGCTAAGATGAGCGAGTTCCAGCCAGACTGGATCATTGCTATCGGCGGCGGCTCCCCAATCGACGCAGCTAAGGCTATGTGGATCAAGTACGAGTACCCAGAGACCACTTTTGAGGACATGTGCAAGGTCTTCGGCCTTCCTGAGCTCCGCACCAAGGCTCACTTCTGCGCAATTTCTTCTACTTCCGGTACCGCAACTGAGGTAACCGCATTCTCCATCATTACCGATTACCAGAAGGGCGTTAAGTACCCAATCGCTGACTTCCAGATTACCCCTGACGTCGCAATTGTTGACCCTGAGCTCACTTACGGCATGCCTGTTAAGCTTGTTGCTCATACTGGTATGGACGCACTGACTCACGCTATCGAGGCATACGTTTCTACTGTTGCTTCCATGTACACCGACGGCGACGCTCTGCACGCAATCCGCGAGATTGTCGAGTGGCTGCCAAAGTCCTACGCAGGCGACAAAGAGGGACGTCAGCACATGCATGACGCACAGTGCCTCGCTGGTATTGCATTCTCCTCTGGCCTTTTGGGCATTGTTCACTCCATGGCTCACAAGACCGGCGCTGCATACTCCGGTGGTCACATCATCCACGGTTGCGCAAACGCTATGTACCTGGGCAAAGTCATTCAGTTCAACGCTCGCGACGAGCGCGCAAAGACTCGCTATGCATTCATTGCTAAGGAGATCCTGCACCTCGAGGGCAACACTGAGGACGAGCTGGTAGAGGCACTTGTCCAGAAGATTCGCGACATCAACGACGCTCTTAACATCCCACAGGGCATCAAGAACTACGGCGAGGGTGGAACCAAGTCCGAGACTTCCATCATCGACGAGAAGGAGTTCTTCGAGAAGGCTCCAGAGGTTGCTCGCCTTGCTATCGAGGACGCTTGCACCCTCTCCAACCCACGCAAGCCTACCCAGGAGGAGATGGAGCAGCTGCTTAAGTGCGTTTACTTCGATCTTCCTGTCGAGTTCTAAGATCTAGCTTAGACACTTAGCTTCGCTAAAAGCCTGGTAGCGTTCCGCTACCAGGCTTTTTTGTGCGCACCGGCGTGAGCGCAGGCGGACAGGGCGGACGTGTGCGAGGATGTAGGCGCTGCGACGTGCTGGTAACGTGTGCAGGCGTGCGCGGATGGTTGCTGCGACGTGCTGGTAACGTGTGCAGACGTGCGCGGATGGGCATTTCGGTGTCGAAAGTTCCTCGAGTCACCTCCAAGTGGTAAAAAATGCGTTTAGTTGGAGATTTCATTTTTCTGTATACAACGTTTGCCCAGATAAAAGT
>CALFOQ010000059.1:0-3334 GCA_937921235.1 uncultured Atopobium sp. | reverse complement strand
GCGGATGCGCAGAAGAGATGGTCTCTAACCAGAAGCTTATTACTGCTTTTGCTCACAAGGACGCTATTATTGAGCAGTTTGAAGCCATTAACGAGAAACTCCGCGTAGTAGGAGAGCGCGCGCAGTTTGCCTCTTCGCTCTCTAACCCCTCTACGCGTCTGGTAAACAACTTCATTTATGCACTGGTAGCTGGACTTGGCTGCATTTGCGTTTTGATGGGTGTTCCTTCTGTGCTTACCATTGGCCAGGTGCAGAGCTTCCTCTCGTATGCCAACCAGTACATGAAGCCTTTTAACGCCATTTCTGCCGTTGTTACACAGGTTCAGACAGCCTATGCAAGCGCTCGTCGAGTCTTTGATCTTCTCGACGCAAAGGAAATCAAGCCTGATCCAGTAGACGCTGAAGCCATCCAGAATCCACAAGGCACCATTGAGTTTGATGACGTGGCGTTCTCCTATGATTCCAAGCACCCGCTGCTCAACCACATCTCATTCAGGGCAGAGCCTGGCCAGAAGATTGCTCTTGTTGGCCCAACTGGCTGCGGCAAGACCACCCTTATTAACCTGCTACTCAGGTTCTATAGCATTGATTCTGGCGCAATTTATGTAGACGGTCATAACACGCAAAAGCTCACCCGTGCATCGCTTAGAGAGCAGTTTGGCATGGTGCTACAGGATACGTGGCTCTTTAAGGGAACCATCAAAGAGAATATCCGTTATGCAAAGCCAGACGCCACCGATGAAGAGATTATCGCTGCAGCTCAAAAGGCTCAGGCACACGAGTTTATCCAGCAGCTTTCTCAGGGTTACGACACCATGGTAGGAGAGTCTGGTGGGTCTTTATCTCAGGGTCAGCAGCAACTTCTGTGTATAGCTCGTGTCATGCTTGCAAATCCACCTATTCTGCTTCTGGATGAGGCAACCTCAAGCATTGATACACGAACAGAGCAGCTGGTACAGAAGGCGTTTGATACCATCATGAACGGCAGAACTTCCCTGGTTGTTGCACACAGGCTCTCTACCATTCAAGGTGCGGATTGCATTCTTGTCCTCAAGGACGGCTCAATTCTTGAGCGAGGTACTCACGATGAGCTTTTGGCCCAAGGTGGTTTCTACGCCAAGCTGTATGAGAGTCAGTTTGAGGGTACAGACGCATAAATTAGAATGAAAATTTTTGAAAGAGCCAGCACCTTGAATGGGCTGGCTCTTTTAATGTCACCTGTAATTGACAAACTGGAAGTTATTTTTGCAAGGTGATAAGTCCTGCACAGTCAGACATTTTTTCAAATCGCATTTCTGGAAATTGACCTTTTAGCTCATCCCATACAAAATACATTTCATCACCGTCCCATTCATCTGCCGCAATCCGCATACATTCTTGAAGTAATGACCGAGTTTCAAATGCTATATCTCCGATATATATACATCCTCCCTCGTTCAACAGCTTAAATAATGATGTAATAAAATCTACTTTTTGAAAGTCTGTAAGATGATGGAGAGAATATGTAGCAATGATCGCGTCATACTTTTGTTTCTGTATAGGTTCCACCAAGCCATTGGAAAAATCGCCTTTATACAAACTTGCTTTAGGCATTTTCTCTTTTGCAATTTCAATCATTCTATCTGAAAAATCTTGTCCGTAAATCGTACAGCCGTTTTCATATAATCTTGAAGTCAGTACTGCTGTTCCAAACCCAATATCTAAGACAGTCTTCGCAGATGAACAAATTACACGATTATAGATTACATTAAGAATAGATTTATAGCCTGCAAAAGGATACGAGCCGTATTTGTCAGACAAACCTACACTCTTATCATAATCATCTGCCCATAAATCAAAACCTTTTTTATCTTGCATATTTCACCTCGATTACTTCCAATTTGTCACTTTGTCTATGCTACAAATTAGATCACACCGATTTTTGAAAAACTACTTCTATATATAAAGAAAAGCCGATATTTCACGGCTTCGAGAAATTCTGGTCGGGTGGACTGGATTTGAACCAGCGACCCCTTGACCCCCAGTCAAGTGCGCTACCAAGCTGCGCCACCACCCGTTTGCTTTTGATACGATAGCATTCCAACATAAAATGAGCAAGCAATTCCCGGTAACCGTGAAGATAGAGTGGGCTAGATATGGATAACTTCTTTCAGCGTGCATTTTCAATAGTCAAACAGATTCCTAAGGGCAGAGTCAGTACGTATGGGCAGATAGCTCGCATGATAGGGGAGCCAAGAAAGGCTCGCTATGTGGGATTTGCTATGCACCAGAGCCCCGGTGTTGCGGGCGGTGTACCTTGCCACAGGGTAGTTTTTAAAGACGGCTCGCTAGCTCCTGGCTTTGCTTTTGGTGGACCAGATGCACAGAGAGAGCTTCTTGAGGCAGAAGGTGTGCAATTTCTAGAAAACGGTAAGGTAGATATGAGGCACTTCCTCTGGGAAGCATAAAAAGATGAAACATTATTTTATCTTGTGAAATGTTCTCCCAGCTAAGAAGCGCTATTTGCTAGGTACAATCGCAGTAAGTTCCTGGTAGTTAGTACGTTCCGTTTAATGGAGGTCAAATGAAGCGTAGCTCTAGAATGAGCAAGTTCTTTACTGCAATTTTTGTACTACTGGTAACGTCAGCCTTAAGTGTGGGCATTTTGTCTGGCTGCTCACAAACAGAAAACAAACAAGACCAGACTAAATCCACCACGTCAGAACAAAAAGAAGAAAAGAAAGACGAGAAAAAAGAGGATTCTTCCAGCTCCTCTAGCTCTTCATCAAACAATTCCAACGCAACAGGCTATGGCACCTATCAGATTCCTGAGGGATTCAGCTTTGATAACAGCCTGTATCCAGACCTGCAAATTACTACACAGATTGATAAAGACGGCCTCTGGCCAATCATTATTCGCATTGAGGGTACAGCAGATCAGTTTGATTTGATGAGAAAAGCGACTATCGATGCAGCTCAGAGGGCTCAGGTACTTGAGTCAGCAGAAGAGATTGGCAACACCGTTGACCAGGCTCTTGCGCACCCAACTAACTACAATCTAACTGACTGCGCAATTCTTACTTCTGCACCAGAGTCGTATCGTAAGACATACGTTATTACGTTTACCGTAAAGAGCCACTACGAGGTTAAGAAGTAGTTTGAACTGTACTGCTTATTAGCTTTGTTGTAACAAACATTATTCCCAAATGGCGCTCGCTTGTGCGAGCGCCATTTGGGTTCATCTCATTTTTTATTGAAGCTCCGGATTCAGACGTAATAACCGCCTGCTGCAAAGCGCTGGCTAGCTTCATCTTTAGCCGCTAACTACTGCACCTTTGTTGTGGCGACTTTAATC
>CALFOQ010000058.1:0-15395 GCA_937921235.1 uncultured Atopobium sp. | reverse complement strand
CTAACACGCTGCAGAATCATAATCACTCGTATATGAACTGCCTCCCATTTCTTATGTCCAAGAAATAGGAGGCAGTTCAAAAAGAAGAGGCGGTTTTTCTGTGGATGAACTGCGTGACGTATAACATACCTGCACTTTTGGTAAAATAAAATCTGTATCTGTCTCTTCGGAGTAAGAAAAGGAGCAACTGTGGCTAATCATTTTCGCACTGATGAGCAACAGGAGTCCTCGTTTGATGACCGTTTTGGGGTAATTTCTCAGGATGATCTGAACCAGCTTGACCAGCAAGACGTTGTAGCTGATCAAGTTGAAACTCAGGACTTTTCTGCTGATGTGCCAGTGGCCCAGGCTGCTGAACCTGTAACAACTGTATCTAATCCATTTGCTTCTGGAGCAGAAGCTGTACACGTGGTAACTGCTGAGCAGCAAAACAACCCTGAGCAGGCACCTCTTGATCGTGCAAAGTTTTTTGCAGATCTAGCTCAAGATGCACCTAAGGTAGAGCGTACTGGTACTCCAACCATTTCTTTCAAGAACGCTTCGCTTGTGTATCCATCGCAGCCAAATCGTCCTGCGCTGGACAACATCAGCGCTGATATCTACCCAGGTGAGTTTGTCTTTGTAGTTGGACACTCTGGTTCCGGTAAGTCATCTCTCTTGCGTCTTATCACGCGTGAGCAGAAGGCAACTCACGGACAGGTTATTGTTGCTGGTCAGGACCTTACACGTATGCGTAACTCCAAGGTTCCTTATCTGCGTCGTCAGATTGGTACCGTCTTCCAGGACTTTAAGCTTCTGCCCGATAAGACCGTCTATGAGAACGTTTCCTTTGCACTTGAGTGCATTGGCAAGCCTCGTCCTGTTATTGATATTCAGGTTCCAGAGGTTCTGCGTCTGGTAGGTCTTAGTCAAAAGATGAGCGCTTACCCAGACCAGCTTTCTGGTGGTGAGCAGCAGCGTGTTTCTGTTGCTCGCGCAATGGTTAACCGCCCACCACTGCTTATCTGCGACGAGCCTACGGGTAACTTGGACCCAGCAATTTCTCTGGGCATTATGAAGCTTCTTGACCGCATTAACCGTGCGGGCACTACGGTTGTAATGGCAACACACGATCGCGAGATGGTTGACTCTATGCGTAAGCGCGTTATTGCACTTGAGGCTGGTCACATTGTCCGCGACCAGGAGAAGGGAGGCTATGGTTACTATGGGGCTCTCTAATTTTGGATATTCTCTGCGTGAGGCCGGAAGCCACTTTAAAAGGAACTGGTCTACCGCTCTTGGTGCAATCGTAACCATCTTCTTGTCACTGTTCATCATCGGCCTGTTTATTCTTGGCTCTGCTCTTATCGAGAACATGGTAGGAAGTGTCGAGAACCGCGTTACTATCCAGGCGTTTCTTTCGGATGACGCAGATCAGGCTGCAGTAACTGCTTTCCAGCAAGAAGTTCAAGGCTGGGATACGGTTGAGTCTGTAACCTATAAGAGCAAAGAGCAGGCTCTTGAGGAGTACCGCACAACCATGAGTTATCGCAATGCTTCCGATGCGGTTTCTGCTCTTGATGGCCAGAATCCAATTCCTGCATCTCTTGTGATCAAACTCAAGGATCCTAAGGATGTTCAAGACGTTGCCCAGCGCATTGCTTCTTCATCATCTTTTGCAGCCATTGCGGATAATAAGAGCAATCCATCCGGTGATGTTCAGTATGGTCGCGAGACCGTTGAGCGCCTCTTTAGCGTAACAGCATACATTCGTATTGGCGCTATTGGCCTTGTTGGACTTCTGGTGTTTGTTGCCTTTGTCTTTATTAACAACACCATTCGCCTTGCTATTAACGCTCGCCGTCGTGAGATTGCCATCATGCGTCTGGTCGGCGCATCTAACAGCTTTATTCGCGGACCATTCCTTATGGAAGGCGTGCTTGAGGCTCTTATCGGCGCTCTTCTCGCCATTGTCGTTTTGGTTGTTGGAGCCCACATGCTTCTCCCGGTTATGGCAGAAAGCATGACCTTCTTGACCTTTGCTATTCCAACAACGGTCATGCTGGGTATGAGTGGCCTTCTGTTGCTCTTAGGTTTGCTTCTGGGACTCTTTGGCTCTGCTATTGCTATGGGCCGCTATCTGAAGGCATAGTAACTAAGCAACCTGGTACTTCAATTGTCAAAGTGAAGTATCAATTAAGAAAGTTTTTTGCATAAAGATTGCAAGGTAAGACCTCGTGAATACCGTTCACGGGGTCTTTTTGCGTTAAACGGTATTTACCAATTTGCAGGTAGAATGATATTTTTAAGGGTGAATTGTTAGGCCACGTACTTGAATAGGGGCCAAGTATGGAGACCAACCTGCACAAATTCCAGGCTTTTACTTCCGCGGCATATCACAGTAGCTTTACGGTGGCGGCAGAAGAGCTGGGATGCACTCAGTCGTCTATTAGTCGCATGGTGGCAAGTCTAGAAAAAGAGTGGGATGTCCGCTTGTTTAACAGGCATGGTGGCTATGTAAGTCTGACTCCTGAGGGAAAGACGCTTTTGCCTGTTGCAGAAGAGGTGTGCCAGGCATACAGCAAGTTGAGCAATCAAGTTAATCGCGTCAGTGCCATTGAGATGGGCAACCTTGTTATTGCTGCGCCTTCGAGCTTTCTTTCACGAGCACTGCCTGGCCATCTGAAGAAGTACATGACTGACCATCCAAACATCAAAGTTGAAGTTATCGAATGCACCTACGGCGAAGCCCTGCGTCTTATTAGCAAGGGTAAAGTGGATATTAGTTTTACTATGACCCGCGCAACTGAGCAGGGATTTACTTCAACTTTATTTGATCATGATGAGGTTATTGTTGTATCTCAAAAGGGACATTACGAGAAGGACCTTGAGACAATTCCTGTTAAGCGTCTTATTGAAGAGCCCTTTATCGTTGATATTGAGACGGCTCCTCTGCTTCAGAAGCAACTCAAAAACGCACGCATGACGTTTGCGTCATCGGATTCATTCACCATTATGTCCATGGTAGAGTCAGGTCTTGGTGTAAGTTTGTTGCCACTTGAGGCAACAAAAGGTACAAATTTTGATATTGATGTACATCATCTGGAGACTCCCGTACATCGTAATGTCTTTATTACACATCGTGTAAAAGGCGAGATGTCGCGTACTACAGAAGAGTTTTTAAAGTATTTGAGTTAAAGATTGATGCATAGTTGTGTACGTTAACTATTTGAAAATTGCATAACTGTTATTAGATTTTGGTAAAGATGTAAAAAGATTTAACTACCGCTCGCGGTTGTAGCCTTTACGCTTACGGGTTTATCTGACGCCCAGAGGGCGCTACTTCTTTTTTCAAATGGCTTCGGGTGCAAACATAGTCTCATCAAGTTCTTCGTCCGAGTAATTACGGGAAGGAGTGGGACATGGCAGAAAATGCCGAGGCACCTGAGATGCAAAAGTCGTTGAGTCTATTCAACTTCTTTACCATCGGATTTGGTGCGATCATTGGTACCGGATGGGTGCTCCTGGTAGGCGACTGGATGGTTCTTGGTGGAGGACCATTCCCCGCGATGATCGCATTCGCAATTGGCGCAATTTTCCTTGTACCAATTGGATGTGTTTTTGGCGAGCTCACTGCTGCTATTCCAATTTCTGGTGGCATCATTGAGTACGTCGACAGGACATTCGGCCGCCCAATGGGCTTCTTTACCGGCTGGATGCTTCTTCTGGGTAACGCTCCACTGTGCCCTTGGGAGGCAATTGCTATTTCCACGCTTCTCACCGACCGCTTTGGCGCATTCCCTATTCTTTCTTGGCTGAGGTCCGTTAAACTCTACACCATTCTTGGTGCAGATGTTTACCTGTGGCCAACAGTCATCGCTCTCTGCTTTGCTATCCTGGTCATCTTCCTTAACTTTAAGGGCGCTGGCGCAGCAGCTAAGCTTTCGAGCTTCCTGACTAAGGCTCTGCTGACTGGTATGATCCTTGCAATGGTTATCTCCTTTGCAACTGGTTCTCCAAGCAACGGCCTCCCAGTCTTCTCCCAGGCAACTGAGGTTGCAGGCGGCGAGGGCACAAAGGCTACCAGCTTCTTTGGCGGCATCATCGCAGTACTCGTTATGACTCCATTCTTCTACGCTGGTTTTGACACCATTCCACAGCAGGCAGAAGAGGCTTCTGCTGACCTTGACTGGAAGAAGTTTGGCATCATTCCTGCACTTGCACTTATCGCTTCTGGTGTCTTCTATCTCATCTGCATCTATGCATTCGGAACCATGATTGACTGGCACGAGTTTGTTAAGTCTTCCGTTCCTGCACTTGCAGTTCTCGAGCGCATCAACCTGTTCTTCTACATTGCAATGCTCATCATTGCAACACTTGGACCTCTGGGCCCAATGAACTCCTTCTTTGGTGCTTCTACTCGTCTGATGCTTGCTCTTGGTCGTAAGAAGATGCTCCCAGAGTCCTTCGCAAAGATCGACCCTAAGTCTGGCGCACCTCTGACCGCAAACATGTTCATGGCTGGCCTGACCCTCGTTGGTCCATTCCTTGGCCGCAACATGCTTGTTCCTCTGACCAACGTTGCTTCTCTCGGCTTCATCTTTGCATGCACCATGGCTGGCGTTGCCTGCCTGCGTCTGCGTCAGACCGAGCCAGACCTGCCTCGTCCTTACAAGGTCAACGGTGGTATCGCAGGTATCCTTGCTGCAATTCTTGCTGGTAGTATCATCATCGGCCTGATGGTTGTTCCTTTCAGCCCTGCAGCTTTGAAGCCAGTTGAGTGGATCATCACCATTTCTTGGATTGTCATTGGTATGGCCATCTTCATGATCTTTGGTCGTCAGTCTGAGAAGGCAGCAGCATAAGTTGCTTGCAAGCTCTAAAGGTTTCATCGGTACGTTGAACTAAGCACGTTATTTGTTTCTTTAGTTTGGATTTTTTGCGCCCAAAAAGGGTGGGCGCAAAAAGATAGTATTTATCATTTACTAGAGGGGGAAAGAAATGAGTAAGATTGCTTTTGTAGGCGGAAAGCTCGTTGACGGCACTGGCGCCGCTCCTGTTGAGGATTCTCTTGTCCTCGTAGACGACAAGAAGATCGCTTATGCTGGTCCTCGCACTGAGGTTCCAGAGGGCTATGAGGTCCGTGACATCCAGGGCCGCACCATTATGCCAGGTCTTATCGATACCCACCTGCACTTCTCCGGCAACCTGACCGACAACGATAACGACTGGGTTATCGAGTCCGTTGCTCAGAAGCAGGCATGCGCAGTCAAGCAGTCCTGGGACGCTCTCTCCCATGGTCTTACCACCGTCTGCGAGATTGGCCGCAATGGTATCGCAATTCGTGACCTCGTCAACATGGGTATCATGGAAGGCCCACGTATCTACGCTACCGGCCTTGGCTTCTGCCGCGTTGCTGGTCACGGTGACTGCCACCAGCTCCCACAGGAGATTTCCAAGAATGGTCACCCATGGGGCGACCAGGTAGACGGTCCTTGGGATCTTCGTAAGGCAGTTCGTCGTCGTCTTCGTGAGAACCCAGACGCAATCAAGATTTGGGCAACCGGTGGCGGCATTTGGCACTGGGACTCCGGTCGCGATCAGCACTACTGCTACGAGGAGATCAAGGCAGTTTGCGACGAGGCAGCAATGGTTGGCATTCCTGTTTGGTCACACTCCTATAACAGCTTCTCCGCAGCTTATGACTCCGTCCGTTGCGGCTGCGAGCAGATGATTCACGGCTTCGAGCTTGATGCAAAGACCATGGATCTTATGTGCGAGCAGGGCACCTTCTTTACTCCTACCATCGGCTTCCTGCCAACTTGGTACGGAACTTATCCACCAGAGTGGACTCCAGAGCTTGACGCATTCCCAGGCGATACCGTCGTTGAGAAGGGCCTCAACCGTACATACGAGAACCTCCGTGCTGCTAACGAGCGCGGCGTCACTCTCACCATCGGCTCCGACTCCTTCAGCTTCGTAACTCCTTACGGCTATGTCACCATCGACGAGATGTATGACTTCGTTGAGAAGGCTGGCGTTACCATTCTTGAGACCATCAAGGCTGCTACTCTTAACGGCGCAAAGATGGTTCACCACGAGGATGAGTTTGGCTCCCTCGAGGCTGGCAAGCTTGCTGACCTCCTGGTTGTCAAGGGCGACGTTGCTGCTAACATCCGCGACCTTACCCCAGATAACATGGAAGTTATCATGAAGGAAGGCAGCGAGGTTATTCGCGGCACCTTCTAAGAGGTAAACCAATCCCTTCTGGAGCCCCTATGCAGTCTCTGCATAGGGGCTCTTTTTGTGCGCAGGATGGCGAGAAACCCGGCGAGGGCTCCGACGTCTATCCGTCGAGATGTTCGTCGAGAAACCCGTCGAGATTCCTGGTACTTCTCGCCTTATCTGCACATCGTCTATCACAAGGCACTTTAGGGTACATATCAGAAGATTCATTGGGTCAGCGCAAAAGGTGCTGGCTTCTACCTACAGGAGGATTTTTGGCTAGAAAACGCATACATAAAGGAAACCGTCGTCAGGGACGTGCAAAAGTCTCAAAGCGACCATCGGCGTTGCTTACAGGCACGCTGAGTCTTTCTCGCCCAGGAGTTGCTACCGTAAGCACTCCTGAGGGTACGTATGCGCTGGCCAAGCATAGTATTCATGAGGCCATGCACGGAGACGAGGTCCAGGTTTCGCTGGTCTCGGCCAAGGGGAAGACTCCTCTGGCAAACGTGCGTTTTGTGCTTACGCGGGCTACTCAGACGTTTTTGGGCATCTACCACGACGCCGGTCCACTTGGCGCTGTGGTGCCGCTGGATAGCCGCATCCAGCGCGATTTCTTTGTGCTTCCCGAAGATTCTTCTGTTGGACGTCATTACGTTTTTGAGGGCGACGTGGTTGTCGCGCGCATCACGGAGTATCCAACGCGCAAAAGCGCTGCTGTAGTCACTATCGAGCGCCGCGTGGGATCAGCCGAAGATCTAGACATGAACGTTGAGGCAACTATTGCTTCGTATGGTTTGGCAACGGAATTTCCTATCAAGGCGCAAAGACAAGCCGAGAAAATCTCCGTTGACGCAGATAAAGCCCTTGCAGAAGATGCTTCAAGACACGATTTGCGAGAAGAGCTGTGCATCACCGTAGACCCCGCAGATGCTAAAGATTTTGATGACGCCGTTGGTGCGCGGAAGCTTGAAGATGGCAGCTTTGAGCTCTGGGTTCATATTGCAGATGTGGCCCACTACGTAAAATGGGATTCTCCCATTGACCTGGAAGCTCGCATGCGCACCTGCTCGGCATATTTAGTGGACCGCGTGTTGCCTATGCTTCCAGAGAAACTTTGCAACGATGTTTGCTCTCTGCGACCAGCTGAAGATAGGCTGGCCATGTCGGTAAAGATGACTTTGAGCAGCTCAGGCAAGATTCTTGGCGCAACTGCTATGAATTCCGTCATTCGCTCACGAGCAAGACTCAGTTACGACCAGGTAGATAGCTATCTGCAAGGAGACACCGCGGCACTTGACTCCGTTGTGCCTAGAGAAGATGCTGGCGCAATCAAAGAAATGATTAACGTGCTCAATCAAATCCGAGCACTTCGAGAAGAAATTCGCGAGAAACGCGGCTCAGTAGATTTTGAGAGCGTAGAGACGCGCGTAGTACTTGACCAGGATAACAAGCCTACTGGCGTGTCGGTACGCGAGCGCACCCAAGCAACGGGGCTTATCGAGGAAGCAATGCTTGCAGCCAATGAGAGTGTTGCGCACATGCTCAGCCAGCATGACCTGGAGTCAGCGTATCGCGTGCATGAGCAGCCTTCTCCAGAGTCACTTAAGCTTGCGGTCACTCCACTTGTGGCGATGGGTGCTCTTGAGCCAGATGTTGCATCTCGTATTGCCATTGGCGATCAGACGGCATTGCAAGAAGCGCTGGAGTCAGTCCACGGCACACGTTATTCTCGCGTGGTAAATGCACAGCTGCTCAGGGCCCAAAAACGAGCAATCTACCTGCCTACTAACCAGGGTCACTTTGCTCTGGGAGCGGATGCATACTGCCACTTTACCTCGCCAATCAGGCGCTATCCCGACGTGATAGTTCATCGCACGCTCAAGCGTTTGCTCCGCGGACAGACGGCGCCTCATGCAGAGCTCAGCGCGCTTCCAGATATCTGCAGTACCTGCTCTGAGCAGGAGCGCAAGGCAGATGCAGCAGCTCGTGCGACGCAAAAGATCAAGCTGGCTGAGTACTATCAGAGCCGTCTGGGAGAAGAAACGTGGGGAACCATTGACGGCTGCGAGCGCTTTGGCCTGTTCATTACGATAGACGGTACCTACGCTGACGGGCTTCTCGCCGTGAGGGATTTGGGTCACGAATGGTACGTGTATGATCAGGAGACTTTGGCGCTGATAGGGGAATCAACAGGCAAAACGTATCGCATTGGCGGACGTGTGCGCGTGAAGATTTCTGGCGTAAATGTGGCTCGTGGTCAGATTGATTTGGCACTTGTGGAATAATATGCACGTAGATTACGTGCGGGTTTATGAAGCACCCGCACAGATGATTGCATGATTGATAGTGAATGATAGGTGAGTAAGATGGCACTTTCGGCACTTTCAGATGAGCTGATGCGCGCTGAAGGCATGATGATGCAGGACCAGAATGAAGAGGCCCTTGAACTGCTGCTTCGTTTGGCTGAAGACGCTGAGGAATATGTGGACTGCAATTGTCAAACCACAGATGAGGTGCAGTATTTTGCGTTCCCCACGCTATTTGACCGCTTAGCGTATAGGCGCGTGGAGAATGATCCTCGCAAGCTTGAGGATGTCCATGAGCCGTTTGATCGCCTGTACGGTGACCTTGCAATGGCCTACGTACGCACCGGTGATTACGAAAACGCCATGAATGCGCTGAAGGCTGCTATTCGTTGGAACCCAATGAACTGCGGATTTAGACTTGATTTGGCTGACCTGTTTAAGATTGCAGGAGATATTCGTGAGCAGATGGCTCTGACATTTGGCGTCTTTGAGCGCGCAAGTGAGGCAAGGCATCTGACCAGGGCGTTTTTGAATTTTGCTGCGTGGTTTGAGGCTCAGGGTAGGCTTGAGCAGGCTGCAGCATGTCTGAGAGCTGCTCGTCGTTTTGAGGTTAAAGACAGCACGCTTGAGGCTGCGCTTTACCAGGCTGCAGGTACCCCCAAAGATCCCGACGGTCTTACGGATGAAGAGGCAAATGACCTGCTCGAGGCTGAGGGTCTGCCAACAGGCGCTAACGCCGAGATTGCGGTTTGCCTGCTCATGTGCGCACAGGATTGCGCTGCCATGGGCGACAGAGTTACTGCAACTGAGATGACCATTCGCGCTCGCGATCTTGTGGGCGAGCAGGCGGCTCTTACGCTTCTGCAGCTTGTCCGCGACGCCGCAATCTCCGAGGGCTTCACCGCAGGCGGCAATCCCGTATCTAGTGACGCGCCTGGCAATGCATCTGGCGAGAAAACCGATGCAGCTGAAACTTCAGACGGGGAAGGCAAGTAAGTATGGCCGAGACCCAGGGAAAACAGCAGGGCAAGAAGTCGATTGCACGCAATCGCTCTGCTCGCCACGAGTACGAGATTGGCGAGACCTTTGAGTGCGGCCTGGTGCTCACTGGCACCGAGGTCAAGAGCTTGCGCGAGCGTGGTTGTCAGCTGACCGACACGTTCTGCCTCATTCGCGACGGTGAGGCGTGGATTCACGGCATGCATCTGCATCCGTACACCAATGGCGGCGTGTGGAACGTGGACCCGGATAGAAAGCGCAAGCTGCTGCTTCATCGCAGGCAGATTGACTATCTTGATGGAAAGCTTCGCCAGAAAGGCTTGGCGCTGGTTCCGCTTGAGATTTACTTTGACGAGCATAACCGCGTCAAGCTGCTGATTGCGCTTTCGCAGGGTAAAAAGCTCTACGACAAACGTGCGTCTGCGGCTAAGCGCGATTCTGACCGTGAGATTCAGCGAGCCCTCAAGGAGCGCAGCCGCTAGGAGTGCGTCGCTGCCGTACGCGAGCGTACCGTTGCAAGCGGCTGGCGCTCGGAGCGCGCCGAACTTCTCGTCAAAAAATTTCGTGCGAATTTTATGAGAATCATTCCTATTTTCGGAATAATGCTTTAGAATCACTCAAGATTTGTTACTATCTGCATGAGCACTTAACCGCGGATAAGGGCCACGGTTAGTTGCCGTCCGCGTTAACTGCGCGAATAGAAGGAAAAGCGCATAAGCGCTTGGAGAGAGGAATAAAAATGGCAGAGACTACTTACAAGTTTGTTTGCACCGTTTGTGGCTATGAGGTTGAGGTTGACACTCCAGAGCTTCCCGAGGACTATGTTTGCCCAGTTTGTGGCGTTGGTCCTGAGATGTTCGAGCTTGTCGAGGAGTAAACTCCCCACAAATTAGTCGGATAGGTTATCCGCGCAAGATTGCACGTTGGTAACCTCTTTGATGATCACCCAAACAAAATCGTAAAAGCGATGTAGGATTTAACCTGCATCGCTTTTCGTATGCGCCCGCATAATATGTGTCGTTGATGTACGCAATGTGGTTGGAGTGGTTTTGAAGCACGCGTTACAAATGTCAGATTCGGTGGAAGTAGCTGCATTTTTGGCCTTCTCGGGCGGAGTTATGGACGCCTATTCCTACCTGGTGCGCGGCGGTGTTTTTGCTAACGCTCAGACGGGAAACTTACTGCTTTTGGGCGTTAATTTGACAAGCGGATCGTTTGAAAAGTGCCTCAAGTACGCTCTGCCTGTTTTGGCTTTTGCCATAGGCATTGCGCTCTCGTATGCCATACGAGCTATTGCGCGAGAAGAACATCTGCATTGGAGACAGCTGGCGGTTATCGTAGAGATTGCGCTCTTAAGTGTTGTTTCTTTGCTTCCAACAGACATGAACATGCTGGCAAACAGCTTGACATCACTTGCGTGCGGTATTCAGGTCCAGGCGTTTAGAAAGTTACACGGCCACGCGTTTGCCACTACTATGTGCATTGGAAATCTTCGTAGTGGAACACAAGAAATAGCAGCTTATATGCACACGCATGAGCCCATCCATATTGAAACCTCGCTGCTCTACTTTGGAACTATTTTCTGCTTTGTAGCTGGTGCGGTAGTGGGTAACTTGCTTATTCCATTACTGGGTACTCACATGATTTGGCTTTCACCTGCGGCGCTTCTCGTGGTTATTCTTATCATGTTTATTGATCGCGAGAAACAAGTTCTAGAAGTTCACGGTAAGTCTGTAAAGTAAGCCATTAAGTAGGCCGCAAAGTAAGCCATTCCCAAAATAGTCATATCTTTTTTGAAAGAATGGCAGTTCATGGGGTATACTCTCTACACTTTGAATTGCAGGCAACGTTGCGTGAGCCGCAATTCACGAACATTGAAAACTGCATGGTGGCAGTTTCTCTCATTTTTTGGGGGTGACTGGATTCGACAAGGTGAGTTTGCGGTGGGCAGCAAGCCGTGGTCTCCTCGCCACGTAAAACAGGGGTAACGTCAAATTGAATTGACAACACTCTTACTTTTGAGCCTCGTATGGCTCTCGCTGCTTAATTTAGTTCAGCGCGTCTAACTGGGATTTTCTCCTGTTCTCAGGGTGACGTCATTTTAGGGAGATGCTTGTAAGGACGTAGTTGGTATGCCTTACAAAAAGATTGATCCAACTGGAGCACCAAACGCCTGTTACTAAGTGTGCGGTACTTGAGATGTAATTAGTAACTGAGCTTGGAGACACCTGCCTAGGATTTGCTTTGGACCGGAGTTCGATTCTCCGCACCTCCACCATACATTAAGTGCTGAGATATTATTTTTAAGAATATTCTCACACTTGCTTATACGTCTGAAGGCAGCTTATGAGGCTGCCTTCTTTTTTTATGGATTGGGGTTGAAGACTATTTTTCAGTTGATTTGGAACGTCTTTCGCCTCGAACTTGCAGCTGTTGCGCTTCATTTAGATTTTAAACATCAACTAAATTTTGAAAAAAGAATAGAACAGTTATTAATTTAAATAGCAGCTTGTTTGTCGAATGAGTTTTGCCGCAGGCAGAGATATTGAGCCAGCTAATAGGAAATAGCGCGATAATGGTTATAAACATTGATATAGGAGGAAAAGCATGTCGTACGACAAAAAAGCTGTACGTGATTTCTGTGACCGATGGCGCGATAAGGGATACGAGAAGGGCGAGACGCAGCAGTTCTGGCTGCAAGCTCTTCGCGCTATTGGATATCAGCATGCGGACGACGTGCTTTTTGAGCATCATCTTCCCTCTGGTGGATTTATAGATGTGTGGATTCGCGATGCAAATGTATTAATCGAGCAGAAGTCTTACGGTGTAAATCTTGATGATTATGAGGTAAGACAGAACAAAAAGAAGACTCCGTTAATGCAGGCACTAGATTATGTTGATGAACTTCCTCGTTTAGAGCAACCTCGCTTTGTGGTTACATGCAATTTTGGTAAGTTTCGGGTCTATGATCGTGATAAATGGAGTAAAAGCCAGCTGTCTGATAACGCCTTTGAATTTACTCTCGATGAATTTGCAGAGCATCCTGAATACATGTCCTTTATTACTGATCCAGGTAACAGTCGCCTAGAAAAAGAGAAACAGGTCTCTATCAAGGCAGGCGAGTTAATTGGTAGGCTTTACGATATGATGCGTGAGGGTTATTATGACCCCGACTCAGAGAAGTCCATGCACGCCCTCAATGTTTTATGTGTCCGCCTTGTATTTTGTCTTTACTGTGAGGATGCGGACTTGTTTGTTAAGGATTCCTTCTTTAACTATCTGCAAAATGTTCCCGCAAATCAGCTCCGCATTGCGCTTAAACGTCTATTTAAAGTCTTGGATACTAATCTCAACGATCGTGATCCTTATGATGTGGACGTGAAAATTTTCCCATATGTCAACGGGGGCTTATTCCGTGAGGAAACTGAGATTCCGATTTTTACTGAAGAAGCTAAACAGTTCCTGTTGGAAGAAGTGTCTGCTGCAATTGACTGGTCTCAAATTTCACCAACTATTTTCGGAGGTATTTTTGAGAGTACGCTAAATCCTGAGACGCGTAGATCCGGCGGAATGCACTATACATCTCCCGAGAATATTCATAAGGTTATTGATCCACTCTTTCTCGATGACCTGAAGCGGGAGTTTGATGACATAAAGAATGAAGATGGAGCGACTCCCCGAAAGCGTAAAAACGCTCTCTTGCGATTTCATGAAAAGTTATGTGGATTAAAGTTTTTAGACCCAGCATGTGGATCTGGTAATTTTTTGACGGAGATTTATATCTGCCTGCGTAGACTCGAAGATTTAGTTCTTGCTGAAATTCATCAAGGTCAATCCGGTCTTAGCTTCGGTGAAGATGAATATAATGGAAGACGTATTTCTTTAAACCAGTTTTATGGAATAGAAATTAATGATTTTGCAGTCACAGTAGCTGAGACAGCTCTGTGGATTAGTAGGTTAAAAGCTAATGGCGAAAATTTTATGTTCTATGAAGTAAATGATGACGATTTTCCATTACGGGAGTCAGCTCATATTGTGGAGGGCAATGCTCTCCGCATAGATTGGAATGATATACTTTCTGCGAGTGAGTGTTCTTACATAATGGGGAATCCTCCTTTTATTGGATCAAAGTACCAGTCACAAGAACAACGTTCAGATATTTTAAATTTGAATACAGGCTTAAGTGACGTAGGTCTACTAGATTACGTTAGTGGATGGTATTTTAAAGCTGCTGAATATTGTGGAAATAAAGATATAAAGTGTGCTTTTGTATCAACAAATAGTATTAGTCAAGGAATAGAGCCATCAATTTTGTGGAGGTACTTATTCGATAAATATCAAACACAGATTTTATTTGCTTATAGGACTTTTGTATGGGGAAGTGAGGCCGCTGATCAAGCAAGCGTGCATTGTGTAATTATTGGATTTAATAACATTGGATGGAAAAAGAAAAAAGCCCTTTTCTTTAGTGATGGAACATTTAAAAATGCAAGTAATATTAGTCCTTATCTTATCGATGCTCCAAATGTTCTCATTTCAAAGCGTCTTCGTCCATTGTGTGATGTGCCGCCAATGATTGCGGGAAATAAAGCAGTTAAATGTCTTCCATTAACGTTAACTCCTAAAGAAAAAGAACAACTAATTAAGGCAGATCAGCGAGTCAGACCATATATTAAAAAATATATAGGGTCTAAAGAATTTATTAATTCACAAGAGCGTTATTGTTTATGGTTGGTTGATTGTCCTATAGAGTTGATTTACGATATGCCGCTAGTTAAGAAAAGGGTTGAAGATACACGTGTTGAAAGGCTGTCAAGTAGCGATAAACAGTCATTAAAATTAGCAGAAAAACCTTGGTTATTTAGAGACTTAAATAATCCAAAGACTGCGATTGTTGTACCTCTCGTGTCATCTCAGCGAAGACAATATATCCCGATAGGATATATTGATGACAGTGTTATTGCTAATAATAAAGTTAGTATTATTCCTAATGGAACACTATACCAATTCGGAGTACTTACATCTCAGTTTCATAACGCATTTATGCGTGTAGTTGCAATGCGCATGAAGTCTGACTACAGCTACTCACTTGCAATTGTCTATAACAATTTTATTTGGCCTAATCCGACCATTGAGCAAAGAAAAGTTATTGAGACTTGCGCGAAATCTATTCTCGATATTCGAGACAATTATTCAAACAAATCTCTCGCTAGCCTCTATGATCCAAATAAGATGCCTGGTGATTTGTTGGCGGCCCACAAAGCACTTGATACTGCTGTTGAATTTGCATATGGCGTGAACTTTGATGGAGATGAAGAAAAGATAGTTAGGCATTTATTTGAGCTCTATGCAGCTGCGAATTAAAAGAAACGCCGCTTTTTAGATTGTGCGACATGGGAGATTAAAAAAAGTTTGCATGTTTTTACTTAGATGCATGAAGCGTATTGGAGACGTGTGATGGAATTACATCCAACTTATAGTTATTTTGGTAGAGGAAAAGTAATATATGATGGGGAACATGAAGTCGATTTATACGTAAATAAAGAATTTGGTCGCGCACGACTGCATCTTATTTTAGATAGTAAAACAGAGGATCCTTCAAAGGTCCCAGAAGAGATAAATTGTATTTCTGGAAAATTGATAAATGGATATGAATTTACACTATTGAACTGTAAACAATTAGGATTCTTTTATAATTTTGAAAAAATCATGTTCTTTTTCGAGGCAGATTTCTTAATAGAGGAAATTGTAAAAAATGAAATAGAGCCAAAGTTTAATAAAATGTCTTTTTATATTAAAAATGCACTGGATTGGGGAGGAATTTATGATTTTAGCAGTAATAGAATAAAACTACCACAAGGCGTTGAGGAACGTAAGTTGATC
>CALFOQ010000057.1:0-21341 GCA_937921235.1 uncultured Atopobium sp. | reverse complement strand
AGGAGCCTCTATCTAGGCCAACAGCGTGCTCAAAATGCGAGAAATCATCTCCAACGGCAATGGTCGCCGAAGTAAACACAACGGAATGCGTCTCCGGCAGCCACTTCTCTGCCAGCTCTGCACCAATATCAAGCTTCTCGGCCACAAGAGCCTCAGAGCCAATATCACGCTTCAGTCGGGTCAACTTTGCCGAATAGACGTAACTCTTGTCTGTTCCCTCGCAAATGAGCTTCAGAGACTGCAGAAGGGTGCTCAAGAACACCCCCGCCTCGCTCAAGTTACTTGCAAGGTTTGGAGCTGATGCAATGAGCGCCTCGGTGGTTTTTCCTATACGAAGCGTCGCTTCTTCAAGAGCAGAAAGAGCAACGGAAGCGGTCTCCAAGACCTCTTTCCATTCCTCTGTCTCTCTTACTTCATCGTTAATCCAAAGCTGAAGGGAGTTATAGCCGCCGTCGCTTTTGGCCAACGGAGCCAACTCATGCACGGCGGCCATAAGGTTGCCCATTGCTGCCATAGCTCGCTGAACTGCGGCTGCAGAGCGCGTGAGAAGACCGGTGAGCAGCGTAGAGTCCTCAAGATTAGCGGCGCCTACCATAGCAGCATGAATGGCTCCGGACTTAATTCCGCCAAGCAGCTCAAAGCCGTTTCGCATCTCTTTAGCAGAAATTTCTACTGCCCACTGATGGCGAGCTTCAGCCTCAAAGCCATGAGCCTCGTCAATCACCCAATGTCTGATAGGTGGCAGAATTTTTCCGTCAGCAGCAACGTTTCTCAGCAACAGAGAGTGATTGGTTACCACAACATCCGAAGATCCCGCACGTTTACGAGCTCCATGAACAAAGCACTCATGAGGGTAATACGGGCACTTGGAGCGCAGGCACTCCGCTGCTTTGATAGTTACCATCTCTCGTGGAACCGAGCGCCAGCGAATCCCCAACGCATCCAAGTCACCGTCAGCCGACTGGCAAGCGTATGCATAAATCACCGCAATTGCGGTCAGCATGTCAGACGCAACGCTGTTGCTCGAGCGCCCTTCCTGGTCAAGCAGCGTCAGCGGAAGCTCCTCAAGAGCAGCCCTATCAACGCGATGCAGGCACGGATAATGCTCGTATCCTTTTAAGCTGCAGAAACTCAATCCATTTGGCAACGCTCGTGCAAGAGCCGGAAGGTCATGAGCAACTAGCTGGTCAGTCAAGGCGTTTGTCTTTGTAGCAATGCCTACGGTAACGTCATTTTTTTGCGCAAAAAACACCTCAGGCAGCAGATATGCAATTGACTTGCCAATACCAGTCCCCGCCTCAAGCTCTCTGTGCGAAGAAGTTACCAGCGCATTTCTGACCTCAACGGACATACTGACTTGCTCGCTGCGAGTCTCAAACTTGTCGTACATCTGTGAAACAACGCCTGGCTTAGCAAATGCCCGATGAATCTCGTCCTTAGAAATCGGCAGCATAGCAGGCGTCTCAGGGTCGTCCGCGTCTCTTCTCGCCTTTGCTTTTATGTCGGCAACAAGCTGGCTGCGAATATCCTTGAGCGAGAAAAACGTGCCAGAGATCTCTGCATCTGCAAGTTCGGCACCTGTTGCATCTTTCTTTGCGACACCCCGCTGAACTGCTTCTTCTTCCTTCATTTGCGACAAATACGAGAAGATTGGCCTAAACGTCCACTCCACGCCGTCGTGCATTGACGCCAGTTTGGCGAGAAGACCGCGGGGCAGATTCATAAGTCCCAAAAGCAAGATGCGCCACATGCCACAAAGAGCATCTACGTCGTCACTTGCGCGATGCGTAACCTTCATGGTGCCAAATGCTTCTGCCATGCTCGAAAGCTTGTGCGAAGAAAGCCGAGGTAGCGCTATGCGTGAGAGCGACAGCGTATCAATCCAGGTGTCGGATACAGAAGTTCCGCCGGGCACCCGTTCAATAAACGTACGGTCAAAGGTGGCGTTGTGTGCCAATACTGGAAGACCGCCAACAAATTCTGCAAGAGCAGCAACGGCTTCCTTTGCGCTTGGCGCGCCCTTAACGTCTTCATCGGTGATTGAAGTGAGGGCCGTATTTTCTTCTGGAATTGGACACCCTGGGTCAACAAAAGTCTGAAAGCGCTCCACAATCTCTCTACCACTCAATTTAGCAGCAGAAATCTCAATAAGGGAGCATTTCTTAAAGGACAGACCTGTTGTCTCGGTATCCAAAACAACAATGTCGTCCTCTAAGACATCAAACGACTCATGCTCCGCCCTCTCTGCAAGTTCTAAATACTTCTTGCAAACCGCAGAGGGGGTACCTGGAAGAATGAGTTCTTCTAGTTTTTGTGTAGCGCTTTTAGTGCTGGTCATAACCTACAAATCTACTGGCGATCCTCAAGTGCAAACTCAATAAAGCGAGTACAGAGCTCAGGGAAATCAATGCCGCCGGTACGTGCAGAATCAGGCAGCAAAGAACGGGCAGTCATACCAGGAATGGTATTTGTCTCCAGTACCACTGGGACGCCGTCCTTCGTAACAATAAAGTCACTACGAGAAACGCCGCGGCAACCAAGTGCATTGTGAGCCTTGATAGCTAGCTCCTGAGCACGTGCATATACTGCAGGCTCAAGACGAGCTGGAATCACATGGTGCAGGGATGCTGGCTCATATTTTGTCTTAATGCTGTAGAACTCATCGCCCGTAACAATCTCAACGATTGGCAGAGCTGTTGGGTCCTCGTTGCCAATAACAGGAACGGTAATCTCCGTTCCCTCAATGCTCTCCTCGATTAGGATGCGCTCGCCCTGCTCGCCTGCAAGTTCAAGTGCAGCGGGAAGTTCTTCTCGCGAAGTAACGCGCGTAACGCCGTAGCTGGAGCCATTGCCAGAAGGCTTTACAAACATAGGGAGTCCGAGGTCCTCAATAAGCTTGTCTACCTGTTCATCTGTAAAGACGGTACCTGCAGCAACGTCAATTCCCTTAGGAGTTGGAACGCCTGCTTGCCTATACATGAGCTTCGACAGCTCTTTTTCAGTTCCCATAGCAGACGCAAGGACGCCAGAAAACGTGTAAGGAATGTGCAGAATCTCGAGAAGACCCTGGATGCAGCCATCCTCACCAAAACGGCCGTGCATAGCAACGTACACGACATCATAACCGCCCTGAGCAAGGGTAACTACAAAGTCTTTTTCTGCAACATCAAGCAGGTCAACACTGGTAAAGCCAGCTTCTTTAAGTGCTGCTGCACACTGCTTGCCAGACTCCATTGCAATCTCATGCTCGTCTGACCAGCCACCTGAAACAACTGCTACATGAAGCTTTTTTAGCTCTTCACGTGTCATTTCCGCTCCTTCAGATAAGTCTCCCATAGGGTAAACTCTAGTAAACGTATTTCTTCTAAGATACCGCAGATAGCTTAGAAGAGTTGGAGAAGGACAAAAATGCAATCAAATAATACTCTTGACGGCACAAACACCACGGCTGACGGCGCAGACATCTCCGCGCTTGATTCTCGCCCACAGAAGGCTGCCGTCAAATCTGACCTCAGAAGCCTTTCATCAGAGCAAATTCTTGAACTGGTGGCCTCCCTTGGCCAGCCAAAATTCCGCGCAAAGCAGATTGAGGAGTGGATCTGGTCTAAAGGCGCTACCTCTTTTGATCAGATGAGTAATCTTCCAAAAACGCTGCGAGAAGAGCTATCTAAGCAGGTATCGCTTGCTGGTGCTGAACAAATTGTTCGCCAGGTCTCTGAAGACGGAAGCCGTAAATACCTGCTTCGCTACCCTGATGGTACTTCTGTCGAGTGCGTTGGCATGCCAACCGGCAATAAGCTTTCGGTCTGTGCTTCTACACAGGCTGGCTGCGCCATGGGCTGTGCTTTCTGTGCAACAGGCGCTGCTGGTCTCACCCGTTCTCTTTCTGCGAGCGAGATTTACGAGCAGGTTATGCACGTCCGCGACGATTTTGACGCGCGCGTTACCAGCGTTGTTCTTATGGGACAGGGCGAGCCCTTCATGAACTACGACGCTACTCTTGCGGCAATGAGACGTCTTAACTCCCCTGACGGAGCTGGCATTGGTGCACGCCATATTACGGTTTCTACCTGCGGTGTTATACCTATGATTAAGCGTTTTGCCTCTGAACCAGAGCAATTTACGCTTGCTGTTTCGCTTCACTCTGCGGTACAAAAGACGCGAGACGCCCTCATGCCAGGAGTTCGTAAATACTCACTGATTCACCTGTATGACATTATGGGTGAGTATGTCGATAAGACCGGTCGTCGTCCAACGTATGAATATGCGCTGATCAAAGGCGTTAACGATTCTGACAATGAGCTTGGAGCTTTGAGAGACTTCTGTCGAGGAACGCTCTGCCACGTTAACATCATTCAGCTTAACGAGATTGAGGGCTCTAAGTTCCATCCAACATCCCCTGCCCGCGCACAGGAGTTTGTAAACAGTCTCAACTCTGTTGGCGTTGAAGCAACTATCCGTCTTTCTCGTGGATCTGACATTGATGCGGCTTGTGGACAACTCTTTCAAAAGAGAAATGCACGTTAAACGCGACATACCCTACACATTACAGGTAAAGAAGGGACCCTCTCGAGTCCCTTCTTTTTTAGTTCATATGTAGAACATTTGTTCTAATTAATTGCTTTTAGCCATTCTTTTTCTACTCTCGCTTGATGAGAGAGAATGTTTTTTGAAGTTTTTCTGTCAACACCACCTGAATAATCATCGAGAATTGCATCAAGTGCCCTTCTCGACCTTCTCATTGCGTGGAGAAAACTTCTTTGCGCTTCTTTAGTCAACAAGGTGTGCTTAGCGAGAAAAGCTATTCCAAGCAATGAAACTGTGGATATAATTGCAAATTTTATCTTCATTATGCTTCTTTACCGTTTGACAGTTTTTCAACTAAAGCAGCAAGCTCGTCTTCATCATTGAATTCGATTTCAATTTTATTCTTGCCACGAATATTTCGCACTTTGACTGGAGTATCCAAAGCAATTCTTAATTGCCTTGCCGCACGCTTATATGCCTGTGGAGTTGGTTGTCTTTTTGGTTTCTCTACATTAGTGACAGAAAATAGTGGAGCAAGGTTTTCTGTCTGGCGGACAGACAAGTTCTCTTCAATTACTTTCTGAGCAAGTTTGATTCTTCCTTCTTTACCACTAACGGAAAGAATTGCACGAGCGTGTCCAGCACTGATACGTCCTTCTACCATCAAAGTCTGTACCTCTGTTGGAAGGTCAAGAAGACGTAGGGTATTTGTGATTGCAGATCTTGATTTTGAGAGGACCTTGGCCAAATCGTCTTGGGTTAAGTTCTCCTGTTTAATGAGCTGCTTATAACCTTGTGCTTCTTCGATTGGGCTTAAGTCAGATCTCTGCAAATTCTCAATAAGAGCAAGCTTGAATACTTCCTCGTCAGAGATTGCTTTGATTACAACAGGTACTTCCTCTAATTTTGCAAGTTTCGCAGCCTGAAAACGTCTCTCACCAGCAACAATTTCGTAGTGGTCGCCCTTCTCGCGAACAAGAAGTGGCTGAAGAATACCGTTTTGCTTAATAGAATCACTGAGTTCAGTGAGCTCAGCTTCGTCAAAATGCTTGCGAGGCTGGTCTTTATTCGGCTTAATCTTCTTCAAAGGCAGCGTGGTAGTTTCTTTTTTATTACCGACCTCTGCATCCACCTCACTAAAGAGCGAATTAAGGCCTTTACCAAGTCCTGATTTTTTAACCACGACGATTCACTTCCTTTGCAAGTTTGTTATATGCAAGTGCGCCCATACTTATTCGTGCATACATGGTTACTGGCAAACCATGACTTGGTGCCTCAGCAATTTTGACGTTTCTTGGAATAAGTGTCTTGAATACCTTGTTACCAAAGTAGTTAGATACTTCGTTAACTACCTGCTTAGATAGGGAAGTTCTGCTATCAAACATGGTCATTACTACGCCAAAGATTTCAAGATCTGGATTAAGCTGTTTTTGCACCATCTTCATTGATTCAACAATCTTGGTAACGCCTTCTAGTGCATAATACTCGCACTGAATTGGGATAAGTATGCTATTTGCGGCAACTAAGGCGTTAATTGTTAGAAGTCCTAATGATGGTGGGCAATCAATCAAAATATAGTCAAAATACTCTTTAACCTGGTCGATTGCTCTTTTTAAAATGTTTTCTCTTGAGTCAACGGAGACAAGTTCAATTTCAGCACCGGCAAGTTGAATGGTTGCTGGTGCAATAGTTACGTATTTCTGAACTGTTTGCTGCAATACCTCTTCGATTGGCGTTTCATTGAGAATTACGTCATAAATATCAGCTTCAAGTTCCTCTTTATCAATTCCAAAACCACTTGTCGCATTTCCTTGTGGATCAAAATCGATAATGAGAACTTTCTTCTTTGTTTCACCTAATGCAGCCGCAAGATTAATTACGGTAGTTGATTTTCCAACTCCGCCTTTTTGATTAATTATTGCCAGAACTTTAGGATCTCTATCTTGAAATCCCCTCGAAAGGTCTTTGTAGCTCATTTATCCTCCGTTTGACCAAGTTTATTTAATAATACAGAATGTTTCACGTGAAACATTCCACAATTACCCTCTTCTTGCAACAAACGGATTTGATTTAGCCGTTCCGGTTTTTCTTGGTAATTTAATTTTGCTCTTTGTAACTTTTTTGTATAAAAGAATTTCTCGATGGCCAAGATTGTTTGGTAACTCAAATGTTTCACGTGAAACATTATCGTATCCAAAAATTTTGGCTGCTTGAGAGGCGTCCTGAAGCTCTATCTCATCAACATTGGCCTTCATTACTATAAGAGTGCCTTGAGGGGCTAAGAAAGGCTCTGCGTACTCCAAAAGAATATTTGTCTTTGCAACAGCTCTAAAAGTCACAAAATCAAACTTCTGTTTATAACTATTTGGAATTTCTTCTGCACGAAGCTTCTCAGCCCTAACTCTTTCATTTAGAGCAATCTCATCAATCATTGACTGAACAGCATTGATCTTTTTTCCAATAGAGTCGACCAACAACGTTTTATTTTCACTCATGATTGCAAGAGGCAGTCCAGGAAAGCCTCCACCGGTACCAATATCAATATAGTTGTGAGTATCAGATAAAAACTCATTACAGACTTTGAGTGGTAATAATGAATCAAGAATATGGAGCACTAGTGCGTCATCAACTGAAGTAATTCTTGTGAGGTTCAGATTCTTATTTATCTCAATTACTAGTTCAATATGTTTCAGCAACTGTCTTCTTTGGTGCTCTGTTGAATTAATTCCATAGTTAAGGAGAAGTTCCTTCAGTACATTCTCTTTTGAATTGTATAAGGACTTCTCTGATTCAGACATTGCTTCTCCTGTGACAAAACTTCTTGTTACAAGAAGAATTGTCACAAAAAAAGAGGAAGGCGTAAACCTTCCTCACCAAATTACTAAAGCTTGTTAGAAGTCCTTAGCTATTAATAGCAGTTACCACAACACGGCGATATGGATCATCACCCTCAGAGTGCGTAGTAACTTCAAGATTATCTCGAAGTGCGATGTGAATGATGCGACGCTCATAGCCACTCATTGGAGCAAGAGAGACCTTACCGGTCTTCTTAGCACGAGCAGCAGCAGAGAGGGCCATCTCCTGAAGCTTACTGCGGCGGCGACTCTTGTAGCTCTCAACATCAACAGATACTGGATAGTGGAAGTGAAGCTTAGCGCTCATAAGAGAAGAGAGAACCATCTGAAGAGCCTCAAGTGTATTACCGTGACGACCAATGAGAATTGCAAGATCGCCACCGGTTACGTCAAGAATAAGTTCTCCATCTTCACCATCATACTCATCAATTGCACAGCTGTTCTCGCCAAAGAAGGAGAGAAGCTCTCTTAGATAAAAGACAGCGGTATCAGCAATCTTATTCATCTCAGCATCAGTAAGCTGAATTCCAGCTTCAAAATGCTCTCGAATTGAAACAAACTCGTTTTGTGAATCAACGACAGGAGACTCATTAAGAGCGTTTGGCTCAGAAACGAAAGTCTCATCCTCCATGTCGTCCTCCAGTCAATATAAAAAGTTTAACTATTAATCTACCGTAAAAATTTTTTGTAAACAAAAGTTATTTTGTTTAAGCCCAGCTACTAAGCCTTTTTGTGAGGGCGTGGCTTCTTCTCTTTTCTAACCACATCTACCTCGATTGGCTTATTAGCCATCTGAGCCTCGGCCTTAAGCTTCTCTTTTTCCATAATGCGCTTGGTAATAAGCTGCTGCTGAGCAAGCTGCCAAATACCAGAAGTTACGTAGTAGAGAAGAACAGCTGCTGGCACAGTCCAACCAAACCAGAGCATCATGAGGGTCATCATGCCACCCATCATGTACTGCTGGGTACGCTGCTCACCGGAGCTTGTACGAGCATTTACTGCCATGGAAAGGAAGGTAGTAAGGCCAAACAGAAGAACAAAAATCATGTAAGGGATAGCGGTAACAAAGCCATCAACAGCAAAAATGTCGGATGTTGAGCGCGCAATAGAAGGAAGAATGTTGTAGAAGCGGGAGTCTACTGGAACCATCTTTGCAACGGTAAAGAGTGCAATAAAGATAGGGGACTGTAAAAGCAGCGGTAGACAACCACCGAGTGGATTGAAATTAATCTCTGCGTAAAGCTTACGCATTTCTTCGTTCTGTCTTACTGGATCATCAGCATAGCGCTCCTGGATTTCTTTGAGCTTTGGCTGAACAACGCTCATACGAGCCATAGAGGCCGTCTGCTTGTTGGTCATTGGAACCAGGATAATACGGATAATGATGGTAAGCAGGATAACTGCCATACCCCAGTCTCCCGAGAATGATTGAAGTCCCGCTAAGACTGTGTATAGAAAGTTAACAATCCAATCCCACATATTTCCTCCGGTGCGTTCCTTTACGGAACGGGATCGTATCCTCCCTTATGAAAAGGGTGACAGCGAGCAATACGCTTAAGAGCAAGCCAACTTCCCTTTTTAACACCATACTTTTGTATGGCCTGAACTGCATATTCGGAGCAAGTGGGCCGATAAATACAGTGCGGCTTAAAAAGGGGAGAGATGTTTCTTTGATAGAAACGAATAGCACTTAGGAACAAGTTTGCGAGAAAAGAGCCTTGTCTTTTCTCGCTCATTTGACCCCTGTCTTTCTTAACAAAGCATCCAAAGAAACGCTTATATCAGCAGGATTAGTGCTGTGTGTATCTTTAGTCGCAAAGAGAATAATGCCGTATCCCTCAACAGGTAAACCGCTCTTTCGAGCTGCTTCGCGCAGAACGCGTTTACACCTGTTTCTAAATACGGCGTTACCTAGTCTTTTTGGAGCTACAAAGGCTACCTCGGAAGGATGTGCCTCAGTGGATGGTGCTACTCGTATACGAAGAACAGAACTTTGAGCCCTCTTCCCCGCAGAGAAGACCCTTTCAAACTCTGAACGAGATTTAATGGTCTTCACAGAAACATTCCTTAGACAGTGAGGCGCTTACGGCCCTTAAGGCGACGACGAGCGAGAACGGCACGACCATTCTTAGTTGCCATACGTGCACGGAAACCGTGGGTAGTTGCGCGCTTGCGCTTATTTGGCTGGTAGGTACGCTTCATAGCTATTTCCTCCCGAACGGGTACAGTATCGATTAAAAAGCCTACAGATTGTACTCGCGTTTATGGGTACCTGTCAAATTTTCTACGCAAATACCTCAACTTTTTCTCTTTTTTATTCAAAAACTTAGCGAGAAAACCGCACAAATTGAAAATTTCACTTGTGATAAGTGAAGAAATTTGTTGAAAGGAATATTTCTGTAAGCTGAAATATATCTGTTAAATGCTACTATCATTCAGTACGTCTTTCACAAAGATATAAAGTTATCTACAGATGTTTAACACTTGTTGAAAACTTTCATTCATCGTGAAAGAAAACGAAAAGTTTTCTTCATTTGTTTAACAATTGTTGAAAAGGGGGTGTCATGGCAAGAGATTTCTTTCCTTTTGTTGAGGAAAACACAAACCAGAATGAAAAAGACGCTGGTTCTGATAATTCTCTGACCGTCCGTTATGCTGCACGTATTGCAGTGTATGACGATAAAGCCGCAGCACCTCGTGTTGTTCTCGTAGAGCCAAAAGATGTTCGATCTTATCTTGATGAAATTGCAGCTACCGTTAACCAGCTTGCTCACGAGCAGGGAGGAAAAATTCCTTTTATGGTTATGCGTGAGATTGTAGAAAATTTCATTCACGCTCGATTTGTAGCGCCTACAATTTCAATCATGGATAACGGAAATACCATTAGGTTTTCAGACCAGGGACCTGGTATTAAAGAGAAAAATCGTGCTCTTGAGTTTGGTACTTCTTCTGCAACAGAAGAGATGAAATCGTTTATTAGAGGCGTTGGTTTTGGCCTTCCTTATGCTCAACAATACATGGTTGAGAAGGGTGGAAGTCTTACCCTCGAAGACAATATCTCTGGCGGAACCATTGTTACCTTGTCAACACGCCGCTCTAAAGATGCGCACATTCAGACGCTTCCAACTCAAGAAGAAGCTGAAGAACTACCTATAAATCAGAACCAACAGACAGTTTCACATGCTCCACAAGCAGTATCTCATCAGACAGCTGCACAGCTTCCTAATCTGGTACTTACAGATCGAGCAAAACAAGTTCTTCAATACCTTTCTGAACATGAATGGGTTGGAGCAACAGAGTTAACAAGTACCTATGGACTTTCAACACCAACGTGGTCAAGAGAATTAAAATCACTGGTAAACATAGGAATAATCGGAAAAGTTGGGCAGAAATATAAGCTCACTACTATTGGAGAAACTCTCCTTTCATAGAGTTTCTCAACATTATTCGCTGAAAGTTATCAACATTCCTCTATACTAGGTGTCCCAATTTTCAACATTTTGATTGGACACGTATGGATGCATCAATTGATTCAGACGCAGTAGCTCTGTGGCAAGACGCAATTGACCTCTTGGTTGAAGAGAATCAGCCAGAGGCTTTTATCGCTATGTTGAGAACCTGCACTCCAATTAAAGTTGAAGATAACGCACTGTGTGCTGAAACACCAATGCGCTTGGCATATAACCGCATCCTTAAGAATCTGCCAATTGTTGAGAGATGCCTTTCGGCAGCAGCCTTTGAAGACATTATTTTGAGCCTTACTCTTACAAAGTCTTCTACTCCTGTTACCACTACTTCCACAATGACTCCTCAAGAGTTCAATGCTTGGAAGCAAAAAACCGCTCCTCTACAAGCAGTTGTTCCAGAGCAGATTAAAGATTTTGAATCCCAGGAACAAAGTCTTGAAGAATTAAAACAACAGACCTTAAAGCGCCGTAAGAGTAATCCTCTTTATGAGGAGACATCTTTCAATTCAAACCTCACGTTTGATCGCTTTGTTGTTGGTGACGAGAATGAGCTTGCCCATCAGCATGCATTAAATGTTGCAAACGACGCAAAAGGTAAGGCAAACCCGCTGTTTATTTACGGTGCAAGTGGTCTTGGAAAAACTCACCTTTTACGCGCGGTTCAAAACTACATCAACTCTGAAGATATCGAACGCGTTTGTGTTTACAAAGATGCAGATGCCTTTGTTGATGACTACGTAAATGCAGTTCGTAAAAACGCGTCAGGAAACGCGGCAACAGAGCTTAGTAATAACTACCAAAACATTGATGTTCTTATCATCGATGACGTTCAAAAACTTGCTGGTAAAGCAGGTACTATTAACTTTTTCTTCAATATTTTTAACTCTCTTATTGATAGAGGTAAGCAGATTATTCTTGCCGCAGATAGAACACCTGCTCAGCTTGGTATGGGATCTGACGGCTTTGATGATCGTATTACTTCTCGTATGAGTGGTGGCATCGTTATTGGTATTGAGTCTCCAAGCTACGAGATGAAACTTAATCTTATTCATGTCTTCTGCGACCGTGCTTTTAAAGAAAGAAATTCTTCTCTTACTGCAGACGATTTGTCAGAGGATATCCGTCGTTACATGGCTGACAAGGCTGGTCAAAGTATTAGAACGCTTGAGGGCTTCTGTAATCGCTGTGTAACTGGTCAGATTAAAGCAAAAGAATCTGGCACAAATATTAAACAGGAAGAAATCGATAAGATTGCAGACACGCTCTGGCGACGCGTTTCAAAGACCGTAAATATCGAGAAGGTCCAAGAAGTCGTAGAAAATATCTATGGCATTAGTCATCGCGATATTGTTGGCAACAAAAGAAATAAAGAGATTGCAGAACCTCGTCACGTTGCAATTTATCTTGCTCACGATCTTTGCCAATACACACTGGTAAATATTGGTAAGCATTTTGGTGGAAGAAAACACGCAACTATTTTGCACAGCATTGAGGTAATAGAAGAAAAAATCAAAGAAGACAAAAGTTTCTATGATCAAATTTCTCAACTCAAGAAGACTATTCTTGAACAAAGTTAGTGTTTAAAACCTGTTAGTAAGATGTTAATTGGTGAAGAGAAGTAATGATTTGTTGTTGAGAGTTTAAGAGGGGGAGTTTTACTTTGTTTATGAATGTCAAAAATAAGCAAACAAATCTGACCTCTAGAAACATATTTTTACCTCTAGAAATATAAAGCTTTCTTCTTTTCAACATAGCTTATTATTACTACGATATTTTTATTCTTATCTAAGAAATAATAGAAAGGGTCGTCATGAAATTTACCGTAAGTCAATCCGCTCTCCAGACGGCACTTGATATTGTTTCTAAGGGCATTGGTTCTAATACAACACTTCCTATTCTCTCTGGCATTTATCTCAAAGCATTTAATGGCATGCTTGAGTTACAATCCAGCGACTTAACTATTTCTATTAAGCATCAAATTGCAGCAAACGTAGAAGAAGAAGGAGAAACAGTTGTTTCTGGAAAGGTTATCCAGAACATTGTTAAAAATCTTCCTGATGCGGCAATTACTTTTGAAGGTGGAGAGCGCACACTTTCTGTAACATGTCAGCGTTCTTCTTTTAGACTTAATACTCTTTCTGCTCACGATTGGGCTCAATTCCCAGAGTTTGATCTTGAGAAAACCTGTGAGCTCCCAAGCCAGCTTCTATCAACTATGGTCGATAAGGTGTATCGAGTAACTTCTAAGGAAGCTTCTCGTCCTATTCTTCAGGGAATTTCTCTTACTGTTGAGGACAACACTATTCGTCTTGTTGCTACTGACTCATTCCGTCTTGCTGTTTGTGATTCCAACACAGATACTCCAGCAGGTGAGTCTTTTACTGCAATTATCTCTGGTGAAGTGTTCCATGACGTTCTTTCCATGCGTAGCATGACTGAGAAGGTTTTAATTGGTACTACAGACAACCAGGTAGTCTTCCAGTTTGGAAACACTACTCACATTTCTCGTAAGATTGAAGGTCATTTCCCAGATTATAAGCAGCTACTTCCTACGTCTTGCACTGCATCAGTTGATATTAACGTTGAAGATTTCTCTGCAGCGCTGAAGCGTGTTTCTGTTATTGCCCTAGCAAATCCTTCAGTTCGCTTTGATGTTGATGCCGACGGTAAAGAAGTTAAACTTTCTGCATCTTCACCAGATCAGGGAGAATCCTCTGAACATATTGAGGCTCAAATTGAGGGAGATTCTCTTTCAATTGCTTTGAACTATCACTATGTCTTTGATTGTGTAAATGCTGCTCCTTCTAAGGATCTTCTGCGCCTTGAGCTACAAGGTCCTTCTCAGCCAGCTATTTTCAAATCAAACGGCAAGGTTAACTACTTGTATCTTCTGATGCCTGTTCGCCTCTAATTTGATAGGGGTTGTGTGGGACTTAAAGTTGAACATGTTTCGCTGTATAACTTTCGTTGTTTTTCTTCGAAAGAGATAGATTTATCTGCACAAACTACTATTTTTGTAGGAAAGAACGCTGCAGGTAAGACAAATACTGTTGAAGCACTACAACTCCTTACTGCTGGATATTCATTTAGAAAGCCCACACCATCACAGCTCCTTCTTACAGATACTTCTGAGGCAAAGATAGAGATTTCTCTTACAGGAGATGGAAGAAAGCTAGAAAATACCTGCACCATTACAGAACGGCGCCGTCAATTTTTAAAGAATGGTAATAAATGTCAGGCTGCAGATATTTCTGGAACACTGATGTCGGTACTTTTTAATCCCGATGACCTTTCAATGATTAAAGGTGGCGCATCGTATCGCCGAGAAGAATTTGATGACTTTGGCCGCCAGGCAAATAAAAGCTACTTCAAGGTCTTCTCGGCATATACCAAGACAGTTGAGCAAAGAAATAAGCTGCTTAAATCTGATTGGCCAGATGAAAACTTGCTTGATGCTTGGGATTTTTCACTTGCAAGAGGAGGGGCTACGCTTCTTCATGCACGAATTCATTTGTTTGATCGCTTGGCAAAGAAGACATGTGAGATCTACCAGGAACTCTCTGGTGGAGAACACCTAGAAATGAACTATATTTCTTCAATTGGAGAGGTATCTCTTGAGGCCACTAGAGAAGAAATTACTGATCAATTCTTGAAGGCTTTAAGTGAAGCTCGCACGGATGATATTCGTCGTCAGCAAAGTACAAAAGGACCTCATCGAGACGACGTTGAGTTTTTAATTGAGGGCAAAGATGCTAGAAATTTTGGTTCTCAAGGCCAAATTAGAACTGTCGTTTTAGCACTTAAGATGGCAGAAGTTCTCCTTTCAGAAGAAATACTTGGCGAGAAACCCTTGCTGCTTTTAGATGATGTTATGAGTGAGCTTGATGAAGACCGCAGAAAAGCCATCATGGAATTTGCATTCCATGACATTCAAACGGTAATTACCACTACAAACCTTGGGTATTTCTCTGAAGAGGTTTTAGAAAAAGCGCAGATAGTTAGGTTTAGCGATGAATAATCAACAAGAAACACCTGCGCGCGGTGGCAATGAAAATGCAAAAGATTTAATGAGTTCTCTGCTTGGAACCTTCAAAGATTCTAAGAGCATGTCAAAAAATCGTCGTGCCTATCTTGCGTGGGTTGAAGCAAATGGTGAAAGAGAGACAGAACATACAACCGGCGTATTTGTTAGAGAAGTTGCTGGTAGAGAGTACCCTGTACTTACTGTCTATGTAGACAATCGTATGTGTATGATTGATTTTCTTGCACAGAGAGAAATTTATAGAGCCAGGCTCTCAGAGCAAGGCCTGGAGTTCTCAGACCTTGAATTTAAGCTGGACAAATACAATAGACATGCTGATAAAGAAGCCAACTCATCAGAAAAGCAAGCACAGGGCCAAAAAGAAGAGAAAAAAGATCTTCCAGAACTCACACCAGAAGAGAAATTACAAATTTCTGAGTTAGTTTCTGGACTTTCTGAGCCACTTAAGTCAACGGCTTATAAAGCGATTGAAGCAAGTTTTAGACAAAAAAAGAGTCTTTAGTCTAATCTGTCACTAATCTGTCCTTAAATCTCTTTACAGAGCCTCTCAGATACCAAATATTACTTTTTAAACAATGAAATTTCTCTGTGCCGAGTTGATTTTGGCGATTTCATAGTAAAATACCTATATCATTCCGCTCACAATTGAAGAGAGGACTTACGTGGCAAAAGAAAATAAGTATGACGGTACAGAGATTAAGATCCTTGAAGGCCTTGAGGCTGTTCGTAAGCGTCCAGGTATGTATATTGGTACAACTTCAGCTTCTGGTCTGCATCACCTTGTTTGGGAGATTGTAGATAACTCAGTCGATGAGGCAATGGCTGGTTATTGCTCCAAAATTAAGGTAACCGTTCATCCAGATAACTCTATTTCTGTTGAAGATAATGGTCGTGGTATTCCTGTAGACCTTCATCCACAGAAAAAGATCCCAACTCTTGAGGTTGTTCTTACTATCCTTCACGCAGGTGGTAAGTTTGATAACAACGCTTATAAAGTCTCCGGTGGCCTTCACGGCGTTGGCGTTTCTGTTGTAAACGCTCTTTCAAAGAAACTTGTTGCGCAGGTTAAGCGTGATGGCAAAATCTACGAGATGGTCTTTGAGCGCGGTAAAACCGTTCAGAAGATGAAGGAAATTGGTACTTCAAAATCTAACGGTACTACCATTACTTTCTGGCCAGACGACATGATCTTTGAGACCACTACGTATAACTTTGACACACTTCGTGACCGTCTCCAGGAAACCGCATTCCTTAACAAGAACCTTAAAATTACTCTTGTTGATGAGCGTGAGCTCACTCCTCGTCAGGTTGATTTCCAGTATGCTGGCGGCATCATCGATTTTGTTAAGTACCTTAATGACGAGAAAACCGTTTTACCAGGACTTTCTCGCCCTATCTATATTGAAGGTAAGTCAGACCCTGACGCTCCAATGTCTCAGATGGGTGAGGTAGAGGTTGCTATTCAGTGGAATACTGACTTCAGTGACAGAACTCTTTCTTTTGCAAACGACATTTTCACTGAGGAAGGCGGAATGCACCTCGAGGGCTTCCGTACTGCTCTTACTAAAGTAATAAATGATTACGGCACCAGGCAGGGAATTCTTAAAGAGAAAGACCCTAAACTTGAGGGCGGCGATATTCGCGAGGGCTTAACTGCTGTTATTTCAGTCAAGCTGCCAGATCCTCAGTTTGAAGGACAGACAAAGGCAAAGCTTGGTAGTTCTTACATGAGAACTCTCACCAACAAGATTGTTACTCAGGGTCTCTCAGAGTACCTGGAAGAGCACCCAAATCAGGCAAAAGAGATTCTCAAGAAAGCATCGCAGGCTGCAAAAGGCCGTCTTGCTGCTCGTAAAGCTCGTGAAGCAACACGCCGTAAGGGACTTCTTGAGTCAGCTGCTCTTCCTGGAAAGCTTGCAGACTGCTCCGTTCGCGATGCAGAGATGACTGAGCTCTTCATCGTCGAGGGTGACTCCGCAGGTGGTTCTGCAAAGATGGCACGTGACCGTTCTATCCAGGCAGTTCTTCCACTTCGCGGAAAAATTTTGAACGTTGAGCGCGTACAGGCTCACCGCGCACTTTCTTCTGACACTATTACTTCGCTGATTACCGCTATTGGTACGGGCGTTGGAGATGAGTTTAATATTGAGAAGGCTCGTTATCACAAGATTGTCATCATGACCGATGCCGATGTTGACGGCTCTCACATTAGAATTCTTCTGCTTACCTTCTTCTATCGTTATATGAAGCCAATGATTGACGCAGGTTATATCTACGTTGCTCAGCCTCCTCTGTATCAGATTAAGCCAAAGGGTAAAAAGAACGGTAAATACATCTATACCGATGAAGAACTTGCTCTTGAGACAAAGAAGTATGAGGACAACACCAAGTACACCATTCAGCGCTACAAGGGTCTTGGTGAGATGGATCCAGAGCAGCTTTGGGCAACCACTATGGAGCCAAAGAACCGCATTCTCCTTAAGGTAACCATCGATGATGCTCTTGCAGCTGATCGCGCGGTCTCTGACCTTATGGGCAATCAGGTTGAGAAGCGTAAAGACTTCATCCAAACACATGCAAAAGACGTCCGCTTCCTGGACATTTAATGGTTTCTCGCTAAATCATTAGACAGAAAATGAAAGGGTAACTTGTGGCAGACGATAAAAATATGAATGATGATCTTTTTGGCGCAGACGAGGATCAAGGCCTTGATGCACAAAACGATATGGATGAAGAATACGAAGATGACGAGGTAGAAGAAGACTCTGACGAGTTTGACCCAGAGACTGGGGAAAATCTCATAACGGGAGAAACTTCACACATTATCTCTGATGAAGCTGGTACTCGTCTTGACCTCTCAGACATCCACGGTGGCACGCTTAAGCCAACCGATTTGTCCTCAGAGATGAAGACTTCCTTCCTCGAGTATTCCATGTCCGTTATTGTTGCTCGTGCACTTCCAGATGTTCGAGACGGTCTTAAGCCTGTTCACCGCCGTATTTTGTACGCAATGAGCGAGGCTGGCATTACGCCAAACCGTCCACATAAGAAGTCTGCATGGGCAGTCGGTGAAGTCATGGGTAAGTACCACCCACACGGTGACTCCGCAATTTATGACTCCATGGTCCGTATGTCTCAGGACTTCTCAATGAGACTTCCTCTGATTGATGGTCACGGAAACTTTGGTTCTATCGATGGCGATCCACCAGCAGCAATGCGTTATACCGAGGCACGTCTAACCAGAAGTGCTATGGAGATGCTGGCAGAGCTTAACAAGAACACCGTTGATCTTCAGTCAAACTATGATGAGTCTTTGACAGAGCCTGCAGTTCTTCCTGCACGTTTCCCAAATCTTTTGGTTAACGGTTCTTCAGGTATTGCAGTTGGTATGGCCACCAACATTCCTCCTCACAACCTTGGTGAGGTTACTAACGCTGTCTGCATGATGATTGAGAACCCTGACGTTACCACTGAGGAGCTCATGACCGCTCTACCTGGTCCTGACTTCCCAACAGGCGGCATCATCATGGGCACTCAGGGTATCAAAGATGCCTACGAGACTGGTCGCGGTTCTATTACTGTCCGTGCAAAGGTGCACGTTGAGCAAGTCAAGAGTGGTCGCCAGCGTCTTGTTGTTACCGAGATTCCTTACCAGGTTAACAAAGGCCTTCTTCAGGAGAAGATTGCTCAGGCGGTCAACGAGAAGAAAATTGAAGGCATCTCTGACATGCGCGACGAGTCCAACCGTAAGGGCATGCGCATTGTTTTGGACCTCAAGCGTGATGCTGTTCCACAGGTTGTTCTAAATAACCTATACAAGAAGACTCAGCTTCAGTCCAACTTTGGCATCATTGACCTGGCCTTGGTTGACGGTGTTCCTCGTACCCTTTCTCTTCGCGAGATTCTTCGTCACTACATTGATCACCAGATTGATGTTGTACGCCGTCGTACTGAGTTTGACCTGGACAAGGCACAGAAGCGTGTCCACATTTTAGAAGGCCTTCTGACCGCAGTCGATAACATTGACGAGATTGTCCACATCATCCGCAGCTCGCAGGATGATGCTGAGGCAAAGAAGCGCATGAACGAGCGTTTTGGCCTGGATGAGATTCAGGGCGAGGCAATCCTTCAGATGCGTCTGCGCCGCCTCACCGGTCTTGCTCGTCAGGATCTTGTCGACGAGATTTCCCAGCTCAGACTTGATATTGCCTACTACGAGGATCTTCTCGCTCATGAGGAAAAGATTCTGGCTGTTATTGCTGATGAGCTTCGTGAGATTTCCAACCGTTACGCTGACAAGCGTCGTACGCAAATCTCCGACCAGGACATTCAGAACCTGGACGTCGAGGATCTTATCGCCGAAGAGGATATGGTTGTTACCGTTACTCACGCAGGTTACGTAAAGCGCGTTCCTGTTGAGATTTATCGCTCTCAGAAGCGCGGCGGCAAGGGTGTTCAGGGCGTCTCTCTCAAAGAGAACGATTTTGTCGAGAACCTCTTTGTTGCTTCTACCCACGACTACGTGCTGTTCTTTACCAACCTTGGTAAGGTGTATCGCCTCAAGGTCCACGAGCTTCCTGTTGGTAGTAGAACTACAAAGGGCAGCGCCATCATCAATGTCATCGAGACACTTGCAGAGGGCGAGAAGGTCAAGGCAGTCATTACTACCCGCGACTTCCCAGAAGACAACTACCTGATGTTTGCTACTAAGCAGGGAATGGTCAAGAAGACAGCAATGTCTGAGTACGACCGTACCCGTAAGGACGGCCTCATTGCAATCAACCTTAAGGATGGCGACGAGCTGGTTAACGTCCGTCGTGTCCACCCAGGTGACAAGGTTGTTCTGTGCTCCTCCGACGGCAAAGCAATCCTGTTTGACGAGGCAGAGGCAAGAAGCATGGGCCGCGGTACCTCGGGCGTTCGTGGTATCACGCTCAAGGGCAATGCAACTATGCTTGGCATGGAGATTACCAACGGCAACGGTGACCTCTTTGTTATTACCGAGAAGGGCTACGGAAAGCGTACGGCAATTTCTGAGTATCCAGTTCACAAGCGTGGTGGCCAGGGCGTCTTTACCATCACAATGACGGAGAAGAAGGGTAACCTGGTTGCCTGCCGTGTTGTTGGTCCTCAGCACGAGATTATGATCATGTCCGAGGAGGGCGTTGTAATCCGCGTCAAGGCTGGCGATATCTCCAAGCTTGGCCGCTCCACTCAGGGCGTCAAGGTTATGAACCTCTCTGGTACTGACGTTGTTTCTGCAGTTGCTCGTATGGTTGCCAACAAGAAGAAGGCTCCTAAGCATGCAGAAAACCAAGGCATGCTTGATCTAATGGCAGCAGGCGCTCGTGATGCTGATGAGGCAGAGTCTGTTGACCTCGGAGATGAAGAGGAAGTACTGGACGATTCACTGCTGGATGATGACGAATAAGCATTTCAGCTATACGTAATTTGAAGAGCTCAGGAGGTAATTCTCCTGGGCTCTTTTCGTTTACCGAGAAAATCAGCACGCTAACGGTAATGATTTTTATATAAAAGATAAGCCAGTTATTTAAAAGTAAGCCATAAAGCAGGACTTATGAGAAATCCTCAGGAGAGACATCCTCAATAAACTGGCGGAACTCCTCAAGCTCTTGGGCCTGAACGTCCTTCTCGACATCAGTAAAATCTGGAGCAGCAGCAATTTCCAGAACGCTCTCGTCAGCAAAGATGGGAGCGTTTGTTCTTACTGCCAGCGCAATTGCGTCTGATGGACGAGCATCCACGTAAATATGCTCTCCCTCTTTAGAGATGAGCTCTATTTGCGAGAAGAACGTGGTGCCGTGGACGCCAACAATACGCACGCTTTTAATATCTGCGTCCAGAGAATCAAGAACGGAGCGAAGAAGGTCATGCGTGAGCGGTCTCTGGGTAGACTCTTGATCTATGCCAAGGCTGATAGCAGATGCCTCAATGTTGCCAATCTTGATGGGGAGACTTAAAGAAGAAATGCCACGAGGATCATGAAGACGCAGGACAATAACGGAAGAGATTGGTCCTCCTCCGACAACAACCGTCTGTATGTCCATGCGCTTTAGTGACACAAATACTCCAAATAGCACGCTATTTATCAATCTTTGGGCAGATAGTCTACGACTCTCTGTTCTGCTTTCATACCCAATTTCAAGAAACTTTAAAACAAAACAAAAAAAGTGTTGACCTACGAGAAGTATGGAGGTATTATTTTTCCCTGCGTTGGGCCTGTAGCTCAGTTGGTCAGAGCGTCCGGCTCATAACCGGCAGGTCCGGGGTTCAAGTCCCTGATGGCCCACCATTTGCCCAGATAGCTCAGTTGGTAGAGCAAGGGACTGAAAATCCCTGTGTCCTTGGTTCGATTCCGAGTCTGGGCACCATAAAGATAGCTCCTTGCAGACTTAGTCCGAGGAGTTGTTTTTTAATATTGGGGTATAG
>CALFOQ010000056.1:0-21047 GCA_937921235.1 uncultured Atopobium sp. | reverse complement strand
ATCATCTCACCCATGGCAAGATAGAACAGTGGAATGGCAAACGCCATTGAGGAGATAAGTTCAATCCTCTTTTGCTTTACCGCCTTTTCTGAAGCATCGGTAGCATCTGCCTTAGTAGTTGCAGCAGAATCTTTTTTGTCGCTACGAGGTGTTGCCTCATAGCCTGCTTTGCTTACTGCGTCAGAAATCTGCTTGAGGGTATCTGGATTACCGTCGTAATCAACTTCCATAGAATTCTTAAGCAGATTAACGCGAGCCTCAGAGACACCAGAAACAGAGTTTGCCGCCTTCTCTACGTGCGCAGAACAACTTGCACACGTCATTCCTTGTACATCAAAAACTTTCTGATCCATAACGCCACCTTACATAAAACGCTTAAAGAGGTCCATAACCTCATCAATAACTTCTGTATCACCCGACTGGATGCGGTCAACCACGCAAGACTCCAGGTGATCCTGCATTACTTCTCTTGAGATGGCCTTAACCGCAGACTCAACTGCTGCAAGCTGAATAAGGACATCTCCGCAATAACGATCCTCGTCAATCATTGTTTTAATGCCATTGAGCTGACCGATTGCACGGTTAATACGGCGAGAAACCCCGCTTTTAAGTTCGCTTGAACGAGGGGTTGCCTTGTGATCACAATGACAGCATGTCTTTTGTGATTGGCCGTTTTTCTGAGCCATCTCTCCTCCTTTACATACCCATAGGGGGTATTAAGTACTATAAACAGTATACCCCCATACGGTATTTTTACGCAACAAAAAAACAGCAACCGAAGCCGCTGTTTTTTATCTACCTATAAAAGAGAAACTCAGCACTCAAATAAACGCGCTACTCATCGTCCTCTTGATCTTCTACACTTCCCTCAGCAAGACCTAAAGTACTCTGCGCATCTTCAAGGCTCTCTAACGCAGTAACACCTCTGAGCTTGCGATTCATAGCCTTTGTTCTAGTAGTAAGAATCTTATCAATGGTGGTTTCTGCAGTTCTAATCTGTTTCTGAGCCTTCTCAAGCTGTGCCTGATACGTCTCAAACTCTGTCTTAACTGCGGAGAGAACTTTTTGAATCTCGTCTGCATGCTTCTGAATAGCAACAGATTGAAATCCCATTTGAAGACTGTTAAGAAGTGCGGCCATGGTGGAAGGTCCACACACATTAACGCGATACTCTCTTTGTAGCTGCTCAAGCAGTCCCGTCTGACTGACTACCTCTGCATAAAGTCCTTCAAAAGGAAGGAACAAAATAGCAAAGTTAGTTGTCTCTGGTGGGGCAATATACTTTGTAGAGATATCTTTTGCCTCTGCCTTAATTCGAGTCTCTAGACCCTTTTTAGCAGCAGCAATAGCCTCTTCATTTCCTGCGTTAATTGCATCTACTAGGTGCTCGTACGTATCTCCTGGGAACTTAGAATCAATAGGAAGCCAAACAGTCTCCCCTGACTCTCCAGGCAACTTAACAGCAAACTCCACGCGCTCAGTAGAGCCAGAAACAGTAGCTACATTCTCTTCATACTGTTCTGGAGAAAGAATGTCTCTTAGAATTGCGCCAAGCTGAATTTCTCCAACAATTCCGCGAGTCTTAACGCCAGAAAGAACTTTCTTTAAGTCTCCAACACCTTCTGCAAGGCCGCGCATTTCTCCCAAGCCTTGATGAACTTGCTCAAGTTGCGTAGATACGCGCTGAAACGATTGGGTCATACGCTCATCAAGCGTTTTCTGGAGTTTCTCGTCAACGGTCTGACGCATGAGTTCAAGTTTTGCCTCGTTCTCTTTACGCATATCGCTGAGCTGTTTGTCAACAGTCTCTCTAACCTTGCCAAGCTGCTCAGTTGAAGCCTGGGAAGTTGCTTTCATGTTGTCATCCACACGACGCTGAAAAGCATCAAAACGAGCATCAAGCTGAGCAATGCGTTGATCAGTCTGCTTTGTCTGATTTTGCAGTGTTGAGGTGAGCTTTTGATCAACTACCTCTCTTACCTTCTCAAGCTTTATATCCATAAGCTCTTGCATTTTTGCCATGTTATCCGTAACACGACGATCCAACTCTTGGGAGCTTCTTATAAGCTCTGCAGATGATGTTTGACTTTGCTCTTGCAGCGTCTTTACTTGCGAGAGCTTAGAGGAAAGTGTGACAAGGCTCACGATAAGCACAATGACAACTACAGCCAAAACTAACAGCACAAGCAAATCCACAAGACTCCCCTAACTCATAGCAGAACAAACAAACGCAAACACAGCAAACACAATCTGAGTGTTAGCCAAAAATTCCGTAGATTGCTTCTGCAATGCTATTGGTAATGCTCTCTACGATATTCACAAATGGATTATCGGAATTAACATCTTTATCTCCATAAGGATTAGTGAAGTAATCCCAGAATTCTTCCCAATAGTTTTGCTGGCGGTAATACCTATAGGAATCATCATCTTCAGTACGATCCTGCTTATCATCAACGTTGTTTGTTTCGTTCTTGCTGTTCTTTTCTTTCTCTTTCATAGAAGAAAGCGTCTCATCAGAACCAAGCGTGACGTTGATAGTAAGGCGGTCTTCTCCACGTACGACCTCTACAGGAACGGTCTCTCCAATCTTGTGAGAGCGAACGGCAATAATAGCTGCATCAGCAGAAACTACGCGCTCTCCACCAATAGAGACAATAACATCACCCTTTTTAATACCAGCACCCTCTGCAGGACTATCATCAAGAAGGCCTGCTACATACGCACCGTAATCTACCGAGAGATCATTGCGCTTTGCAACTCGAGGAGTAACGGTCTGCATAGAAAGGCCAATATAGGCATGCTTAACTTGTTGGCCAGAAAGAATCTGATTTGCAATATCAATGGCATAGTTAGAAGGAATTGCAAAGCCAATACCCGCAAATGACTTGGTATCTGACGAGAACAACGTACAAATACCCACAAGCTGACCATTAGAGTCAACCAGAGCTCCGCCAGAATTACCTGGGTTAATAGCTGCATCAACCTGGATGAGGTTTGCATAAATAGTGGTTTCTCCACCCTCTGTCTCAAGCATATCTCCACGAGAAAGAGCAGAAACAATACCTGCGGAAACAGAGTGATCAAGACCAAATGGGCTACCAACACTCATAACCCAACTACCAGGAGCCAGGTTATCGGAGTTACCAATCTCAATTGGGGTTAGGCTATCTCCCTTAAGGTCAGCATGAAGAACAGCAAGGTCAGAGGTAGGGTCTGTTCCTACGACAGTGCACTCATACTCTTTGTCATTAACGGAGATAGAAAATGTATCCATGCCCTCAATGACGTGGTAATTGGTAAGAATGTCTCCATTTGTGTTCAATACAACGCCAGAACCGGTTGAGCCTGATGAATCACTGGTAGCCTTAACGGACACAACCGAAGGCAAAACCTTAGAAGCTACCGTTTCTGCCGTCTTAGTATCAGTTGGTTCTGCAGCAGGACGAGATGTTGCTGCTTGAGAAATAGTTGCCTGACCAGATACTGCAGGAAGCTTAGAAATTCCCTCTCCCAAAGCAATGGTAGGAACACAAGCAACGGCAAAAGCAATTGCACAAGCTGTTCTTTTTACACTTGAGCTTTTGAACATAGACATAAATCCAGCCTGCTTAACTGACGAAAAACGCTTATTTACAGTGGAATCTGTGGTTAAACCATGCGCTTGGTTCTCCATAGACATCCTCCTTAACATCACTTTGATGCAAATAGCTAACACAAACAATTCTGCGCTAAACATCAATTTTTCAATATGAGTATTCTACCCGTTATACCGGACAAAAATTCGTTTCTCATTATGAGAAAGACGCGCGGGAGTCCTGCTCGTAAGTAAGAAGTTTCAGATCCCATTAAATGCAGTCTGTACCTGCGATTATGCTCTAAACAGATAGCCTACACCACGCACCGTCTCAAGATGAGCGGCTGCTTGAGGACCAATCTTTGAGCGAACACGCCTTACGTGAACGTCAACTGTTCTAGTGCCACCACAGTACTCAAAGCCCCAAACGCGCTGCAAAAGAGCCTCACGCGAGTATGCACGAGACGGATGGGTTGCCAAGAATGACAGCAGCAGATACTCCATATACGTAAGATCAACAGGAGATTCATCAATATAAACCTGATATGTTGCCAGGTTAATCTTTATATTGTCAACAATAACCAAATCTCTAGAAGTGCTCTCGGTACCTGGCCACAAAAGCAGCGAGCACCTAAGGCTAAACTCCTGGATAGTTGCAGTAGACAAAATAAAATCGCTCTTGCCCTGAACAGGCAGAACAAACTTAGAAAGATTATCAAGGTCAGCAACAAACAGGCGAGCAATTCCGCCATTTTGCGCAGAATAATTCTCTACCGTGCTAATAACATCCTGGGAAAGTTCTTTTTGATCAAGAATGATAAGGTCAAAGGTATGACCAGAAGCCGCAGCCTGAGAAAATGAGGCTGCATTTGCAAGAGCAATAGACACATCAATGACATGCGAAAGTTCACGCATACGTTCATGTAAGCGTGTCGTTGCAGATACAAGAAGAATATTCTTGTGATGCATCGATTCCCCCTAGGATAAGCTTAATCTTATAAAGCATACCACAAGCTGCGAATAAAGAGCAGATATACCTCATTATCTGCAATTAGGGCGAGAAGATCTTCTCGCCCTAATTTATTTTTTACGTTTGCGTATTAATTCTAAAAAGTATGGGTTTTACGCAATAGCGCCAATGAACTCAGCTGTTCGAGGGTTTTGTGGATTGTTGAAAATGACATCAGGAGTACCTTGCTCAACTACCACTCCTCCTTCCATAAAGACCACGCGATCTGCCACGTCTTTTGCAAAACCCATCTCGTGCGTTACCACAATCATGGTCATGCCAGAGTTCTTTGCCAAGTCGCGCATGACGTCCAAAACACCACGGACAAGCTCGGGGTCAAGCGCGGATGTAGGCTCGTCAAAAAGAAGCACGTTTGGGTGCATAGCAACGGCGCGAGCGATTGCTACACGCTGCTGCTGTCCACCGGAAAGCGCACCAGGCTTGAATTCTGCTCTATCGGCAAGGCCAACAGCCTCCAGCTGCTTTAGCGCCTCTGCCTCTGCCTCCTCTTTTGACTTTCCTAGAACCTTAATCTGACCAATCATTACGTTCTCTTTAACCGTTAAATGACCAAACAGATTGAACTGCTGGAAAACCATTCCCACATCTCTACGAAGCGCATTTACCTCTGCCTCGTTTGTGCCCGTAATCTCTTGGTCCTCAATAAGAATATGGCCTGCAGAAGGAGTCTCCAGCAGATTGATGCAACGGAGCATAGTGGATTTACCAGAGCCAGAAGGACCAAGCACAACCACAACCTCACCTGGCCAAACAGTCAGGTTAACGTCATTTAAGACATGCGTTGATCCAAACGACTTATTGAGGTGCTCAATACGAACAATTGGATGTTCACCTGACTCGAAAGCATGGTTAGTAAGCGGCTTATCGCGCTCAAATGCCTCTTGTGCAGCAACTTCAGCATCCAAGGCAGGTTGTTCTGTGTTCGACTTCTTTTTGAAAGAAAAGAAAGACATTAGTTTTCCTCCTTGGAAAGAGCTTGAGTCTTACTATCTGCAGAACTTGCTGTTTTACCAGTTTCTGACTGCTCCATGCGTTTCTCGATACTGCCAACTACCTTAATAAGTGGCAGCGTAATTGCCAAATAGAACAGAGCCGCTGTCATGTAGGGCGTCATGTTTCCCGTTGAGGTGGTGAGGTTTTTAGCAAACATCATTAGCTCCATAACACCTACAGAAGAAAGCAGCGAAGTATCTTTATAGGACGTAATAAAGTCGCTGGTAAGAGGTGGGATTACTCGGCGGATAGTTTGGGGAATGATAATAAACGTCATGGTCTGGAAACGATTCATACCAAGAGAACTTGCTGCCTCATACTGACCCTGTGGAATCGACTGAATGCCCGCACGGAAGATCTCTGAAAGATACGCAGAAGAATTAATGGCAACCACAATAAAGCCAAGCAGATTGGTGTCCAAATTGATATTCAGCATAGGAAGACCAAAGAACAGAATATAAATCTGCAGGAAAAATGGGGTTCCGCGCAACAGATTGATGTATACCACTGCAAGCGCGCGCAGGAGCGGATTTTTGGAGATCTTAAGCAGGGCAAATCCCATTCCCAGCACAATAGCCACGGGATAAGCGCAAATTACAATTGCCAGACAAACCAGCCATCCAGGGAACAGCATTACAACGGAAGAAACAATCAGCTGAGGCTTTAAGAACATGCCCAAAAAGTGGTTGGAGTTCCATGCTTCAACCCAAGGCTGAGCGTCAAGCCAATTCACTATAGCCTGAACAGGGGTGTTAGGAATAATGGTGATTTCGGGAGAAGAAGCAAGCTTTTGAGTTCCCTGCTCAGTGGTGTACGTTCCCTCAACAGTGTACGAACCTCCGTCAGCAGGAAACTTCATGCCGGAAATCTCTACACGAATCAGCTTTTGAGCATCTACCGGCGTTGCAAAAGAAATAACAACCTGCGTTCCTTCAACGCTTGCAGTTGCCTCGATCTTCTCGCGCGTAAGACCCGAAAGAACAGTCACTTTAGTGGTTGCGTTCTGCAAATCGGAGCCCTCAGGAAGCTGCAAGGTCAGCTGAGAGACCTGCTCGTCCTCAACTGTTCCTTCCCAGGTTAAACGAGTTTCTTTACCGCCGATAACGCCATTGCCTTCTGTCTGATTTGACTTAGCTGTTGCCTTATTTGTGGTAAGAGCAAACGCACTCTGAACAGAAAACACGCTCAGAGACATAAAGAACAGCCCACTCAAAAGAAGCGTGGCGAGAAGAACTACAAGCAGAGAGGGGTACGCGCATATATGCGAGTGCTTAGACTTAGCTGAATTATAAGCCGTACTCTGAGGCGCAGATTCAGCTTTGAAACTCGCAGATGACATGCACAAGGACAGTTGCTGTCCTGACATAGTTTTGTGCAAAAGTGCAATCACGTGTAACTCCTTTAGTACTTGATGCGCGCCACATCCTGACGCTTAAAACAATGGAGTGCTTGAAGCCAATCTGACTTCAAGCACTTTTGCTGAACTGGTAAAACTAAATGTTAGAGCCAAACCATTTGGTTTTGAGAGAAGTCATGGTTCCGTCCTTCTCCATATCTGCAAGAACCTTGTTAATTGCTTCGGTTAGCGCAGGATTGTCCTTTGAAACAACAATGCCATACTGCTCGCCTGTTGGAATCTCTTTTGCAATTGTCAGGTCAGAATATGAAGTGCTAATCAGGTTGGAAGCAACAGGAAGATCAATGACCATAGCGTCGTACAAACCAGTTTGGACTCCTGCCATTGCTGCAGCAACATCGTCTATAGAAACAATAGTTGCCTTTGGAAGGTTCTCCTTAGCCCAATCCTCGCCGGAAGTACCTGTCTGAACAACAACCTTCTTGGAAGCATCATTGAGCGACTGCTCGGTCTCGGTGCTGCCAGACTTAACAACTAGGGACTGATTGGAGTCGAGGTAAGAAGTAGTGAAGTCTACTTCCTGAGAGCGCTCATCAGTGATGGTAATACCTGCGATAGCAACGTCTGCTTTGCCACCCTGCTTAATAGTTGGAATAAGAGTGTCAAACTTCTGGTTTGGCAGGTACGTAACCTCAAGATTGAGTCTCTTTGCAATCTCGGTAATAAGATCAACGTCAAAACCAACAGGAGTAGTTGAGTTGCCTTCAAAATACTCAAAAGGCTGGAAACCAAGCTCTGCAACAACAGTCAGATGACCCTTAGTTACCAGCGTATAGCTTGAATCAGAGGATGAAGTAGTACCCTGCTGAGTATTTTCTTGCTTAGGTGACGAGCAAGCCATAAGACCAACAAGTGCACATGCCATAAAAACAGCAGCTACGCCCTTTAGAGCATTCTTTTTAACGGTAGTAACCAGTGACGATTTCATATTTGCCTCTTCCTGAATAAAATCTGAGCTGAAATTCATTGGAATGAATTATAGGAATCAAATATGAAAAATCTACTTATAATTTTCTTCGTATTTCTCGTTTTTATTGCATAAAAATGGTGAGAAGCTATATTTCTTTGTATAAATGACTATTATTGAGTCATTCTATCCAATAAAGCCCAGGTAAAAGTAATTTTTTCAGTTCATAAAACGGTAACAATTCGAGCAAGAAGACTACATTCTTTGCGTGAAACAAGGGTTTCTCGTCAAAAAACCCTGCTCTGAAAAAATCAGAACAGGGTTCAAAGGTACCTAATAAATGAAAGCAGAATAGTTGCTTAGCAACCAGCGTAGTATTTCTGGGTATCCCAGTCAGTGACGGTAAGGCAGAACTCACGCCACTCCTCTGCTTTGCGCTCACACAGATACGAGAAGATATGCTCACCAAGAGCGTCTTTGAGAAGCTCAGACTGCTTGAAGCGCTCAAGTGCCTCTCCAAGATTTGTGGGGAGTTTCTCGCCATAATCAGCAGGATTTCCGCCCACAAACTCTTCAGGAAGAGAGAGACCCTCTTCAATACCCTTGAGGCCAGCCATAAGCGTTACAGCATTTGCCAAATAAGGGTTTGCAGTTGGATCAGGAATACGCAGCTCAGCACGGGTGGCAACATGCTTTCCTGGCTTATGCGTAGGAATACGAACCATAGCAGAACGGTTTTTACGACCCCAGGTTGCATAGGCAGGAATAGCATCACGATCAAAACGCTTATAGGAATTAACCGTTGGGTTAGTAATAAGCATGTACTCGGGAGCGTACTTAATAAGACCTGCAATGTAGTGTTGAGCAAGCTCAGAAAGGTGGGCCTCGCTCTCAGTCTTTGGAGCCCAGAACAGAGACTCGCCATCGTGGTCAAGAAGCGACTGATTCAAAAGCATGGCTGAGCCAGGAACTCCCTGAAGAGGCTTTGGCATAAACGAAGCAAACACACCGTGAAGTGTTGCAATATGCCTGATAACCAGACGAGCAGTAACAATGTTATCCGCGCAAGTTAGTGCTTCTGCATAACGGAGCTCAACGCCGTTTTGAGCAGGGCCAGCTGCATGGAAAGAATACTGAACAGGAATAGAAAGATTCTCAAGTGCACGAGACGTGGAGTATCGAAGGCTATGGCTGAGGTCAGCAGAATTCAAATCAAGGTATCCAGCCTGATCAATAGGCTTTGGCTCAGTCCCGCTCACAAAATAAAAATACTCAAGCTTAGGGCCAACATTTGCGACATAGCCAAGGTCTTCTGCCTTGATAAAAGCATTTCTCAGTACAAGGCGTGGATCGCCTGTAAAAGCCTCACGTCGAGGAGTTTGAATATCGCAGAATACGTTTGCAACTACACCATCATCTGTCTTCCATGGAAGAATCTGGAACGTATCTGCATCGGGGAACGCGAGAAGATCGGACTGCTCCTGGGAAGCAAAGCCGTCAACGTTGGAGCCGTCAAAACCAATGCCCTCAACAAAAGCCTCTTCTAGCTCCTCGGGGGAAATGGAGAGAGCCTTTAATCCGCCGAGTACATCGGTAAAACAAAGACGCAGGTAGCGAACGTCTCGCTCCTCTACCGTGCGAAGAATATAGTCAATTTTCTTATCCGTACTCATACGGTCCTCCCGGGTCAGAAAACTGGAATCGTAACTACCATGACACATTCTTGTTACGGCTATGTTTCCACTTCCCTGAAACCGGGCGAATGGTAAAAATTGTTAATGAAATTGTGACAATTGACCTATTGAGCGTCAAAAGCCTTATCGACGTCAGAAATCATTTTCTGAGCAACACCACAGTGACCGTCTCCACCGTGATGAGTGCCACAGCTGCTGGATGAAGAACAGCCAGAACAAGAACCCTCTTTTGCGCTCTTAAGTTGAGAGCGGACGCAAAGAGCAACAAGAGCAATGACGATAAGGACAACCAAAATATCAATAGGACTCATACAGACACTCCTCAATTTGTTAACTACGGCATACTATACCCTCATTGCATGCTTGCATACGCTGAATCATAAATTATTTGCAGAATCTAAATTCTTACCAAAACAATTGAGAACTGCGCTCTAAGTCAAAGTGAACTGCCCCCCCATTTCTTATGTCCAAGTTTTGGGACGCAGTTCATATGCGGGTGATTATGATTCTGAAGCGTATTAACGTCGGCTTTTAGGCCTGGCGCACAAAATAGCGCAGCTTTCTTATGTTCTGCTGAAGAATCGATATGTTTCTAATCAAGATAGCCAGACAGCTAGGCGCTCACACTACCTGATATGCATATCTATGCATAAACTTCATCTAATATGCTTACACATGAATAGAGAAATATAAGAAATTTAACTATCGATAAATTTAGTATCTACGGAACACACCTAAGTCAGATATTCTGCTCAATTGCGGGCATTTTACACACCTAATGACGATAATCTGCATGATTGAGGTATTTTCTGCGTCATGTATACGTCTTTTTAACAGATTATCCGACATAGGTGTGTTTTGAACTGCCTCCCATTTCTTATGTCCAAGAAATGGGAGGCAGTTCAAAGTTGGTGCACGCGATATGCAAAATCTTTTAGACATTGATTCGCACGTATTTTTCGGTGTGCGGTAGAATATGAGACGTAAGCGTTTTGTCTTACATCTGTATGTGAAGTATTGCTAAAAGCTTGGTGTTTGCCACGTATGGCGCACAAAGTTTGACGCGTAGAAAGGAAGCCTAATGGCTGAAGATCAGTACATGCACCTTGTTATTGTTCGCCACGGTGAGTCTGAGTGGAACAAGCTCAACCTGTTCACTGGTTGGACCGACGTTGACCTTACCGAGACTGGTCACGAGGAGGCAGCAGCTGGCGGCCGTGCTCTTAAAGAGGCTGGCTATGACTTTGATGTTTGCTACACTTCTCTGCTCAAGCGTGCTATTCACACTCTGAATCATGTTCTTGATGAGCTTGACCGTAACTGGCTTCCTGTTCATAAGACTTGGCGTCTGAACGAGCGCCACTATGGTGCACTTCAGGGCCTCAACAAGGCTGATGCAGCTGCTGAGCACGGCGAGGAGCAGGTAAAGATTTGGCGTCGTTCCTTTGATGTCCAGCCACCAGCTCTTGAGCCAGGCGACGAGCGCGATCCTCACGTTCAGGAAATGTTCCGCGATGTTCCAGCAGAGGATCTTCCTTACACCGAGTGCCTGAAGGACACCATTGCACGTGCATGGCCTTACTTCGAGCAGGAGATCAAGCCACAGCTTGAGGCAGGTAAGCGTGTTCTTATTGCTGCACACGGCAACAGCCTTCGCGCTCTTGTTATGCAGTTTGAGCACCTCACTCCAGAAGAAATTCTTGAGGTTAACATCCCAACTGGCATTCCTTGCGCATACACCTTTGACAAGGATTGGAACATTGTTGACAAGCACTATATTGGCGATCCAGCTGTCATCGAGGCAAAGATTAACGCTGTTGCTAACCAGGGCAAAGCTAAATAAACAGCTTGCTAACACGCAATATTGTTAAGCAGAACGGGGTGGTTTAAGCCACCCCGTTCTTTTTTGCCTACTTATAGAACCGTGACGAATACGCCAACAGCTATAAAACCTGCTTTGAATAGTGTTACGATGTACCGCCGAGAAAAGAAGGGATTAAATGTTTAAAAGAGAGCTCAACGCAAAACTTGTTCTTTCTGTAATTGCAACAGGAATTATGTCCTTCTCGGGAGTTGTCGTAGAAACCGCCATGAACGTGACGTTTCCAACGTTAATGGAGGAATTCTCTATTGGCACCTCAACGGTACAATGGATGACCACCTCGTACCTTTTGATTCTTGCCATTATCATGCCTATGTCGTCGTATTTAAACAGACGATTCAAAACTAAAAGTATCTTTACCGTGGCCATGATCTTCTATATCAGTGGCATTCTCTGCGGATTTGCTGCTCCAACGTTTATGTTATTGCTGCTTGGCCGTATTTTAGAAGGCATTGGCACCGGTCTAGCGCTACCACTGATGTTCAACATCATCACCGAACAGGCTCCACTTAAAAACATGGGTGTCATGATGGGCATCGGCATGCTAGTTACCGCCGTTGCACCTGCAGTAGGACCTTCAGCTGGTGGCTGGATTGCAGAGCATCTTGGCTGGCGAATGATCTTTGCCGGACTTCTCCCCTTCTTGATTGTGGCGTTTATTCTGGGAATTAGTTCAATCCAACAGAGCCATGAGACTGAAGTGATTTCTTTTGATGTCTTTGGCTGGCTGCTGCTTACCGTAAGTTTTATTGCGCTCATCTTTGTTATTGACGAGTCCAGCGCGTTTGGCCTGCTTAGCATTCCTGTTTTGCTCGCAATTATGATTTTTGTGGGCTCACTTATGTTCTTTGTGCGTCACGAAAACTCCTTTAAACACCAGGAGCAATCTAATAAATCTACAAAAATTCCTATCATTAACCTTGAGGTATTTAGCGAGAAGGGCTTTGTGCTCTCGCTCTTTGCTATTGTTGCTCTGCAATTTATTATTCTTGGTCAGTCGTATCTTCTGCCTAACTTCTCCCAGCTAGTACTAGGTGCAGGCGCTACCGCAGCAGGAGCTCAGATGTTGCCAGGCTGTGCTATTGGCGCAGTTATGGCACCAATTTCTGGTCAGATTTTAGACAAGCTGGGCGCTAAAAAGCCTATTGTTACAGGCATTCTTTGCTGCCTTACCAGCATGCTCCTTTTGCTGCTCTTTGTTCACCAGCTTACCGTAGAAATGATTACGTATATTTTTACTATCTTTGCCATTGGCCAGGCGCTTCAGATGGGAAACAATTTTACGGTAGCTCTAGGACATCTACCAGAAGACCGCAAGGCAGATGGAAATGCTGTTATCAACACACTGCAGCAGCTCTTTGGCGCTATGGGCACCAGCGTTATTTCTGGCGTTGTAGCGGCTTCTCAGCTTGGAGCTACAGACTTAGCTACAAGCACCCTTGCAGGAGCTCAGAATGCACTCTTTGTACTTGTGTGCGTAGCTTGTATCCCTCTTGTTACCATGGGAATCGTGCTCTTTGTACTGCCTAAGATAACAAAATAAAACGCAACTGCGATATTTAAAAGAAAGCAAATTAAAAAGCTAGGTATCCAAAAGAAGGATATCTAGCTTTTAATTTAGACGAGTGAACTATTGCGCTACGACACAATAGCCGATAATTTCAGTCCAATAAACACAGCAACCAGGCACGTTATAACATTGACCGCAATATTCACACCTGCAGCGGCCCAATTACCTGCTTGAATAAAGGTAAGCGTTTCATTTGAAAAGGTCGAGAAGGTCGAAAGTCCTCCGCAAAGGCCCACAGCTAAGAATAGCTTTACCTGCGGCTGAAGTGGACTTGCAAGGTCAAGTCCCGTCACAAAACCAATAATCAAACCTGCTACTACATTTGCTGCTAACGTACCAACTGGCAGGTTAGGAATCCACTGTTTAAAAAGGACTCCCAACTGCCAGCGACCTAAACTACCCAGAGCTCCACCAAGAGCCACAGCTAACGCTTCAAACATAAAACGCCCCTACTCCAGCTCGCGCGATCCCGTATACAGCTGATAATACTCTCCATGCTTTGCAATAAGCTCATCATGAGTACCGCGCTCAATAATGCGACCGTGCTCCAGAACCATAATGGCGTCCGAATTACGAACCGTAGACAGCCTATGGGCAATCACAAAAACAGTACGGCCTGCCATTAGGGCATCCATGCCCTTCTCGATAAGTGCCTCAGTACGCGTATCAATACTGGAAGTTGCCTCGTCCAAGATAAGCACGGGAGGATCAGCAATAGCAGCACGCGCAATTGCCAGAAGCTGCCTCTGACCTTGGGAAAGGTTGGCGCCGTCCGAGGTAAGCACGGTGTTGTAACCACGAGGCATACGACGGATAAACTTATCTGCGTTTGCGATTTTTGCTGCAGCAATAACCTCGTCATCAGTAGCGTCTAACTTACCAAAGCGAATATTGTCCGCAATGGTACCCGTGAACAGATGTGTGTCCTGCAAAACAATACCCAGGGAGGACCTTAGTGCAGACTTCTTGATGTCATTGATTGGAATACCGTCGTAGGTGATGGTTCCGCTACGAACGTCATAGAAACGGTTAATGAGGTTGGTAATAGTTGTTTTACCAGCGCCGGTTGAGCCGACAAACGCAATCTTCTGGCCAGGTTTTGCAAACAGGGTGAGGTTTGCAAGAACCGTCTGATCATCGTCGTATCCAAAGGTCACGTCATCAAAGCGAACGTCTCCAGCAAGAGGGGTTTTCTCGCCAGATGGTGTGACCCAAGCCCAGGATTCTTCTCCTGACTCATAACCACTAACGCGGACCAGGTCAACCTTGCCCTCATCAACCTCGGGAGTCATCTCCATAACCGCAAAGATGCGCTCGGCACCGGCAAGAGCGGTAAGCAGGAAGTTGGAGAGCTGCGTGAACTGGTTGAACGGCATGGCTGCCTGGCGAACAAAGACCAGGTAGGACGCAAGACTTGCAACATCCGCGTGTCCGTTTACGGCAAGCAGAGCACCAACCACAGTGACCACAGCGTAATTGATATACGTCAACGAAACCGTGATAGGGACCATGGTTGCTGCGTAGCCCTGAGCACTTGTTCCAGAGTGCCGTAACTCATCATTAACCTTTTGAAAATCGGCAAAGTTGGCATCCTCGTGATTAAAAACTTTAACCACTTTAAGACCAGAGATAGTTTCTTCTGCAAAACCGTTAAGAACACCAAGGCTCTTTTGCTGCACCGAGTAATGCTTGGCAGAGCGCTTACTTGCATAGCGTGCATAAATCACAATCAAAACGTCAAAGAGAACAGTGATGAGCGTTAACTGCCAGTTAAGAACAATGAGCAGCACAAGCGTACCAACCATCTGAATAAACGCCAGAACAAGGTTGGCAAAGCTGTTGTTGAGCGCTTCCGAAATAGTATCCACGTCATTTGTAAAGAAGCTCATAATGTCGCCGCGAGTACGCTGGTCAAAGAATCTTAGGGGCAGCGATTCAATGTGCTCAAAAAGGTCTCGTCTGATGTCAAAAACAATCCTCTGAGCAGCGCGAACCATAATTTGCGTGTAACCAACACTAGTAAGCGCTCCGATTGCATACACAACCGCTGTGAACACAACAAGGTTGGTAAAGCCACTTACATCTCCCCTGCCCACTGCCGCAACAACAGGCTTAATCATATAGGTGCCCAGAAGCGCCGCTAAACCACTGATAGAAACAAGGAGTGCCACCAACATAAGGCGCTTCTTAGCATGACCTAAGTACGAGACAAACACCCTAATGGTATGTCCGATGTTTTGAGGACGTGCTCCTCCTGCGCGATTAGCCATGTGACACCTCCTTACCAGCAGCGTCAATGTCCGACTGACTACCGCCAGTCTGCGACTCATACAGCTCTCTATAGATAGGGCTCTTGGCGAGAAGTTCTGTGTGGGTGCCAGTCATATGAACCCTACCGTTATCAAGAACGACAATCTGATCTGAGTCCATAACTGAGTTCACACGCTGGGCAATGATGATTTTTGTCATGTCAGCAAGTTCGGCAAGCCCTGCACGAATCTTTGCGTCGGTTGCGGTATCAACCGCGCTGGTAGAGTCATCAAAAATGATAATTTTTGGCTTCTTCAAAAGCGCACGTGCAATACAAAGACGCTGCTTCTGGCCACCGGAGACATTAACGCCACCCTGACCAAGGTCTCCGTCCAAGCCACCAATCCTGTCAAGAAACTCATCAACACATGCAATAGAGCAGGCGTGAAGCAGCTCCTCGTCAGTAGCGTTGGGATCTCCCCAGAGCAGGTTGTCACGGACGGTACCGCTGAACAGCACATTTTTCTGAAGGACAACAGACACTGCGTCACGAAGTGAAACAAGATTGTAGGAGCGGACGTCATTCTCGCCAACAAGCACGGTGCCTTCAGTTACATCGTACAAGCGAGCAATCAGCTGGATAAGGGTAGTTTTTCCGGAGCCGGTGCCGCCGAGAATACCAACGGTGGAGCCTGGCGCAAATGAGAGGTTAATGTCTTCAAGAACGTCCTCTTCAGCGCTCTGGCTGTACTTGAAAGACACGTTTTCAAAACGAACCTCGCCATTCTTAACGTCAGTCAAGCCGTGCTCTGGAGACTCAATAGCAGGCTCTTCGGAAAGAATCTCTCCAATTCGACGCACGCTAGTAATGGCGCGAGCAGTAAGCAAGAACACGCCAGAAATCATCATAAGAGAGTTCATGATAAGCAGTACGTAACTCATGAAGCCCGTGAGCTCACCAACGCCCAGTCTGCCAGCCATAATCATCTGGCCACCAAACCAAAGAATAGCCACATTAGTGACATACATTGAAGCCTGGAAAATAGGCAGGTTTAAGACGGACGTTCCAAAGGTCTTTGTAGCAGTCTGCGCATACTGGGTATTAACTTTTTCAAAGCGCTCGGAGACATATCCTTCTCGGACATACGCCTTAATAGCACGCACGGCCGCAAAGTCTTCCTGCAGAGCCTCGTTAAGCTTATCCATTGCACTTTGCATAACGCGATACAAAGGACCAACGCGCTTCACAATAAAGAAGAGTGCAATAGCCAAGAAAGGCAGCACGGCAAAATACACTACTGCCAGCTCTGGGCTCATAATAAACGCCATAACCAAGCCCATGACCAGCATAATTGGTCCACGCATAAACGGGCGCGTACCCATTGCAAAGGCGTTCTGAATAATGGTTACATCAGAAGTCAAACGCGTAACCAAAGAAGATGAATCGTATTTATCAAGATTTGCAAAAGCAAACTCTTCCATTCGGCGATATTCATCTTGTCTGAGTTGGGCGCCTAGTCCCATAGCCGCTTTTGCCGAGTAGCGAGCATAGCCAATGCCGGCAAACATGGCGAGAAGAGCAAAGATAACCATAACGGCACCGTTTACAAAAACAGTCTGAAGGTTACCCTGTAAAATACCCTGGTCAACAATTTGGGCCATGAGTACAGGAATCACTAATTCGAGTAGGGACTCTGCAAACACACAGAGTCCCGACATAACAAAGTCCTTTTTATACGCGCCAAAATGGTCCAAAATTACCTTTAACTCAGCGCGAGCAGATGGAGCTTTTTCTTTTACAGAAGCATCATTCATCGTTAAAACACCACGTACCTTACTGTCTTGCTTTGCTTGATTTGCTTATGCCTCTTTTGGAAGCGTCTGAAGAGAAACCTCCTTGAGCTGCTCATTAGAAACAGGCGAAGGAGCGCTCGACATCAAATCAGAGCCGGAAGTAGTCTTTGGGAATGCCATAACGTCGCGGATGGAATCGGCACCTGCAAGCAGCATGCATACACGGTCAAGACCAAGTGCAAAGCCACCCATTGGAGGTGCGCCAAACGTCAGAGCTTCCATCAAGAAGCCAAACTGAGCCTTTGCGCGCTCTTCAGTAAAGCCGAGTTTCTCCAGAATCTTAAGCTGCAGCTCAGCGTTGTGGATACGCATTCCGCCGCCGCCAGCCTCAAAGCCGTCCATAACAAAGTCGTACGTATACGAGCCCATAGCCAGAGGGTCAGTGTCCAGAAGGTCAAGCTCTTCCTCACGAGGAAGGGTGAAGGGCTGGTGCTCAGAGGCGTAAGACTGAGTCTCCTCATCCCAGTGGAACAGTGGGAAGTTGACAACCCAGAGGAAATCATGACCTTCTCGCGGTACATCCAGGACCTTTGCCATATGCAGGCGCATACCGCCAAGAATCTCATCTGTCTCCAGGCGACCGCCCACAGCAAAAAGAATCAAGTCCCCTGCCTCAGCAGACATCTCTGCGCGTAGTGCCTCAAGCTCTTCTGGCGAGAAGAACTTGGTAATAGGACCTCCCACGGAACCGTCCTCTTTGAAGGCGACCCATGCAAGTCCCTTAGCACCAAAGCCAGCAGCTACCTCGGCAAGCTTATCAACCTGAGAGCGTGGCCAGGTGCCTGCGCCCTTAACGTTGATTGCCTTGACGTACTGGCCTTCTGTTGTAGCAGCAGAGCTAAAGAGCTTAAAGCTTGACTGCTTGAAGACCTCAGAGACATCGTGGAGCTCCATACCAATGCGGGTATCAGGCTTATCGGAGCCGTAGGTATCCATTGCGTCCCAGTACTGAATCTTGCGCAGTGGAGCTGGGAACTCAATACCCATCTTTGCAAATGCATCACCCAGAATATCCTCAAGCTCAGCCATGACATCTTCCTCGCGGACAAATGCCATCTCCATATCAACCTGTGTAAACTCAGGCTGACGATCTGCACGAAGGTCCTCATCGCGGAAGCACTTAGTAATCTGATAGTAGCGCTCAATACCGCCAATCATCAGCAGCTGCTTCAACAGCTGTGGAGACTGTGGAAGCGCATAGAAGTTTCCGCCCTGCATTCTGGATGGAACCAGGAAGTCACGAGCGCCCTCAGGAGTAGATTTGAACAGTGCCGGAGTCTCTACCTCGGTAAAATCACGCTTATGGAATGCCTCACGAAGCGCAAATGCAAAATCAGAACGCATACGAAGATTCTGAGCCATCTGAGGACGACGCAGGTCAACATAGCGGTACCTCAAGCGAAGGTCCTCGTTAACGTCAATGTGGTTCTCAATCTGGAATGGTGGAACAGCGCTGGTGTTAAGAACCTCAATCTTTGAAGCAAGCACCTCTACCTCACCGGTAGCAAGAGCCTCATTGGTCTGACCTTCAGAGCGATGCTGAACCGTACCGGAAATCAGAACAGGCCACTCAGGACGAATAGTCTCTGCAGTTGCAAATGTTTCTGCATCAACATCTGGGTCAAACAGAATCTGGGTCAAGCCCTCGCGATCACGGAGGTCAACAAAAATCAGACCACCAAAGTCACGACGACGCCAAACCCAACCAGTGAGCGTAACGGTCTGACCGATATGCTCTGCACGAAGCTCTCCGCAGGTATGCGTATGCATGCTGTGCAAATCAACAGCTGCGTGAGCGGAATAATTCTGGGCGTTTTCTGAGGAACAATCCATTGTTATCCTTTCGTCTTTGCTTCCCTGTGCCAAATCGGAAAGCGCCTTCAAGACGGCAAAAACGTGTAGACGGCACGTTCTTGCTCATAGATAAAACATTGTACTCTCCAACGTTTAGTCGAATCCTCTCAATCTAAACTTAGTGGAGATTCACGAGGAATAAATAACTTACCGTCACACTTTTACGCTAGACTGAAATTGATACACATGAGCCCTCTTACAGGGCGAGAAGAACTTGGAGCTTTCATGGCCTATAAAGCCGCTGTATTTGATCTCGACGGAACACTTCTGAACACTATTGTTGATCTTGCTTGGGCAACAAATTACGCCCTTGAGCAGTTCAACATGCCCACCTATACCGTTGATGAAGTACGTCAGATGGTTGGAAATGGCGTTGCAAAGCTTATCCGTGACGCCGTGCCAGAGGGTACCGATGATGCAACATACCAGTGCGTACTCGCATGCTTTAAGGAGCACTACGCTGATCACAGCTTGGATAACACTGCGCCCTACCCTGGCATCCTTGATGCGGTTGATACACTCAGAGCAGCTGGCGTTAAGTGCGCTGTTGTTTCCAACAAGCCAGACTTTGCTATTGCCGATTTAATGACCAATTTCTTCCCAGGTAGATTTGACTTTGCGTTGGGTCAGCGTGATGACCTTAAAAGAAAGCCTGATGCCGAGCCTGTCCATTACGCCCTTGCTCAAATTGGCGTTGACCCTCAAGATGCTGTCTACATTGGAGACTCCGAGGTTGATGTTGCAACAGCACACAACAGCGGCATGCCTTGCATAAGTGTTACCTGGGGATTTAGAGATAAAGAAACGCTTCTAGCTGCAGGCGCTACCACGCTTTGCGATACCGCAGAAGAAATGGTGCAAGAAATTCTCAAATAGTAGCACTAAAAATTACAACCATTCATCATTGCCGTTGAGCGAGAAAAAACGTCCGCTTGCCTATGCCTCTCAATTCATCTGAATAAGCGTATTCGGAGGGCGGTATAGTCAATAAAAGTGCGTCCATAATTTGCGCGCAAGCGACGTGGAAAGGATTGCATCATGGGCAAGAAAAGTTCTGAGGTTCTCCAGATTTCTTACGAAGACCTGGTAGAGTACCTGCACAGTAATCACTCTGTGTACATGCAAGTCGGACACCAGGTTTATTACCTCACTGATGTCAACTTTGAGGCATGGAGAGCTCAAGACACCAGCATCAGAAACTCAAAGAACCACTTTGTAGATTGTTCTGAATTAGTTCCTACGGTAGACGAATTTCTCGCGCTTCCTTTTATTAATGGAAAAACCATTAAAGACGTTTTTGCACATGCAACGTTCTATGCATCCATGAAGAACGAAAAATCTGAGTAATTCAAAATAATCAGCATTTTGTTGACTATCTCTCAGCTAAAACTTAAAGGATCTGTTAATCGCAGATCCTTTTTTATTACCTGGTAGATTGCCTTATTGGGCTACATTTCTCATAAAAAACGCCGATGCAGCGCACCGGCGTTTTACGTTTGATTTGAGAGAACGTTCCTACTCAACAGGTTTTTGAACCTCAAGAACCTCGGCGATCTCAACCTCAGCAGAGACCGTACCAGCAAGTTCTGGAATAAGATCGTTGTACTTATTAGCAGAAGCCAGCTCGGAGGAAGCGGTCTTTGCGTAACGCTTAACTGCTGCGGCAGCACGGTTGACTGCGCTCAGCGTACCGGCGCCACCAACGCATCCTCCTGGGCAAGCCATGCCCTCAAGAAGATAACCTGGATATTTACCCTTAACGGCATCCTTGAGCATAGCTCGGCACTCAGCAAGGCCGTCAACAGCCATGATAGGTACTTCTTTATCAGGGTACTTCTGGTGGATGACGTTTACAACTGCGCCTGCTACGCCACCGGCCACTGCAAAAGCACGACCGTCATGGGAGGCGTTTTCAAAATCGGAGTTGTCGTCATCAAGCTTGGTGTAGTCAATACCCTTAGACTCCATCATTCCCGCAAGCTCCTCAAAGGTCAGAACAAAATCGACCTCGGACTTAACGGA
>CALFOQ010000055.1:0-71926 GCA_937921235.1 uncultured Atopobium sp. | reverse complement strand
CGTCTTTTTAACAGATTATCCGACTTAGGTGTGTTTTGAACTGCCTCCCATTTCTCGTGTCCAAGTTTTGGGACGCAGTTCAAGTAGCCGCTTTTCTCTTACGTGTTTGAATACTCAACGCATTTGTATTTTGCTGCGAGTTAGTCCTCGTCATCAACCATTTCTACAACAGGTTTACCCATGTAATTGATGCCGTCAACCAGCTCTTCCAGAGTAATTCTCTGACCCAAAATAGTTGCCTGAACAAGCTCTTTGTAGAACTCACGAGCTTCATCCATAAGATCAAGAATGCTTTCAGTCTTAATCTCTCCTGTGTAAGGTTCTTTCCAAGGCAGACGCTTGAGGTTTGCCGTAGGAAAGTCTTCAGTCTTAACAATACGATGAGCCATCGCGGCAACGTATGAATTGTTTGAAGGACGCATGAACTTCTCGGTCTTATATAAAACGTCAGGAAGCTTGGTAGTGTATTTAGGATCAGTGCGCTCTACCGTGTGGTAAATGCGAGCGTAGTCCTGGAGGGCTTTCTCGTACTCACCAACTCCGACATTAAGGCCAAATACCTGAAGCGCTACTTGCGAGAAAAGCGCGCCACCAACGTGTTTGGTGGATTCAATGGCTTCAAGCACCTCAGCTGGTGGAAACGTCTCAACGGTAGTGTGGCGCATGTGCCAAAGAAGGTATGAATCCAAATCCGTTTCGATGATTGGATGAAGCTCTCTGTAGGCATTCTTGAGAGATGGTTCCGCCTCAATCAATGCATCTTGCTGGGAATACACAAATGGATGGACAATTCTATCCAGCGCGTAGTGTGCTAAGAGGCCAAGCGCAAACGCACGACCAGCGGGCATGTCACTCTGCGGTAGGCGAGAAACACCATCGCGAATAGAAAGAAACGCGTCAACAATATGACCCGCATGCATACGACGATGTAGTCTATTGCAGGCAAGCGAGTGGTTTGGCCAGGCAAGATGACGTGCTAGGAAGGGATCAGGACCCTGGTTTCCAAGCAGGAATGCATTGACCTCTGCATCAGTTGCAACAAGCTCTTGCGGTAAATCATGAACCACCTCTGCGCCAAACAGATAGTGGGTTATTAAAGCAGGCATAAGACTCCTCGTAGTTTTTCAATATAAGAGTAGCCTAAAACAGCTTACAGGCGTTAAAATTTCTCCTTCGTGTTACAAGATTTAATGATACCTGGGAACTGACACATGGGTCTACTTGAAATTTTAATGCTGGGTGTGGCGCTTGCAACAGATGCGTTTTCTGTCACTATCTCTAACACCTTTGCCTTTGATGACCATAGGTTTTCTCGTCTTATGCGTATGCCGCTATTCTTTGGTCTCTTTCAGTTTGGCATGCCTCTTGCCGGTTATTTTGTTGGTGGCATTGCAGCAGAGTTGATTGAGAAGTACGCAGGTATTGTCTCGTTGGTTATTCTTGGCTTCATTGGTTTAAACATGCTATACAGCGGCTATAAGGCGCTCAAAGAAGATGCTTCTGAAGAAGATGAGGAAGAAGCTCAGCAAGACGCTCAGCAAGGCGCTACAACACTCTCTTATGGCAAGCTAGTATTTCAAGCTGTTGCTACGGCAATTGATGCATTTGCTGTTGGTGTAAGTTTTAGGGCACATAGCGTAGACATTTTGGTTGCTTCGGCACTCTTTGGCATTATTACCGCTATCCTCTGCACTATTGCATTGTTCATTGGTAAAAAACTCGGCTCGCTTTTGGGTGATCGCGCCGAGATGGTCGGTGGTGTAGTGCTTATCCTGATTGGACTAAAAGCTTTTTTTGGATAAAATCTGTTTGACCAGATGGATTATGTAGCAGGTAAGGAGGTAGTGTGAAGTTTATCCCAGATTGTCTGCGCCAGAAGATGCATAAAACTTTTGGACCAAAAGACCCTGACGAGAAGATTACTCCACCAACTGCCACTTCTGTTACAAGAACTTCATTTATTATCCTGGCTGTCTCGGCGGTTGCTGCACCTGTAATAGCTACGGTAGCAAACGTTTTGAGTCCAGGAATTTCTTATGTTCAGCAGGAGCTTCTTCCTCCACGTCCTAACTCAAAGGTTCCTGGCTATGCTCGAGCGCTTATTCAACTTGCGCAACGAGAGGGCTCCCTCAATCTTTTAAGTACTTCCAAAGAAGCGGTAAAGCCCCTGGTAGAAACATATTCAAGAATGTTTTCTATGCCTGTTACGGTGGGTGAGGCAACGGAGGAAGAAATTCAGGAGTTTATTCAGCAAACATATACTTCTGGTAAGAGTTCGGAGTCTGAAACTTCTAATACTAAATCTGGTACTGATTGGGGTTTTGAGAAACCCGATGTCATTTTCTTGGCAAGCGAAGCTCTTATGCAAAATTTTGAGACTTCCGCATATTGTCAACCGTTTGAAGTTTCTTCAACAGACCAGTACGTACGCCCTGAGTTTTTTGACGCCATTGGACACTGGTATGCCTACGCTGCAGATCCATTGGTTTTACTTGTAAATCAAGAGCGCCTTAATGAGAAAAAGATTTTGCGTCCTCACGAATGGACCGATCTTCTTACAGATGGCCTGCGTGGAAGGTATGTTATTCCTGACCCCGCACTTACGTATACGGGCAAGAAGTTTGAATCTCTCTTTTTAGGGCAGTATGGTCTGGATAAAGGCGCTCAAATTATCCAAAGCTTGTTTGAAAATGTTGACGCATTTTCTGAGAGCACCTATCAAGCTATTAGAGACACAGGATTTGGCAAGTATAGGGCTTGTATTTGTCCACTGAGTGCTGCGTATAGGGCAATTACTAAAGACGATTTTGATAATCTTTCAGTTATTCTGCCAGGCACTTCTTATTTCTCTACGATAAGGTCATTTGTATGTCAGGGGTCAAAACATACGTATTCAGCGTATTTATGGCAGGAATTTATTACTAAACGAGACTCTGCTGAACACATGGGAGAAATGGACTCGTTCTTCTCGCCAGTTATTGAAGGAACACCAACGCCTTGGTATGCAGGTCGTCTGAATTTGACAGCAGTAAGTGAATCAATGCAGATAGCTCCTGCTCCAACCGATGCAGAAGGCAATCTCATTAAGCTCGAAGACGTCCATGCTGTATACAGCAAGTTGGTCAACGCATAACTTTTGTCACATCGTAAGAGTTTGAATACAAAAAAACGGCCCAGGTAAACTGAGCCGTTTTGCTGTATAGATGGAGTGGCGAGAAGACCGGGTTTCTCGCCAAGAAGCCCTGATGAAGAATTAGACGTAGAAGAGCATCTTGTTGTAGCTAGGAACTGGCCACCAGTCGTGTCCGCAGATGAGCTCCATGGAGTCAACGGCGCTGCGCAGGCGGGCCATAGCAGGAAGAACTTCATTGCAGTAGTATTCGCACTGCTCCTGAGGCTGATCTTTCATCTGGTGAGCTGTGGTATTGATCTCATCAAGGCTGTTGGCAGCTGCATAAATCTCGTCAATACCTGCGGTGAGCTTCTCAACAATCTCTGTTTCTGCAGCGCTCTTGATACCAATAGCCTGCTTAGCAGCAACTGAAGAGGCAACATCACTTGAGTAGGTAAAGAGTGCAGGCAGATACATGTGGCGCGTCATATACAGCATGGTACGAGCCTCAATGTTAAGAACCTTAGCGTACTGCTCTGCCTTTGCAACGTAGCGAGCCTGTGCTTCTGCCTGGGAAAGAACACCGTAGCGCTCAAAGAGCTCAATGTTCTCTGGAGCAACCATTGCAGGAAGTGCCTCAGGGGTGGTGCGGAGGTTTGGAAGACCGCGCTCCTCGGCAAGTTTCTCCCAATCGCCTGAGTAGCCATTGCCTTCAAAGAGGATGCGCTCGTGAGCTTTGAAGGTATCAATAACCCACCTCAAAGCTTCCTTGGTGAAGTTCTCCTCAGAAGCGTTTGAAAGATCGTTTGCAAAGCGGTCACACTGCTCGGCAACAATGGTGTTCAAAATGACGTTAGGATCAGAGAGGTTCTGCTGGCTGCCGCACATACGGAACTCAAACTTGTTACCAGTAAACGCAAAGGGGCTGGTACGGTTTCTGTCTGTGTTGTCCCTAAGGACTGCAGGTAGTGTTGGTACGCCAAGGTCCATGCGAGTGCGCTTTGCACCGTGAACATCAGAGCCAGTGATAAGATCATCAACAATTACAGAAAGCGCAGCGCCTAAGAAGACTGAGACAATCGCAGGAGGAGCCTCGTTTGCGCCAAGACGGTGATCGTTTCCAGCAGATGCAACAGACATGCGCAGAAGGTCTGCATGAGAGTCAACAGCGGCAACAAGGCACGCAAGGAAGACCAGGAAGCGAAGGTTCTCGCCAGGTTTATCGCCAGGTTCGAGCAGGTTCTCGTTGTCTGCAGAGAGTGACCAGTTGTCGTGCTTACCAGAGCCATTGACGTACTCAAAGGGCTTCTCGTGCTCAAGGCAGGCAAGACCGTGATGCGGTGCAAGAAGCTTGAGCTTCTCCATGGTTAGAAGGTTGTTGTCAATAGCAAGTGCGCCCTGCTCAAAGACAGGTGCAAGCTCATGCTGGCAAGGAGCAACCTCGTTATGCTTGGTCTTTGCAGGGATACCCAGCTTCCAGAGCTCGTCATCAAGCTCTTTCATGAAGTTGTTGACGGTTGGACGAATGGCACCAAAGTAGTGCTCGTCAAGCTCCTGACCTTTGCTTGGTTCGCAACCAAAGAGGGTACGACCACAAAGAATAAGGTCAGGGCGCTGCTCAAAGTCTTCCTCTTTGATAAGGAAGTACTCCTGCTCAGGTCCAATGTTTGTGACAACGCGTGAGGGCTCTTGTCCAAAGAGTGCAAGAACGCGCTTGGCCTGCTTCTCTAGGGCAACCTGGGAGCGAAGCAGAGGAGTGCGCTTATCCAGAGCTTCTCCGGTGTATGAAATAAATGCAGTTGGAATGCAGAGGACTTCATCTTTGATGAAAGTTGGGCTTGCAGGATCCCAAACCGTGTAACCGCGAGCCTCAAAAGTGGCGCGTAGGCCTCCAGAAGGGAAGCTTGATGCGTCAGGCTCGCCCTGTACCAGCTCTTTTCCCGAGAAGGACATCAAAATAGTGCCGTTTCCCTGAGGAGTCATAAAGCTGTCGTGCTTCTCGGAAGTAATACCTGTGAGAGGCTGGAACCAGTGCGTGAAGTGAGTAGCACCTTTTTCAAGTGCCCATTCTTTCATGGCATGCGCAACCTCGTTTGCAATGTCGAGGTCAAGCGGCTTGCCGTCCTGGATGACACTACGAAGTTTCTTGTACGTTGGCCTTGGCAGACGTTCTTGCATATCTGCGTCGGTAAAGAGAAGTGAGCCAAATTCCTGAGAAACTTTGTCGTGAGCCACAGCCCCTCCTTGTGGGTAAATGCTGGCAGTTTGTCTGTTTTCTCGCGTGCCGGGCACGTTATGTTGGTTGTTATTTTCGCACGTTTGACAGAGTCAGAGTGGCGAGGATACAAACAGAAACATAACGATTACAAAAATTTTGGCCGCTGCCCAAATGAGATGTGGGCTTTGTTTCCATGGGCTCTGGCGCGCATAAGCAGAGGAACTCTTAGTACAATAGAAGCACACAAAACTAAGAGGAGCAGGTATGTCTGATACTACTATGCCAGTTGATACTACAGATCAAAACGAGGTTGCATCAATCAAAGAAGGTGCAGTTAAACCACGTAGAACCATTGCCGTTATTGACGGAAACTCACTCATGCACCGAGCATTCCATGCAATCCGTCAGCCAATGGCAGCACCAGATGGTACGCCAACCGGCGCGCTGTTTGGCTTCTTCAACATGTTTATCAAGCTTGTTGAGTCCTTCTCGCCAGATGGTGTTATTTGTGCGTTTGATAAGGGAAAACCTCAGGTTCGCATTGATATGTTGCCTCAGTACAAGGCCCAGCGTCCTCCTATGGATCCTGCTTTGCACGCTCAGTTTCCCATAGTCAAAGAGCTGCTCAAGACGCTGGACGTTCCTGTCTGCCAGCTTGAAGGCTGGGAGGGCGACGATATTTTGGGTACCCTTGCCCGCCGTGGTGAGGCTGAGGGTTACCAGATGCTGCTCTTCACGGGCGACCGCGATATGTATCAGCTCTCCACAGAAAACGTCAAGATTGTCTCTACGCGCAAGGGCGTCTCTGACGTCTCAATTATGACGCCAGAGACTGTTGCAGATCTCTATGCAGGTATTACGCCAGAGCTTGTCCCAGATTTCTATGGCCTCAAGGGAGATTCTTCCGACAACATTCCGGGCGTTCCTGGAATTGGCCCCAAGAAAGCCGCTGCGCTGATTGTGGAGTATGGCTCGCTTGACCAGGTCATTGCTCACGCTGACGAGGTTAAGGGCAAGGTGGGAGAAAACCTTCGCACTCATATTGATGACGCGCTGCTTTCCCGTAAGGTTGCTACCATTCGCACTGATGCACCGCTTGATATCAACCTGGATGACGCTAAGTTCCCAACATTCGATCCAAATGACGTGGTCAAGGCCTTCTCGGCTTTGGGCTTTACCGGTATGACCTCAAGGCTTGCTCGCATGGCTGGCGGCTCTGCTGCTGGCGCAGTCGCACAAACTGCTTCTACTGCGCCTGCACTTCCTATTCCATCAGAGTTTTTGCAGGCAGGAGACGCATCTGCTGTGCTCACTGCTGCAATTGAGAATCAGGAGTGGATTGGCGTTGCAGAGGATTCTGCGGCCGATACTGGAGCGCTCTTTAGCCTTTCTCGCACGCTTTGGGTGTCTACAGAAAAGGCGCTCCTCAAATTTGAGGGAGAAAACGCCACCGCAGCGCTCTTACGTATTTTGCGAGAAGCCCGTGTTGCTGCAGACGATGTCAAGGCGCTGCTACACGAGGTAAGCCCTGTTGATTCGTCTGAGCCACAGAAACTGGATATTGAGACCATTGATTCTGATCACCTCTTTGACACGGGTGTTGCCGCGTATCTGCTTGAGTCTGATCGTTCAAGCTTTGATATCAACGGCTTGGTTGAGCTGTACTTTGGCTCTGAGCTTCCTGAGCCTACAGATGAGATTCCAGCTGCAGCACTAAGAGCTGTAGCTGCAAGGGCTCTTGTGCCTGTGCTCACTAAAAAGCTTGAAGACGATGGTTCTTTGGAGCTCTTTACTTCTCTGGAGATGCAACTTTTGCCTGTACTTGCTGCGATGGAGCGTCGTGGTCTCTACGTTGATCCTCAAGAGCTTGCTAAGCAGTCTTTGGAGCTGGGTGAAGATATTGCACAGCGTGTGGCAAGCATTCACCAGACAGCAGGCGAGGATTTTAACTTGGATTCTCCAAGCCAGCTTTCACATATCCTGTTTGACGTGCTTAAACTTCCAACTTATGGCCTCAAAAAGACGCGCACCGGGTTCTACTCCACCAACGCAAAGGTGCTTGGAGACCTGGCGCAGGAGTACCAGATTGTTGCTGACGTCCTTGAATATCGTGAGCGCGCCAAGATCAAATCAACTTATCTCGATGCGCTTCCTTCGCTTATTCGTGGCGATAAGCGCATCCACACCACATTCAATCAGACTGTTGCTGCGACAGGAAGGCTTTCCAGCTCTGATCCAAACCTGCAGAACATTCCTACCCGCTCTGAGCTGGGACATCGTGTTCGCACCGCCTTTACCGTTCCCGAGGGCAGCGTTTTTCTCGCCTGCGACTACTCCCAGATTGAGCTGCGCTTGCTGGCACATCTTTCAGCTGACGAGCACCTGGTAGCAGCATTTAACTCTGGTGCTGATTTCCATGCCGCAACTGCTGCACGCGTCTTTGGCGTGCCTGTTGAAGAGGTCACTCCAGCACTTCGTAGCCGTGCTAAGGCAGTTAACTTTGGCATTGTCTATGGTCAGCAGGCCTTTGGTCTGGCAACGTCTCTGAAGATTTCCCGCAAGGAAGCGCAAGAGATGATTGACCGCTACTTTGACGCATATCCTGGCGTTCGTGCCTATCTGGATGATTCTGTCCGCACTGCTCACGAGACTGGTTATGCGGTAACCATGTATGGGCGTAAGCGCCACATTAGAGAGTTCAACCAGTCAAATCGCCAGCTTATTGCCTTTGGCGAGCGCACCGCTATGAATCACCCTATGCAGGGAAGTGCCGCAGACATTATCAAAATTGCAATGATTAATGTCGAGAAACGCCTGCGTGATGAAGGTCTTGCGTCAAAACTGATTCTTCAGATTCACGACGAACTTGATTTGGAAGTTCCAGAGTCAGAGATTGAGACAGTTTCTAAACTGGTAAAAGAGACTATGGAAGACGTTGTTACCCTGCGTGTTCCTCTCATTGCCGATGTCAGCTATGGTTCCAATTGGGCTGAGGCAAAGTAAACACGTAAGAGGCGCGTTCTAGAGGAGATTTGGTATGGAGGCAGCGACCTCATACATGCACGTCACGGTCTATACAGACGGTGCATCTCGAGGAAATCCTGGTCCTGGTGGCTATGGGGCCGTGCTTCTGTACACCGATCCCTCCGGCCAGCAGCACACCAAAGAGTTCAGCCAGGGTTATAAAACTACTACGAATAATCGCATGGAGCTCCTCGGCGTCATCGTTGCACTTGAGGCTCTTAAGCGCCCCTGCCAGGTAGAGCTTTATTCCGATTCTAAGTACGTTGTTGATGCGTTTAATCAAAAATGGGTCTCGGGATGGATTAGAAAAGGCTGGAAGACAGCATCAAAAGAGCCTGTCAAAAACGTTGATCTTTGGAAGCGTTTGCTTTCCGCCATGGAAGACCATGAGGTAAGTTTCAAGTGGGTCAAGGGCCACGCCGGTCATCCGCTTAACGAGCGCTGCGATCAGCTGGCTACTGAAGCTGCTGACGGCTCCAATCTTCTTGACGACCAGGGATTCTTTGCTGATCAGCCGTTGCTGTAACCTAAACGCATAGGGCGAGAAGATCTTCTCGCCACACATACTCTTTACAAGAAAACAGCCGCCTGAGTGGGCGGCTGTTCTTAGTTGCATGAGGCGATTAACTGTTAGTAGCCAAATACGGCATAGCCAACAAGACCTGGTCCCGTATGGACAACAAGGTCTGAGCCAGCCTCGACATACCTAAAGTCGGTGACATTAGGGATTGCCTCTTTAATCATGGCTTCCATTTCGGAGTAAATGATATTAGGCGCGGAGCAACAAATTCCTACATGAACGCGGTCAAATTGCTGAGCAAAGGTTGCTCCCAGAGCAATTTGTCCTGCTAGAGACTTCTGCCAACCACGAGTCTTCTTGGCAATGGTGTATTTGCCATTTTCATCGCAGGTAAGAACAGGTTTAATGTTCAACATGGAACCAATGCGATAAATTGCCTCAGAAATGCGGCCACCTTTGCGTAAATACTCAAGGCTTGGAACGGAGAAATATACACGTGTGTTCAGAGAAGCCTGATCAAGTTTGGCACCAATCTCCTCAAGAGAAAGACCCTGCTCAATAAGACGTTGAGCTTCAATAACAATAAGGCCGGAAGCAATGCCAATGTTTTTGGTATCAACAACATAAATAGGGAAGTCTGTAATGGACTCTGCAATCATGCGAGCAGTATCGCAGGTAGCAGAAAGTCCAGAGGAGATAGCAACGTAAACGGCACCCTCATAACCTGCTGCTTTTGCATCATCAAACGCAGCTTTAATGCCCTCAGGAGAAGGAAGTGAAGTCTTTGGAACCTCTTCTTCAAAGCGAGCAACCAGCTCAGCTGGCGTAATGGTGATACCAGACTCATAGGAAGAGCCGTCAGAATAGTTAATGCGAAGTGGGGTGATACGAATATTGTGTTCAGCAACAAAATCAGGTGGGACATTAGTTCCTGAGTCTGTGATGATGGCAATTCGTTTAGTGTCCATTATCCGCTCCAAATATATACGTGCTACAGGTAGCTCAACGTTGACTTTCTATTACCCACATTTTACATAGAGATATACCCTGTTTTTCTGAGATATGACAAGTTGCCATCAACGGTAGGTAGACGGTACACTAGGCATATAACTCGAGAAAATCCTACAAAGCACAACGTTTACTATCATTTAGATAAAGAGAGAACGGCAGATAATGTCTAGCATTTATAGAGAGCCCGTTGTAGTGAGAAGAATTGAGCAGCGCTCATCTCTAAAGAAAATCACTTCTAACAGCACAATTGCAGCAGCAGTCATGGTGCTTGCAGCATTGATTGCGCTGGTTGTTGCCAATTCTCCTGCTCATGAGGTTGTTAAAGAAATCCTTGAAGTTAAATTGGGTTTCTCGCTTGGAATGATTCATGCACATATGGCTTTGGAAGTCTTTGTTAATGACTTCCTCATGGCAATTTTCTTCTTGCTGGTAGGCATTGAGCTTAAGTATGAAGTAACTGTTGGCCAGCTTAGAAGGCCAAGACAGGCTATGCTTCCTATGCTTGCCGCTGTTGGTGGTGTTGCAGTTCCTGCCCTTATTTACCTAGCTTTTAACGCAAGCACTGCCCCTCATGGCTGGGCAACACCAATTGCAACCGACATTGCCTTTGCGCTGGGTGTCATGTCGCTGTTGGGCAACAGAATTAGTCCGCAAACCAAGGTCTTTTTCCAAACACTTGCAATTGCTGATGATATCCTGGCTATTGTGGTCATTGCGCTTTTCTATGGTCACACGCCAGATATTGCCTGGTTAGCAGCTTCTCTTGGAGTACTTGTCATTTTGTGGGGAATGAATCGCCTGAAGATTTACTCTTCTGGTCCGTATTTGCTTGTTGGTTTGGTGCTCTGGGTTTGCATGTATCACTCAGGAATTCACGCTACTCTTGCAGGTGTTCTCCTTGCCTTCTTCTTGCCATCTCACTCTGATGTTCGTCTGAGCAAGCTGGGAAGTTGGCTTTCTAGGCGTGCTCGTGAGCTCGATGATCACTACGACGATGAACATCACGTTTTAGGTCAGCATGACTTTACGCATGGAGCTAACTCGATCGAGCAGGTCATGCACCACGTAACTCCACCGCTTCAGCGTGTTGAGCACTACATTTCTGTTTTTGTGAACTTTGTTGTTCTGCCTATTTTTGCCTTTGTAAACGCGCAGATTACGCTCGTGGGAGCAGATTTTGGTGCGCTTCTTAGCAGCAACATTGCTCACGGCGTATTCTTTGGCGCCGTTCTTGGAAAGCCATTGGGAATTATTCTTGTGACATTCCTATTGGTAAAGGTTAAAATCTGCAAACTTCCTGCAAAAGTTGATTGGATTCAGATTACAGCCGTTGGTCTGATGGGTGGCTTAGGCTTTACCATGTCAATTCTTATTTCTAACCTTGCATTCCCAGATGCAGGAGAGATTCTTGCAGCTAAAGTAGCCGTTCTTGCTGCATCGTTTGCTTCTGCAATCTTGGGTCTACTCTTTATACACATCGCAGAGTTTTACAAGCACCAAAGGCAGAGTAGCTTAAGGGAAGACGCCGTACAAGAATGAACCTAATGAGAGGTGCGACTCTTTCTATCCTTGACTAATAAAATGCAGAGCCCCACAAAATAATACGCAGAAGTTATTAAAAAACTGGCACGTAGAATGTTCACTCCTCCTATTGAGGCATCTTGCCCTGCAGGAGAGAGACACATCGAGACAATGGTGAATAGCCATATAAGAAGTAAACAAATATTGACTATCTTATTAATAAGATAGGCTATTGGAGTAGAAGCATCAAAAAATATACCTCTATTAAAGATACTAATGAAAAAATCTTTCCAAGAGTCATACATGACGAGCCTCCAACTTGTTAGAAAAAGACCCCGTATATATGCAATTTTATCACTTATATAAAATCAAATAAGCTATGGCTACTCAACCGTGCCGTAGGTAAAGCCCCAACCGTGCGCCGTAACAATTGAGTTAATCTGATCGCAGAGGCGAGCGCGGACATATGTGCCAGAGGGAATCAACTCAATAACTTCTTGCAAATCTTCTTCAAGATCGTCTACTTCAGCTTGAATGAGCACGTCAACCTTAGTGACTGTGCCCGAAGGTTTGCGCTTATAAAGATTATCAACAAGGTGCTGGAGCTCGCCATATGCCTCCGAGCGCATGCCAGGTTGTGCAGAATTTGCCATGATTCTCCTTGTCGCGTTGATTTTCAAATCACCTATACTTTGTATCACGCAGAGACCGAAAAGGGGAGTGTCATGTTTGAGCTAGTTTCTCGCGAGCTGTTCCAGCCAAAGTCAACCTCTGAGCAAAACGCTTATCAGAAGATGAGCGATGCTGAGCTTAACCAGGCTCTTGAACTTATTGGACAACAAGCTCGTGCACTTGGCGAGAAAAACCTCAAACTTGATATGGCTCGCGGAAAGCCAAGCCCTGCACAGACGGCGTTGTCTAAGCCTATGCTTGACGAGTTGAACTCCACTTCTGACCTGACTGATGGCGGTTCTTTTGCAGACAACTACGGAGACCCCTGGGGTCTTCCTTCTGCGCGAGCCTTCGCTGCAGAGCTCACAGGTGTACCTTCTGATCAGGTCATCGTAAATGGCTCTTCAAGCCTTAACCTTATGCACGACATTATTTCTCATGCCGTAACCCATGGTCTTGCTGGTCAGCCTTCTTGGGCAGAGCAGATGGCGGCTGCAAAGGCTCAGGGTACCACGCTCAAGTTCCTGTGTCCTGCTCCCGGTTATGACCGTCATTTTGCTATTACACAGCATTACGGCTTTGAAAATATTGCAGCACCTATGACCGATGACGGCCCCAATATGGACGTTGTCAAGGAGCTTGTTGAAAACGACAGTTCTGTTAAGGGAATTTGGTGTGTGCCACGTTTTGCTAACCCAACGGGCATTACCTATTCAGATGAGGTAGTCCGTGCGTTTGCAAATCTCAAACCTGCGGCTCCTGACTTTAGAATCTTCTGGGATAACGCCTATGCAATTCACGCCTTTGTACCAGAATCTGAAGCACCTCAGCTCCTCAATATCTTTGATGCACTTGCAGAGGTTGCTGCAGACGATGCTCAAAAGAACCTGGTAATTGCTTTTGCCTCAACGGCAAAGGTAACCTTCCCAAGCTCAGGCATGGCATGGGTTGCCGCAAGCCCTGCGGACATTAAAGAAATCCAGAGCGCGTTCAAGGTTGCTCGTGTTTCTCCCGAGAAGATCTCTCAGCTGGCACATGTGCGTTTCCTCAAAGACGCTCAAGGTATTGAAGCTCATATGCAAAAGCATGCCGCGATGCTTCGACCACGTTTTGAACTGGTTGAACGCAAATTGCAGGAGGGTCTGGGAGATTTAGGTGTTGCAACCTGGTCTCATCCTAAGGGTGGCTATTTTGTCTCGTTTGATGGTCCCGTTGGCTCTGCACGCGCAATTGTTTCTCGCGCCAATGAGCTGGGCGTTACCATGACACCTGCAGGAGCTACATGGCCAGCCGGTAAAGATCCTTTTGATACTAATATCAGAATTGCTCCAAGTTACCCAACGTTGGAAGAGCTTGATGCAGCACTTGATGTCTTTATTGTTGCTGTTAAACAGGTAAGTGCTCGACTTGCAAAAGTTGATCGCGGTCAGAGCGTCTGGGGATAGCTTGTGTAACTTTGGTATTTCCTTTGAAAGTAGGCCCATTCTGCCGTATCTTGATAAGTTATGTTTAGAAAAAGCGATTGGATGTTGAATGCCAACTAATACTTCAAAGCCAGAACTTACACCAGAACAGAAGGCAGAAAAAGAGCTGGTTGCCATGGCAAACCAGACAGCAAAAAAGAAGGCAAAGGATCGCAAGCCCGATGAGGCTCCTAAAAAGCCAGGTCCTTCTACAAGCATGAAGATTGCTATTGGCGTATTCTCGCTCTTTATTGCTATTTCTATGATGCTACCTTCTCTTGCCAGCATTTTCTCTAACTCGCAAAAGCAGCATCAGACTCAGCAGAATTCTCCTGAGGCTATTAACCAGGTCTATCAGAAGCAGGCAGAAGAAAAAGAGTCTGCTATTCAGTCCAATCCAGATAATCTACCAGCACATCTTGATTTGGCTCGTACCTATTTAGGTTGGGGAATGGCGCTTAAGAGTTCTTCTCAAGATGATTCTGTTCAGAAGCAGTCTTTGCAGCTGATTAACAAAGCAATTGCTGAGTACGATACGTATCTTGCTTCAAATGATTCTGATGAAGTCCGTGTTGATAGGGCCATTGCGCAGTTCTACGCAGGAGATCAAACAGGTGCTGTTGAGGCACTTAAGGCAGTAACGGATCGCTCTCCAGACTATGCTAACGGTTGGCTTAATTTGGGAATGATGTATCGTGTTACTGATCAAGTAGATCTTGCAAAAGAGGCACTGCAGAAGGCAATTGAAAAGGATTCCGATAATAGCGCCGGTGTGAGGGATAATGCGCAGAAAGTTCTTGATGCATTAAACGGAAACACCTCTACCTCTTCAAATAACACCAAGTAAGGAGGAGTTATGGCACTAGAGATAAGCTCTGAAATTACAGATACAAAGGCCATTATTCGCATTGAGGGTGAGGTAGACGTATCAAACGCCTCCGAGCTTCGTGATGCTTTGGATACTGCGCTCGCCGATGGAGCAAAAGAAGTTGAAGCTGATTTTGCTGAGGTAGCTTATATTGATTCGACGGGCATTGGCGTTTTAGTGGGTGCCGCACATCGAGCACAAGAGAGCGGTTCTGTGCTTGTTGTTGCAAACCCTCAGAAAAACGTGGAGCGTGTCTTTACGCTTCTTGGGGTTGATAAAGACCTTAACGTTCGCAAGTAGGTTTAGTAACTTGCAAGCTCTTTGATGTAACCGTTCAAAGAGCTTGTTTATGTTTGTTCCAGAAAGGTATCGCTTGTGTTTGGCATTGGAGAAACAGAGCTCGTACTAATTTTGCTCTTTGCATTTTTAGTATTTGGTCCTGATAAATTACCTGGTATGGGTCGCACGCTTGGCCGTGCTCTTAGACAGTTCCAGAACGCGCAAGAAGGCTTTAATAAAGTTGTCCGTGCAGACTTACTTGATCCTGCAGCGGATGCACTTCACGAGAAGCCCAAGCGCTCCGAGCAGCTCAAAAATGCTGCATCTGATGCTGACCGCGAGGATACTGACCATCAGGAGACCTTTGCTGAGCGTCGTGCTCGCCTCAAGGAGGAGCGCGAGGCTGCTGAGAAGGCTGCCGCTGAGGCTGCTGAGCAGACTAAGCAAGCTGAGCAGACTCAGGAGGTTGAGCAGCCAGAAACCGCTTCCGGTAGCGAGGCTCTTGCAGCTGCACCACAAGCTACGTCTTCTGTTGCTTTCTCCGATGATTCTACAGAGGCAACTAAGCACGTGGCACCTAAGGCTGCAGAAGAAACTCCTGCTGCAGCTCCATCTGCAAAAGACCTCTATAACCTTGGATCTGCACGTTCTTCTCGCTCTATGGCAGAAGACAAGAAAGAAGAAGTTGCTGGAGAGGAGGGAGAAAGCCAGGACGCATAAGTCCAGCTTTCGTGTGTAATGCCTATTACTCCAGCTCGTATGCCACTTTTTGATCACCTGGGAGAACTCCGTCGCCGCGTGACCATTGTGGTGGTTTCGCTTTTTGTTACCGCAATCATTATTTATTTTGCAACGCCTGCACTAATTGAGATTTTGATTGACCCTATCAGGGAGTTTTTGACCGATGGTAAGCTTACGGTTATCTCGGTCCTTGGCGGCTTTAGTATCAGGTTTAAGGTAGCTTTCTTCTTCTCGGTGATTATCTGCACACCTATTATCATCTGGGAGATTATGGCTTTCTTCTTGCCTGCGCTTAACGCTAAAGAGCGCAAGTGGGTTGTTCCTACCGTGGCAGCCATGATTACCTTGTTCTTCTTGGGTATGCTGTTCTGCTACTTTATTATTTTGAACACTGCAATTGGTTGGATGATTGGTCAGTCGCAGGAGTTTGCAGGAACCATTAACGAAGCAAGCGATTATCTCAACATTATTATGATGTTTGAGATTGGCTTTGGCGTTGCGTTCCAGCTTCCACTGGTTATTTTCTACCTGGCTATTCTTCACCTTGTTCCTTACAAGGATATGCGTGAGCAGTGGCGCTATGTCTATGTTGGCCTGATGATTCTTTCTGCAGTAGTTACTCCTGACGCATCACCTGTCACCATGATTTTGATGTTTGCAGCTCTTATCCTGCTGTACGAAGTTGCTCTGGCCGTTGCTCGCTACGTCATTATTGCCCGTGATGGCAAAGCTGCTCTTAAGTGGAGCCGCGAGGACTACGAGCAGCATGAGCTGGACAAAATCTAATAGTTTCATTTTTACTTTGGAGAGTGTTGTTCTTTGATTCTAGTTGTTACCGAGAAAAACGACGCAGCGCAGCAGATTGCTCGCCTTCTGTCTGAATCGGGTAAGCCTGAGACAGACAAGGTATACAACACTCCTGTTTATCGTTTTAGACGTGGCGGAGAAGACCATGTTGCTATTGGTCTTCGCGGTCATATTCTGCAGCCGGATTTTCCTTTGGCTCTCAAGTTTGATAAGGAAGAGGGCTGGTATGGAGAAACTGCAGAAGGGGAGCACCTTCCTGCAGATGTTCCAGATGGCCTTGAGCGTCCTCCTTATAAGGTTAAGCGCAAGCCTTTTATGGCAGATGGCGTTGACCTTAAGGGCTGGAAAATCCCCAGCTTGCCCTATTTGATTTGGGCTCCTGTAGATAAACAGCCTGCAGAAAAAGAAATTATTCGAGCTCTCAAGAACCTTGCTAAGAAGGCAGAGTCTGTCATTATCGGCACAGACTTTGACCGCGAGGGAGAGCTTATTGGCTCTGATGCGCTGGCACAGGTTCTCTCGGTTAATCCTAATCTGGCAGTATTTCGTGCACGCTACTCCGCCTTTACTAAGACAGAGATTGAGACTGCCTTCAATAACCTGGTGGATCTTGATTACAACTTGGCTGCGGCAGGCGAGTCCAGGCAGTATATCGACCTCATTTGGGGTGCTGTACTAACCCGTTATCTGACCACCGCACGTTTTGGTGGTCTGGGTAATACGCGCTCTGCTGGCCGTGTTCAGACTCCTACGCTGGCACTTGTTGTTGAACGCGAGCGCGAGCGTCTGGCATTTAAGCCAGAAGATTATTGGGTTATTTCTGGTGTTGCTGCTCCAGAAGATGATGCGGATGCAACCTTCAAGATGGTTCACCAGACCGCAAGGTTCTGGGATCAAGCGGAAGCAGATGCAGCTTACGCTGTTGTTAAAGATCAGACGCAGGCAACGGTTGTCGAGATTGAGTCTCGTAGCAGAAAGCAGCAGCCACCAGCTCCGTTTAACACCACGTCGCTCCAGGCAGCTGCAGCTGCAGAGGGTATCTCGCCAGCTAGAACTATGCGTTTGGCAGAGTCTCTGTACATGGATGGCTTGATTTCATACCCTCGTGTTGATAATACTGTCTACCCAAGTTCTCTTGACTTGAAGGACTGTGTTCGTACATTATCTGCAGTTCCTCAGTATGCTCCTACCTGCAAAAAGCTTTTGGGTCAGCCAAAGCTTCACGCTACTCGTGGCAAGCAGGAGTCTACTGACCACCCACCAATTTATCCAACAGCAGCTGCAAATCCAGATGTTTTGCAGCCTGCAGCTTGGAAGCTCTATAACTTGATTGCTCGAAGGTTCCTCGCAACTCTTATGGGTCCAGCTACTATGAGCGGCACTAAGATTACGCTTGATATTGCTGGTCAGCCCTTTGTTGCAAATGGAACCGTACTGGCTGAGCCAGGCTTTAGAGAGATTTATCCCTTTGGCCTTAAGAAAGACGATCAGATTCCTGATGTCGGCGAGGGAGAGATTGTCTCTATTCAGTCTTTGTCGCTTGACGCTAAGCAGACAGAGCCACCTGCTCGTTACAGCCAGGGTAAGCTTATTCAAGAGATGGAGAAGCGAGGCCTTGGTACAAAGTCTACGCGTGCCTCCATTATTGATACGCTCTACCAGCGTAAATACCTCAAGAATGATCCTGTTGAGCCAAGTCAGCTTGGTATGGCAATTGTTGATGCGCTCTCGCAGTTTGCACCACACATTACCTCGCCTGATATGACGGCAGAGCTTGAGTCCGATATGACAAGCGTTGCCGAGGGTAAAGATACGCGTGACGGCGTTGTTACACACTCAAGAGCCCTGCTTGCAGGCATGATTGATACGCTTATTGACCACAAAGAAGACCTGTCTGAGGCCATTGCTGATGCGGTTACTGCTGACGCAAAGGTGGGAACCTGCCCTAAGTGCGGCAAAGACTTGGTTGCTAAGAGCTCTCTGAAGACTCGTGGAAGCTTTGTTGGCTGCATGGGTTGGCCAGACTGCGATGTTACCTATCCACTGCCTCAGGGACGCGTTGAGCCGCTTGAGGGAGAGGCTGGCGTTTGCCCAGAGTGCGGTGCTCCTCGCGTAAAGGTTCAGCCGTTTAGACAGCGTGCGTATGAGACTTGCATTAATCCTGCTTGTCCTACAAACGCAGAGCCAGATCTTATTGTGGGTGAGTGTCCAACCTGCAAGGCCAATGGCAAGCACGGGGACCTGGTGGCCCACAAGTCAGAGCGTACGGGCAAGCGTTTTATTCGCTGCACCAACTACGAGGAGTGCGAGACCAGCTATCCTCTGCCTGCTCGCGGAAAGCTCGAGAAGACTGATGAGGTCTGCCCGGATTGTGGCGCTCCTATGGTGGTTGTTACCACCCAGAGGGGTCCTTGGAAGCTCTGTCCAAATTATGATTGCCCTGGTAAAGAAAAGAAAACTGCCTCGCGTAGAGGCGCTCGTAAGAGTACTAAGAGCACCAAATCCACCAAGGCAGCAAAAAAGTAAACGTATGACGGTGCATCGAGAGGTGCACCGTTTTCGGAAGAACGAGCGTCCCTCTCCAACGCCCGCTCCATACGTATTTTTACCCATTTTTGAGCACTTTTCATGTGGAAATGCGCAAAACCTTTAGAATATTCATGGCGAGAAACACAATCTGCCTGTATCGTGAGATAGTTAAGAGGGAGGGAAGCATGAACAAAGACGCACGTACATCTCAAGGCTTGTTTATCACGCTTGAAGGCGTTGATGGCTGTGGCAAGTCAACACAAGCTTCTCTTCTGCGAGAAGATCTTGAAGCTCTTGGCTTTGATGTGGTCTTTGTTCGTGAGCCCGGTGGCACTGCTATTTCTGAGCAGATTAGAGGCGTGGTGCTTAATCCAGAAAACGGCATGATGTGCGATGAATGTGAGCTGTTGCTCTATGAAGCAAGTCGTGCCCAGTTGGTAGGAGAGGTTATCCGACCAGCTCTAGCTGCGGGTAAAGTTGTCTTGTGTGATCGCTTCTATGACTCCACCTTTGCCTATCAAGCAGCTGGTCGCGGTCTTGATACAGACCTCGTGCACCGTGCAAATCACTTGGGAAGCTGTGGGGTTTCTCCTGATAGAACTCTTGTTTTTATGCTCGAGCCAACAGTTGCTCATGCGCGCGCTACGCAAAATGACGCCGATAGACTAGAAGCAGAAGGTGTTGCCTTCCAGGAGCGAGTTTTTGCTGGTTATAAGCAACTTCTACAAAATGAGCCAGAGCGTGTAAAAGCTGTAGATGCAGATGGCACAATTGATGAGGTTCGCGCACGTACTCGTCAGCTGTTAGCAGATCTTATTCCAGGTATTTGTGAGCTTGGTGAGTGATTCGTTTATGACTCAAGAGAGCGCACATACTACGCAGAACACCTATCCACTTCCTCAGGCATTAACGCGTCTTCAGGATCAACCTCAGGTCCAGAACTTGCTTGCGCGTGCACTGCATGAACACAAGCTTGCTCATGCCTATTTGTTCGTAGGTGCTCCTGGTTCTGGTAAAGGCCTTGCAGCCAAGGCTTTGGCGCAGTGTGTTCTCTGTGCTCAAGGTGGCGATGCTGCCTGTGACGACTGCATTCGTATTTCTCGCGGTACCCACCCTGACGTGCACGTACTTACTCCGGCCTCCGCAAATGGCTATCTTATTGAACAGATTCGTCAGCTTATTGCAGACGTTAGTCTGGCGCCCATGCGCTCAGCTCATAAGATTTACGTGATTGACCGCGCCGATTTGCTCAGAGAAAACTCAGCAAATGCGCTGCTCAAAACTATTGAAGAGCCACCTGCAGATACCATCTTTATTCTGTCTGCTCGTTCTTCTTCTGCGGTGCTTCCCACCATTGTTTCTCGCTGTCAGGTAGTTGCGTTTAGAACACTTACTGATGCTGCAGCTAAAGCTGCCATTATGCGAGAGATTTCTGCCACGGAACAAGAGGCCCGTATTGCACTTGCGGCAACAGGAACCCCTGGTAGAGCTGTGGAGTTTTTGCAGTCTGCTACGCGAAAAAACATTCGCAGACAGCTCATTGATGTTTTTGGCAACCTGCTCAGAAATGACTCGTGGGATGTACTTACTTCCGCAAAAGAGCTGATAGAAGCTGCAAAAATTCCTCTTGGTGACGTAAGACGTGCCCAAGAAGAGGCGCTTGCTCAAAATGAAGACTTTCTTACCAGTGCTGCGTTAAAGCAGGTCGAGGCGGCAAATAAGCGAGAACTCACAGCGCGCGAGCGTTCGGGTATCATAGAAATGTTGGCAATTCTGGAATCGCTTCTTCGCGACGTACTTTTATGTTGCGAAGCGGTTGATGAAGAGATAGTAAATACGGATGCAGCAGGCATTATTGACCGTGTGGCATCTCAAACTCATACCCAGGGTGTTTTGGGGGCTCTTGCTGCGGTGCAAGAGGCTCAATACAACCTGGACCGCTCTGTTTCTCCCCAGCTAACCCTTGAGGTTATGCTGCTGCATATCAAGGAGGCACTTACATGCCCACCGTTGTCCCGGTGAAATTTGAATACGCCGCGCGCGACCTTTGGTTTGATCCAAAGGAGTCCGGCGTTCTTGAAGGTGACCACGTTATCTGTCAGACCGAGCGCGGTCTAGAGATTGGTCTTGCCGTTGCTGATCCTCGTGAGATTTCTCAGGAGGAGTTTGAGTACAAGACAAACAAAGCCGAGCTCAAAGACGTTGTTCGTGTAGCAACTGAAGAGGATCTATCTCGCGCAGAAGAGCTTGCCGCTAAGGGCGAGGCTGCGCTTCCTGTGTTCAGGAAGTTTGCTGTTCAAGAAGAACTTGAGATGAAGCCTATTGGCGTCGAGTACCTTTTTGATGGCGAGAAGGTCGTGTGTTACTTCTCGGCTGATGATCGTGTGGACTTTAGGCAGCTTGTTCGTGAGCTTTCTCATGAGCTCCACGAGCGCATTGATATGCGTCAGATTGGCGTCAGGGAAGAAGCAGCGGTTATTGGTGGCTACGGTCACTGTGGACAAGAGCTCTGCTGTAGAAGGTTTGGCCTCTCTTTTGAGCCAGTTTCTATCCGCATGGCAAAAGAGCAGGATTTGCCTCTGAACTCCACTAAGATTTCTGGTGCTTGCGGCCGCTTAATGTGTTGCTTGCGCTATGAGTTTGAAGCTTATCGTGACTTTAAGAACCGTGCTCCAAAGCGCAATGCTGTCATTGAAACTCCTCTAGGCATGGCAAAAATTGTTGAGTACAACACGCCAAAAGAGGAGATTGCGCTTCGTCTTGAGAGTGGCAAGGTGGTACGTATTCCTCTTGCTGACATGGACACATCTCCTGCGGCTCAGCAGAAGTCGGAAGACCTTGGCTGTTCTTGCAGGCCAGACAGCGTTTCTCGCGCTGCACTTGAGCGCCTTGAATCTGTTGAGGTTCAGATGGCTCTGGCAGAGCTTGATAGGGCAAATGGTCTGATTGTTGATGAAGAGCCAGAGATTAACCCTGATCTCTTTGTCACAGAGACTCCAAGGCGCAAGCGTGATCGCTCCGAGCAGAACTCTTCAAATAGGCAGGAAAACGTCAAGAATTCCGGTGCAAGAAATGCCCGAGAAGAGCAGGGAGCTCAAAGTTCTTCTCGCACTCGTCGTGTAAGAACTTCAAAGAATGCTCAGGTCAACCCTGGTTCTAGTACTTTTGATGCTGCAACGGATACACTGCGTCGTACCCGCCGCCGTCATCACGCAACAGAAGAGGGCACTGCAAATACTCAGGCTCCTCAGAAGAATGAGCAGGGTACAGCTCCTGCACAGAAGCAGCCTCAGGGTAAGCGTTTTAGAAGGACAGATGCTCCTCAGACGCCACAGAAAGCTGATGAGGCACAGGCACCAGTTCGTGCAAAGAGGACTCGTCGTCCAGGTGATAGGGCGGGCATGAAGACCCAGAACGCTCCACAGAATACTTCTGGTTCTAGCGGTGCACCTAACGCTGCATCTAGAGATGCTCAGCCACAAAACGCTGCACGTCGTAGACATAGAAGAGCTGGACGCGATGATCGCGGTCGCGGCTCGAAGGACAACGAGTAATGTATACGCTTAAGACTGAATATGCCTTTGACTCAGCGCATTTTCTTACAAACTACTACGGCAAGTGTGAGAACCTGCATGGCCATCGTTGGCACGTAACCGCTTGTATTTCTGCTGCAGAGCTTGGTGAGGCTGGTACAGAAAAAGATATGGTTATGGACTTTGGTGTCTTTAAGCGCAAGGTCCGCGCATTGTGTGATTCCCTTGATCATACGTTTTTGATTGAAGAGGGTTCACTTTCTGAAAAGACGCTGACCTGTCTTAAAGAAGAGGGTTTCTCACTCACCATTTTGCCGTTTAGAACAACAGCAGAAAACCTGGCTAAGTATCTCTTTGAGCAACTTGAGGCAGAAGGCTTGCCCGTCTCTTCCGTTGAGGTTGATGAGACCCCTAACAATTGCGCCATATATTCAAAAAATATGAAGTAACCTGTTGTTTTTTAAAGCTCGTGTGAGCAACATAACCTCGATGGGTATACTCTACGTATGTAGAGGTTTTATCTTTTATCGAGGTGGAGTTTCATGGCTCACGGAGCATTGCGGGGTGTCAATTTAACCGGTTGGCTTACGCTTGAACCGTGGGTAACTCCTGAGCCGTTTGCACGCACAGGCTGCGTTGATGAGGCTCAGCTCATTAAAGCACTGGGCGTTGAGGACTACCACAATCTTGTTAAAGCGCATCGTTCTTTATTTATTCAGAGTTCTGACTTTGTCAGCATTGCCGCTCGTGGTTTTAATGCGGTAAGAATTTCTGTACCTTGGTACGTTTTTGATGAAGAAGCTGCAGGGACTCCATATGTAAGCTGCATTACCGAGCTTGATAGAGCTCTTGAATGGGCAGAAGAACTTGGCCTGCACGTTATTTTTGTACTGGCAGTAAATCCAGGTTTGCCTGATGGCTTGAATGACCAGCCAGGTGGTGCTCCGCGTACCAGAATTTCTGGGGAGAAGTCGCTTTCTATTCTGCATAAGCTTGCCCTTCACTACGCTCACCGCAGCGGTTTTTATGGCATTGAGGTAGCCGATGAGGTTAAACCTCGTGTGCGCAAGGGCTTTAAGCTCACAGATGGTATTCCTGGTCACTCGCTTAGAAACTATTATCGTCGTGCTTATGAGACCATTAGATCTGTGGCAGGAGAAGAGCCTGTGGTCATTCTTCCAGATGGTGGCTGGCCTCAGGGATTTAGGCGTTTTATGAGCCAGCAGGCCTATCAAAACGTTTGGCTTGATGCACACCTTGATAAACCCTGCGAGGGAATTGATTGTTCGGGTCCTCGTGGTGTACAGCAGCTTATTGATAAAAACGAAGCGTATTTGAAGACTTCTGCTTCAGGCGGTCTGCCGGTCATGGTGGGTAAGTGGTCAGCATCACTGCCAAGTATTGATGGCGCTATGACGGCAGAGGGAAGAATTGCGCTTGAGCGCATTTACACTTCCGGTCAGCTCAAAGTGTACAATACGTGTCCTGCATGGTTCTTCCAGACTTGGAAGACCTCCGCATTTTTGGCTGCATGGGACGCACGCGTTGCGCTTGCAACGTTTGAGAGGGGAATGCTCGAGTAATGACAGAATCTACTCTTTTAGCAGGTAAACTGTCTATTGTGGGCACGCCTATTGGTAACCTTTCGGACGCGTCACCGCGCGTTAAAGAAACGCTTGCAGCAGCAGATGTCATTTTATGTGAGGACACACGCGTGACCTCAAAGCTCCTCTCGGCATTTGACATTCATGTGCCACTGCAGCGCTGTGATCAAAATATTATTGAGTCGCAAATTGAACCAACGCTAGAGAGGCTTCGCGCGGGCCAGCGTGTTGCGTTTGTGTCAGATGCCGGCATGCCAGGCATCTCTGATCCGGGTCAGCATTTGGTAGATGCGGCGCTTTCAGAAGGTCTTGCTACGGAAGTTATTCCGGGTCCTTCTGCGGTAACCTGTGCGCTTGTTGCATCAGGTCTAGCAAGTGATCATTTCTTCTTTGAAGGATTCTTGCCCAGAAAACACGGGCAGATTGTTCAGCGCTTACAGCAGCTTGCATCAATTCCGGGCACTATTGTGCTGTATGAGTCTCCGTTTAGGGTGCTTGCAACGGTTGAGGCCATAGCCGAGGTGTTTCCAACCAGGCAGGTGGCTCTTGTCAGAGAGCTTACTAAGTTGCACGAAGAAGTGGTGCGTGACGTGGCGCCTTGCCTTGTTGAGACACTTGCTGCAAAAGAGAACCTCAAAGGCGAGTGTGTTCTGGTTATCGCGGCTCCCACAGAAGAAGAGCTTGCCGCTACATCGTCGCAGGCAGAAGGAGAGTCTCAGCTCTCGTTTGAAGACGCAATAGAGGCGGGTCTTGCTGTGGGTACTAGAAAATCAGCCCTGGCCAAGGAGCTTGCTCAGAAGTTTGGTATTGCACGTGACGAGGCATACCAGGCAATTCTTGCTCACGAGGCATAATCACTATACCAACACAAGTGCGCCCAGCATTTGCTCTATACTGGATAAGTTATTGCAACTTATACAAAGGGAGTCATTATGCCCGAGGCCAAGCCGTCATACTTTATTACCACCCCAATTTATTACGTCAACGCAAAGCCACACCTGGGAACTGCGTACTGCACCCTGCTTTGCGATATCCAGGCTCGCTTTAGACGCGCTGCCGGCTACGACGTCTTCTTCCTTACCGGTATGGACGAGCATGGCGAGAAGGTCGCTCTTGCTGCAGCTGATCACGGCTTGTCTCCACAGGCATGGTGCGACTCGCAGGTTCCTTTCTTCAAGGGACTCTACGAAGAGCTCAACATCTCATACGACGACTTTATCCGTACGACCGATGAGCGCCACGTAAAAGCTGTCCAGTATCTGTGGGAGCGCATGCGTGAGGCTGGCTTCATCTATAAGGGATCTTACGATGGTTGGTACTGCATCCACGAGGAGACCTTCTTCACCGAGACTCAGGTAGAGAAGGCAGATGAAGAGGCTGGTTGCAAAGGAGCACACCTCTGCCCAGATTGCCATCGTGAGCTTGAACGCGTCTCTGAGGAGTCTTGGTTCTTCAAGCTTTCTGCATTCCAGGACAAGCTGCTTGAGCTCTATGCTAAGCACCCAGATTTCATTGAGCCAGATTTCCGTGCAAACGAGGTTCGAAGCTTTGTTGAGTCTGGCCTCCAGGATATTTCTGTATCCCGTACCAGTTTTGACTGGGGTGTTCCAGTTCCTTTTGATGAGTCTCACGTAACCTACGTCTGGTTTGACGCTCTTCTCAACTACTACACTGCTGTTGGCTATGGCGATGACAGTCCAGAGGCTGCTGCCATGAGAAAGCGTTTCTGGCCAGCTCAGATGCACGTTGTTGGTAAGGACATCATCCGCTTCCACTGCGTTATTTGGCCTGCAATGCTTATGGCTCTTGGCGAGGCTGTACCTGAGCACATTTTTGCTCATGGCTTCCTTAACGTCCGTAATTCTGAGACCGGCGTTGTTGAGAAGATGAGTAAGTCTCGCGGAAACGCCATTGCACCTAAGGATGTTTTGGACCTGCTGGGTGTTGAGGGTTACCGTTACTACTTCATGACCGACGTCACTCCTGGCGAGGACTCCGGCATTTCCTTCGAGCGCATGGAGCAGGTCTATAACGCCGACCTGGCAAATAGCTGGGGTAACTTGGTTTCTCGCGCCCTTAACATGAGCGATAAATACTTTGAGGGCGTAACCCCAACTTTTGATGGTTCTACTGTTGCTGCAGATCATCCGCTGCGTAAGCTGGCCGAGGGTATCTATGACCGCTACGCCGCGTGCATGGAGAAGATGGACTACGTGGGCGCTAAGAACATCATCATGGAGCTTGTCCACGCAGCTAACCACTACATTGAGGACGCTGCTCCTTGGACGGTGGCAAAAGACCCAGAGCGCGCATCAGAGCTTGCAGAGATTATTTATACGCTGCTTGAGTCTATCCGCATTTGCGCACATCTCTTTATGCCATTCATGCCTACCACATCTGCAGAGGTTCTGCGCCGTATGAGCCTTGACGAGGCAGAGATTACCTCTACCGATACCCGCAGCGAGTGCGTATGGGGCAAGCTTCAGGGTGGATTGGCTGTCTCTAAGGGAGACGCTCTATTCCCACGTCTTGCAAGCAAGTAATCGTGTCGGAGCACGCGTCGCATCAGACATCGTGGCTTGCTAATCAGCGCGCCACTAAAGAAACGCTGGAACGTTTTGGTCTTGCCACTAAATACAGGCTGGGCCAAAACTTCTTGGTGCAAGATCACGTTATCGAGAAAATCGTCCAGCTTGCAGAGGTTCAGCCTACTGACGTAGTTGTTGAGGTTGGACCCGGTCTGGGTACCCTTACAGTGGCCTTGCTCGACCGCGCACGCGCGGTTTGTTCGCTTGAAGCAGACTCTGAGCTGGAGCAAGTCTTAGCGGTAACCTGCAAAGAGCCTCATCCAGACTCGTTTGCGCTGGTTATGGGAGATGCTCTGGCAATCACGCCCCAGAAGCTTGCCGATGCCTACGGTGCACTTCCTGCCGTTACTCAGAGCGCAATCCCGGTTGCCCCGATGCCAACTAAGTTTGTATCCAATCTGCCGTATCAGGTGGCAGCTACGCTGATCCTCAAGTTCTTCCAGGAGCTTCCTTCGCTCGAGCGCGCAGTAGTTATGGTGCAAGCTGAGGTGGCCGACAGAATTTCCGCTAAGCCTTCTACCAAGGCATATGGTGCCTATACCGCAAAGCTGTCTTTATTTGCCCAGGTTACTGGCAGATTTGAAGTGGGCCCTGGCAACTTTATGCCTCCACCACGCGTCAACTCTGCCGTGGTTCGTCTTGATCGCACCCAGGCGAGAAACCCGCTGACCTCCAAACTTCTTTCTGAGGAAGAGCTCTTGCATACCATGAGGGTCATTGACGCCGCCTTTGCACAGCGTAGAAAGACCATTCGTAATTCAATGAGTGCTTCTGGTTTTGATAAAGACAAGCTAGACCAGGCGTTTCTCGCCACAGGAATTGCACCCACGGCGCGTGCAGAAGTTTTGACCAGCCAAGATTTTATTTGTCTTGCAGCTGCTTTGGAGCCTTTGAGTGAGTAAGAAAAAGCATCATCTACCAGCAGAAGAAGTGGACGCACTTTCGTTTTCTGATGGTCAACTATTCCACGATATTTACGGTACGCCTCGGCCAACACCGCGTGTTTTGGCGCCTGTTGCCGATACCCATGGTCATTTGGGCAGCCTCCACGAGCACAGCGCAGCAGAGTCTCTTGCTCGTGCTGCTGCGGCGGGTGTTCGCATGCTTATTGTTCCCGTAGATATCGCTACAGAGTTCCCTCGTAAGTGGGCAGATACCAGTGCTTTTATCGCATGGTTTGAGGACACTCTTAGCCAGGCGCGCCACGCTTTTGTAAAGCTGGCTGAGGCAGATCTCTGTGTACCCTGCGATTTACCTGCAGAGTATTTGTTTGAACACACGTATTTTGTAGTAGGTGCTCACCCATACAGCGCACCAGACTATAACCAAGAGGCTGAACAGCGTCTGTTTGAGCTTCTTGAGCACCCTCTTTGCATTGGCGTAGGAGAGATTGGCCTTGATTTTGGACCGTACTGTGAGGTTCCAGAAGAGGTCCAGCGTCAAGCATTTGAGCGACAGCTTTCCATTGCTCATGAGCGCAATCAACGCGTTGAGCTGCACCTACGTGATGGTGCTGATAATACGCACGCTCATGATTTGGCGCTTGAAATACTAAACCGTATGGGTGTACCTAAAGCAGGTTGTGACCTGCACTGTTATACCGATGGACCAGAGGTCATGAAGCCTTTTGCAGACCTTGGTTGCTTCGTAGCCTTTGGTGGCGCAGCAACGTTTAAGCGCTCCGATGATATTCGAGCAGCAATGATTTCCTGTCCAGAGGCACAACTGCTCTCAGAGACCGACTTTCCCTACATGGCGCCAGAGCCTTTGCGTGGAGGGGAGTGCACGCCAGCAATGGTGGTACACACAGTTGAGCGCTTGGCAGAGCTTCGTTGGCAGCGACTTGATATCCCCAAAGAGAAGACGTATACCATACTCTGGGAAAACGCCCAACGCTTTGTGGGACTTGCGTAGCGTAGCGGGAGGTGAGCACGCATGACAAAAATTCTGGTTGTAGAAGATGACCATCAGATTCAGCAAGAGTTGGTACTGCTGCTGCAAAGAAACGGCTTTGAGGCTCAGGCGCTCACGTCTTTTGAGTCTGTACCTCAACAGATTATTGCCGCGCATCCAGACTTGGTTTTGCTGGACCTCAACCTTCCTGGCATTGACGGACAACAGATTTGTCGAGAAGTACGACAGCTCTCAAACGTTCCCATCATTGTAGTTACCAGTAGAAATACTGATCTTGATGAGCTTATGGTGCTCTCGTTGGGAGCAGACGATTTTATCGCCAAGCCCTATAACACCCAGATTTTGCTTATGCACATTACTTCGGTTTTGAGGCGTGCAAATAGCGACGTCACAACAGGAACAAAGCTTTCACATGCAGGTGTGACGCTTGATTCTTCTTCTTGCAAAGTTTCTGCAAATCAGAAGAGCGTTGAGCTGACCAAAAACGAGCTCAGAATACTTTCACTTTTGATGCAAAATGCGGGAACGGTTGTTTCTCGCCAGCGTATTCAAGAAGAACTGTGGCAGTCGGACGAGTTTGTTGATGACAATACGTTGACGGTCAACATTAGCCACCTCAGAAATACTCTTGCAAGCATTGGCGTTGAGGACTTTGTTATGACACGCCGCGGACTTGGCTACGTTATTGAGTAGGCCGCCATGTCGTTTCTCAAGTATCTAAAAAATCGAACTATCTTCTTTCTTGCGCTTATAGCTAGCAGCACGTTAATTGGTTTTATGCTTAAAGGTGTTGGACTTAACGCGTTTGCTATTGCCTACTGTATTCTGGTTTTATGGGTAGTGGGAACAGCTGCACTATTAGCCGATTATTTTCATCGTCGTTGGTTTTACCAGCAGCTTGCAGATAATTTAGCGGCAACTGATAAAGAAAGCTATCTGGTTCCTACTATGCTGGATACGCCTTCAACGCTGGAAGAACGGCTTTTTAAAGATGCGCTTTCAAGTATGTCAAAGTCTATGATGGATCAGCTTGCTGATGAGCATATGCGATCAAAGGAATATCGAGAGTACATTGAGATGTGGGTGCATGAGATTAAGACTCCCATCGCTGCAGCTCATTTGGTTGCTCAAAATAATCCATCGCTGCCTATGGATGACGTGCAAACACAGCTCACTAAGATTGAATCGCTGGTAGAACAGGCGCTCTTTTATGCTCGCAGTGCATCCGTAGATCGAGATTTTTCTATCAGAGACGTCAATTTGCAGTCTATTGTTAAAGATGCCCTTAAAAACAACGCGCGCGTTTTCATTGACGCTGGCGTTTCTCCGCATTTTGATGACTTGGCCCACGTAGTCAAGGCTGATCCAAAGTGGCTTGAGTTTATTTTGCGGCAGCTTTTGATTAACGCTGCAAAGTATTCAAATCCAGAGCTTGCACCTGGCGAGAAGAACGTTTGGATTTCTGCCTCTGTCTCAGAGCCACGTGAAGGAACTACTTCAACCACTCTCTTCATTAAAGATAATGGCATTGGTATTCCTGAAGAAGATCTTGCCCGTATTTTTGATAAGGGATTTACCGGTCAAAATGGTCGCAAGTACGCCAAATCTACCGGTATGGGTCTCTATCTCTGCTATGAACTCTGTAATAAGATGGGTCTTAAGCTGGCTGTGAGCAGTACAATTGGTAAAGGCTCCACCTTTTCTATTACGTTCAACCAGTCTTTTACGGATCTAAATTAGAAGTTCCCACAATTCATCCGTTTGAGGATCGCTTCCTACTGGGAAGGTATGCTGACTAAAACGCTTGAATCCCCAACGTGAATAAAATGCCTTAGCAGGCTCATTGTGTTCCCAGACACCCAGCCATACGCGCTTCTTACCCTTCTCTTTTGCTAAATCAAGGGCAAATTTCATGAGCTTTGATCCAAGGTGTAGGCCTTTGAAACGCGGAAGGATATACAGGCGTTCAATTTCAAGTGAGTCATCGCGCTGACCCTCGGTTTGCTCATAACGCGTATTGAGCTTCAGGTAACCAGCTACTTGACCTTCCACTTCAACAAAATAGAAATATGAGTGTTTAGCAGCAAGCTCACGGGCAAGCTTTTCTGTGTTGTAGAGCGAGTCCATGCAACTTGCTAAATCATCTGCTGTATTTGAGTCAATAAAAGTGTCTACAAATGTCTCTACGCTAAGCTTCTGCAGTGTACGCAAATCAGTTGTGTTAAGTGGTCTAATTGAAACGTGAACATCATCAATATTAATTGTGTTTCTCGTTTGACGATATGCATCAAGGTCAAAGGAGAGCACATGGTGAAGGACGCCAAAGTGATCAAGCACCTTAGAAGATGCCTGCGTAAAGCCAGCGCGCTCGTAGAAGGGCTGAGCTTTGAGTTGCGACTCAACTAACACCTTGGAAGCACTACTTTCTTGTGCCAGGTAATCAAGGGTATCGTGCAGCAGCTTTGAGCCAATGCCGGCACCTTTGTTGCTGACGCATACGCGACCAATAAGAGGGGAGTTGTATGACTGTCCTGCATCAATGATACGTAAATATGCAGCTACCGAGTCAGTATCTTGATAAAAGACATGGGTAGAAACTTGATCAACGTTATCAAGATCGTTGTACATAATCTGCTGATCAACAATAAACGTTTCTGCTCTTATAAAAAGAATTTGATATAACTCTTTAGCGGTAAGCTGCCCAAATCTTTTAATTACCAACTTCATAGCATGCCCCTCCCGTATGCTTGATAGTGATATTTTGACACATCAAAGTGAGAAAAGCGTAAGGTTTCCGTAAGGTCAATCGATGGCAACGTGAACGGTAGTGACGGAGTATATATCTCAAGATTTACTCGCTCTCAATGAAAGGACGCAACATGGCAGCTACTCAAACAGCTCCAACTCAGTCAACTGTTGTGGCTGGACAATCTTCAGCACTTACCCCTCACACCGTTTTGGTTTGCCAAAACCTCGAGAAGTACTATGGAACTCGTGGAAATATTACCAAGGCACTAGACGGCATTAATCTTTCTGTTGCTCGTGGCGAGTTCATAGCCATCATGGGTCCTTCTGGTTCTGGCAAAACTACACTTTTAAATTGCATCTCTACCATTGATCAGGCATCTGCGGGCCACATCTTTATTGATGACCAAGAGCTTTCCAGCCTGCGCGGCTCTGAGCTTTCTGCCTTTAGACGTGACCGCTTGGGCTTTATTTTCCAGGACGCCAACTTGCTTGATAGCCTTACTGCTCGCGAGAATATCGCGCTCTCTTTAACCATTGGTCACGTCCGCGCTCAGGAAGTTTTGGAGCGCGTAGAAAACGTTGCCAAACTGCTTCAGATTACTGAGGTACTGGACAAGTTCCCTTACGAGATGTCCGGTGGCCAACGTCAGCGCGTTGCCGCAGCTCGAGCAATTGTTACCAACCCTTCGTTGGTCCTGGCGGATGAGCCTACTGGCGCTCTGGATTCAAAGAACGCCCGCACGCTGCTTGAAAGCCTTGAGAACCTCAACCGTAATGGTGCAACCATTGCCATGGTCACTCACGATTCTTACGCAGCTTCTTACGCTCATCGCGTTATTTTCATTAAAGATGGTCGCATCTTTAATGAGATAGTTCGTGGCGAGAAACCCCGTAAGCAGTTCTTTGATCAAATCATGGACGTTGTTTCATTCCTGGGAGGAGAGGGTGCTGATGTACAGTAAAATCGCGCTTGGCAACGTCAAGAAATCACTGCGCGATTTCAGCATTTACTTTCTGACATTGGCAGTAGGCGTTGCGCTGTTTTATTCCTTCAATTCAATTACTCAGCAATCTATGGTGTTGGATCTTTCTGAAGACCAGAGACGCATTGTTCAGCTCTTGAGTAATACTATCTCTGGAGTAAGCGTTTTTCTTGCCGTTATTATGGGATTTCTTGTTGTCTACGCTAATCAGTTTTTGATTCGTCGTAGGAAAAAAGAATTTGGCATGTATCAGATACTGGGCATGACCAAGAGAAATGTCTCTAAGATTATGAGTATTGAGACACTGCTTGTTGGTTTTCTCGCCCTGGTAGTTGGACTTGTTGCAGGTATCTTTATCTCTCAATTTATGATGTTTGCAACGGCCCATATGTTCAACACAGCTCTTGATTCGTTCAAATTTGTCTTCTCACAAACTGCGTTGATTCAAACGGTTATTTACTTTGTGGTTATGTTTGTGGTTGCGCTGATTTTTAACGTCACCACCGTATCTCGCTACAAGCTCATTGATCTTCTCAACGCAGACAAAGTAACTCAGACCGTCAAGGTAAGAAACCTTACCGTCTCAGTACTGCTCTTCCTGGCCTCTCTTGGAATCATTGCTTATTCCTATATCTTGCTTCAGCACAATGGTTTTAAACAGATAGATGAAGAGTTTGCCATGGCTACTGCTTTGGTCTCTGTGGGTACAGCACTCTTCTTTTTCTCAATCTCTGGTTTCTTGCTCAGATTTATGCAGATGCAGAAGGGCTTCTACTACAAGGGTCTTCACTCATTTATCCTGCGTCAGTTTAATGCCCGCGTTAATACTGCTTGGGTTTCCATCTCTTTAGTCTGCGCTATGCTCTTTGTGGCAGTCTGTGGACTTGGTACGGGTTTCTCGCTTGTTGACTCTATGAACTCCAGCTTTTCTAAAATCAAAACGTACGATGTTTCTGTGCAAATTAATCCAGGCTCAGAGCGCAGTTATACTCCTGGTCCAGCAGATTCGTACGACTACCTTTCTGTAGTGCAGAAGCTAGATCCAGAGTGGGATAAAACTATCAAAAACGCCTTCCAGGTAGATACGTACTACGCTCAAAGTGATCCAACAACGCCTAGTTTTACGTATGGCTCTATTGATGCTGTAACAGGCAAGCGCTTTAGTGATTACTTTACCGGCTATAGTGGCCAGGAAGATCCTGCGCAGAAAAACGTAACTTTGATGCGAGCTTCTCAGTACAACAAACTGCGCGTTGCATCTGGGCTTGAGCCTGTTGACTTTGGTACTGACGGCTATATGGTTTGGACGCTAGATACTAATCTCACAAAATACTGGCAGGATTCTCTTGCAAACAATCCCGAGCTCACCATTGAGGGCCACAAGCTCCATGCTGTTGGCGGAACGCTCGACATTGCGCAGACACAAGGCGGTCCTGCACTTATGCCAGCAGCTGGAATTGTGGTTGTTGCTGATCAAAGTTTTCCTTCAAGCACCGTTTTGACCAACTCTTACATCTTGGGCAACTATCAAACCCCAGGCGATGCTTCTGAAGCTCAGTTCCGAAATCAGATGAAGCAGTACTTTGACGATGGCGGCGTAACGGGAAATGATTCCGACCCGTATTCGTTGATGCTTGTTGTCACTGCTTCTCAGTACATTCAATCTACTGTTGGACTCTCTGGTATTGTGACGTATTTGGCGTTGTACATTGGCTTGGTACTCTTCATTGCGTGCGCTGCTATTCTGGCACTTCAGCAGCTCTCAGAGGCATCTGACAATGCTCGTGCGTATCAAGTTCTTGCAGAGCTTGGTGCCGAGAAGGGCCTTGCAAGTCGTGCACTTTTTGTTCAGATTGGTGTGTACTTCCTGTTCCCGTTGCTTATGGCAGCTGCGCACGCTACCTGTGCGATGTCCATTATGGTTTCTGTCATTAAGTCGATTGGCAACTTTGATGTAGCTAGCAGCATTGGTGGAGTGGTTGCAGTAGCAGCTGCTTTGTATGGCGGATACTTCCTGGTTACCTATTTTGCTGCACGTTCAATCATCTTTAGAGGTGCCAAGAGAATGCAATAGTCTGCATCTTCGTGTTGTAAATTCGTGAAAGAAGGACGGATGTTCCTCTGTGGGTCATTCGTCCTTCTCGCTTAGGTAAAATAGAAACGTTATGTCAGATGGTATCTGTGTAGAGCACATACTCAAGGAGGCATCATGGGTCTTTGGTCAAAGGTTAAAAATGTGTTTGTTCCTTCTAACGGAGCAGAGCAGCCTCAGAAGGCTACATTTGCTACTAGGGAAGACACTATCTATGCACCAGTTTCTGGTGTCCTGGTAAGCGTACAAGAGGTTCACGATGAGGTAATCTCAAGCGGTCTCTTTGGCCAGGGCTATGGCATTTTGCCCGTTGGTCTTGATTGTGTCTATGCTCCTTGCAATGCTCGCGTTACCGCAACTAACGTAACCAATCACTCAATTGGCCTTACCACTGATACTGGTATTGAGATTTTGATTCACATTGGTGTTGGTACCATCGAGATGAACGGTAAGGGCTTTATCCGCTACGTTCACGCTAACGATGAGGTCAAGGCCGGTACTCCACTGATTTCATTTGATGCTGCTGCTATTGAAGAAGCAGGATATGAGAACGTTGTAGTTGTTACCGTTGTTAATGCAGATCAGTACGAGCGCATTGACCTCATTGGTGAGTCCGGAACGCTGATTGGTGGTCGTCCACTGGTTAAGATTGGCGATCCTCTGATGTGCGTCAAGCACTAGGGTTTCTCGCCAGCAAAACATCTGCAATAAACGAGGTTTTACATGCTTAGAGTTACTAAGGCAATTCTTCACGTCTTTGATTTTGAGACGGGAACTAAATACTTCTCTCAATCTACTTTGGATTTAGAGGATCGTCAGACAAAGTCATACGTACAGCGTAGACTACGTAAAATTACGGCAAATCCAGAGTCTAGGCACGGAGAGTTTGCTCCTACCAGCAATTTTGCTGGAGGACTTCAGGAGTATGCTCACGGAGACGTTGAGTTTGTAGAGTTTTCTCATCAGATTGCTCAGTGGTTCTGGGAAGAGCTTCGTCGCGCAGATGATGTTGAGCAGTGTGATCTTCTTGTAGCAGACTACATTGATACCGACGCAGGTCAGGCACTTGCCAGTGCTGCTGCAGATGATGAGGACGCTCAGGCTGAGGCATTTGAGGGTGAGGGAAGACGCCTCTTTGCCATAGTGCTTCTCCCACGCAAGCAGGCCTTTATCCACGATGTGAACGGCTCGGCAAACGAGATTTTGCGCCAAGACGCAACGCTGCCTTCTCCTACGCAAAAGGTTGATTCATATGCAGTCATTGACCTGGATACAGGCGCCATTGACTTCCACGACCATGACCGCTCTGTAGCAGGAGAGGGAAAGTTCATCATCCCAGAGCTCTTTCTTGAGTGTACGTCAGAAGCATCAAGCCATGAAGTTATTGGCGAGGTAACTGTTATTGTGCAAGACTTGGCAGAAGAGTATGGTCTTGAGCCTGCCGTTGAGGTGTCTCGTGCTAAGGCTGCCGTTGCAGAAGCAGCAGAGGTAGAAGAGGTAGTAGACCCTATCAAGGTTGGTAAGCGTATCTTTGAGGAGCGTCCTGAGATTCAGGAAAAGTACGAGGCTCAGGTGGCAAGTAGAGAGCTCCCCGAAGAAGTTCCTGTTAAGCGTGGTGTTGCCAACAGAATTGCAAAGAATCATAAGATTCGCACTGATACAGGAATTGAGATTTCATTTCCCTCAAACCTAACGGATCGTCCAGGTTACCTAGAATTTTCTCACGAGTCTGACGGTAGGATTACCATTTCAATAAAAAATGTTGCACATATTGAAAACCGCTAAATCCTATCTCTGACCTCACAATTTAGAGCCAAAACTCCCCGAAATTCGTTTCGGAGAGTTTGTAAATTACGTATCTTTTTGAATATCATCGTGTATCTCGGGTAGAATAGTCTCTCAAAGGTCACACCGTACTACTAAACGTTCTAGGAGACCCTTATGAGTTTAAAGAAACAGCAAGGCACAACCATTGAGGAGCAGAGCGCTGCTCTTTTCAATCGTCGTGATGCTCTTAAGATTTTTGCCGGCATGGGCATTGCTGCCGCTGCCGTTACTGCATCCCTGATTAATACACGTCCTGCTTTTGGTGTTACCCAGGCTCAGATTGATGCTGCTCGTAGCGATTACGATGCTGCTCAGAAGCTGCTTGATGAGATTTCAAATGAGGTCTCCAACATGCAGGCAAGCCTCAATGACACTAACTCTCAGATTGGCGCTATTTCTGATCAGATTGCAGATAAGCAGAATCAGATTGATGCTAAGCAGAAAGAGATTTCTGAAAAGGAAGCTCAGATTGCTGAGAAGAGAAAAGAACTTGGCGCTCGTATGTCCAGCAACTACAAGGCTGGCCCAGCTGGTGCTTTGGAGATGATTCTTTCTTCTGCAAGCTTTGAGGAGCTCACTTCTAACATTTACTACCTCGACAAGATTTCTGAGTCCGATCAGAAGATGATTGAGGAAGTTAAGAACCTGAAGGCCGCTCTTGAGTCTGATAAGGCCGCTCTTCAGTCCGAGAAGACCGAGCTAGAGAATAAGAAGGCTGAACTTGAGAATCTCCGTGCTTCTCAGGAGTCTCAGCTTAATGATATTTCTGCTCGTCAGGCGGACGCTGCAAACGTTGTTGCAAATCTTGATGACAACGTAAAAGAGCTTATCGCTCAGCGTGATTCTGAACTTCTTGCCGCTCAGCAGGAGGCAGAGCGTGTTGCCGCTCAGCGTGCTGCTGCATCAAGCGACAGCGGTGGCGGTAGTAGCTACTCTGGTGGCGGTGGCGGAGGAGGAACCTCTTCTGCTGGTTCTGGTTCTGCTGCTGCAGTTGTTAATGCTGCAGGCTATACCGGATCTACCGGTGCGGGCTTCTGTGCTGCTTGGGTTTCTAATGTCTTCTCAAACGCAGGTGTTGGCACCTTCTATGGCAACGCTTGTGATATGTACTATTCCTGGTGCTACTCTACTGACCAGAGCGCTATTGAGCCTGGCATGATTATTGCTGTTCCAACTCTTGGTGGTTCTGCTGCAGCTCTGATTTACGGCCACGTTGGCATTTACATTGGTGGCGGCATGGTCAGGCACTGCCTCTCTGGTATTGTAAGAAGCCAGAGCTTGAGTTCTTGGATTTCTCAGCTTGGTGCTTTGAGTACTCCAAGGTGGGGCTGGCTTGGCGGCGTTGTCCTAAGCTAAGGTATTGGCCCCTCATAACTTGTAATGTAAAAGAGCTTGGTTGCATGCAACCAAGCTCTTTTTGATGTCTCTTTGACGCAAAAAGGAAGGGCGCAGATGCCAGAAGCACCTACGCCCTTCTCGCCCTATAAAGGGGGAGTGGATTACTCTTCAACCTCGAGAAGCTCAATGTTGAAGTTAAGGTCTTTACCAGCCATTGGATGGTTGGTGTCAAAGACGATAGTGGTGCCGTCGTTAGAGACAACGGTTGCCATAACAGGGTATCCCTCAGGGGTGCCCAGAGTAACCTGCTGACCTGCAACAAGATTCTCAGAGCCTGGTAGCTGAGCTACGGGAACAGGCTGCACTGCCTCTTCATGGCGCTCGCCATATGCCTCTGCTGCTGGAATGTGGACATCAACAATCTGGCCAACGGTCATATCTTTGACAGCCTCATCAAAGCCTGGGATCATCTGACCAGCCATGCAGGTAAATGCCAGTGGCTCGTTGCGATCACGGGAGGAGTCAAACTTAGTTCCGTCATCAAGAGTGCCTACGTAGTGGACCTTTACTTTTTTACCTTCGTTGCTCATGAAACTCCAATCGTTAAAAACATATCTTTGGCATTCTACCCAAGAGTGACGTAAATCAACCTTTGAATGATAAAGGTATAAAATACTTTACATTCAGTTTGAAAGGTTTGTAATGGAAGCTCACTTAGCTCCTCATAAGTTTATTGGTGTATTTGACTCGGGCGTTGGTGGCATGAGTGTGCTTAAGCACCTTGTTGCCCAAATGCCTCACGAGGAGTTTCATTATTTTGGCGATTCTGCCTTTGCGCCTTATGGCACTAAGCCTAAGGAGCAGATTGCTCAGCGCTCTGGTGCTATTGCTAAAAAGTTTATTGATGAGGGTGCAAAAGCGCTGGTTATTGCCTGTAATACCGCAACGGCCGCTGCTGCAGATGAGCTGAGAGCAGCTTATCCTCATCTGCCTATTGTGGGCGTTGAGCCAGCTCTTAAGCCTGCAGTAACTGCATATCCTCATGGAACAGTGATTGTTCTGGCTACAAAGGCAACACTCTCTTTGCAGAAGTATCACAATCTTGAGTCACGCCTGCATCCTTCTGCAAAGGTCATCTCTATTCCAGGAGAAGGTCTGGTGGAGCTTATTGAATCTGGTCAGGCTGATTCAGAGCAGATGCATAGCCGCCTGACTGAGCTTTTGGGAGATTATGCTGGTCAGGTTGATGCTGTGGTTCTTGGGTGTACCCATTACCCCTTTATCAAGAAGCAAATTAGCTCTGTTTTAGGAGACGTAGAATTTTTTGACGGTGGGGCAGGCGCCGCTCATCAGCTTAAGCGTTTGCTTGGACAGGCAAACTTGCTTGCTTCTGCAGATGCTGCTGCTGACAAGAACACTAGCTCCGTAGAGCCTGATATTTTATTTTCATCAAGCATAGATACTCCTGAAGAATTGAGGTTCTACCAAGAGTTCTTCTCGCAAGAGATGTAAGCGTGGCTGGGTAAGCGTATTACTTAAGCTTAGTTTCAAGCCACTTCTTGAGCACTACTGCGTTGTTGTACGTAGTGTCTTTGTCCGAGAAAAGCAGTGTCACGGTAGATTGATCAAGCTTTTTAAGCTGTTCGACAAAGGCATCCGCGTCAGGATTGCTGTCAAGTTCAGCTGTATAGGTAGACACAAAGCTATCAAAGCGCTCTGGATCGTGGTTGAATGCTTTTCTGCACTCAGTAGTAGGAGCAATGGTTTTGGCCCATTCATCAGCGTGTAGGTTCTCTTTTTTGATACCACGAGGCCATAGTCTATCTACCAGCACGCGATACCCATCGTCAGCTTCTGGCGCGTCGTAAGTTCTCTTAAGTTTGATATTCATTTTTGCTCCCTTCAGCTCATGTACGTTATACCGCAAAATATCTATTCGGTTACAAACTATTTAATAGGACTAGGTATTCATATCCGCATGTTTATGATGAAGTTCATTCTTTAAAACCCACGGAGAAAGGAAAGCCATGGCAAACTCAGTGGAGAAGAAAGACATCGATTGGACAGCGCTTGGCTTCGCATATACGCAGTGTGACTACAGCTATGTTGCCCACTACAAAGACGGTGCTTGGGATGAGGGTGGCCTTACCACCGACCACAGCATTACACTGTCTGAGTGCGCAAACATCTTCCATTATTGCCAGGAAGTTTTTGAGGGTTTAAAAGCTTACACCACAGTTTCTGGCGATATTGTGTGCTTCCGTCCTAACCTCAACGCTCAGCGTATGGCAGACTCTGCAACCCGTCTTGTCATGCCACCATTTCCTGAGGATAGATTTGTTGCTGCTGTTAAAGAGGTTGTTTCTGCAAACGCAGCTTGGGTTCCACCATTTGGCACAGGCGCTACGCTGTATGTTCGTCCATTTATGATTGGTACCGGAAATACTGTTGGTGTTAAGCCATCTCCTACCTATGAGTTCCGTATTATGGTCACTCCAGTTGGAGCTTATTACTCCAATGGCGTTGCTCCTGTTGCACTGACCGTTTCTCCTTATGACCGTGCTGCTCCTCACGGAACCGGCAATATCAAGGCCGGCCTCAACTACGCTATGTCTTTGTACCCAACTACCTGGGCACATGAGCAGGGCTTTGCAGATAGTATGTATCTTGACTCTGGCTCTCGTACCTATGTTGAGGAGTCCAGTGGCGCAAACTTCCTCTTTGTTGATAAAGAGGGAACCCTGGTAATTCCTCAGTCTTACACTGACTCCATTTTGCCTTCTATTACCCGCCGTTCTCTGGCAACGGTTGCTAAAGACCTGCTTGGTATGAAGGTTGTTGAGCGTCCTGTCCGCTTTGACGAGCTTGACCAGTTTGTTGAGTGCGGCATGTGCGGTACCGCTGCTGTTATTTCTCCTGTTGGCAAAGTTGTTGACGGCCAGAAAGAGATTGTCTTTGGCGCTGGTATGGAGGCTGTTGGACCAGTTATGTCTAAGCTCCGCAACACGCTGACCAGCATTCAGTCTGGCGAGATTGAGGCTCCAGAAGCAGATTGGATTTGCAAGATTTGCTAAGGCTTGCGTTTTCAACAACGCTTTGCTTTTAATACAAAGGCGAGAAGACCAATCGATCTTCTCGCCTTGTTTTTATCTGCAAAAGCAGGATACGTGTGACGGCTATGCCTTGACGCTTATGCCTTGTGGGAAGAACCCAGGTTATCCATGTGGCTTGCAACAATCTGAGTGATTGCTTCCATACCAGGAACGGAAGGCTTCTTTGGATCAAAGTTGCCAGGGTTTTCTGACATGTACTTCATAAAGGCTGCGGTAAAGACCTGGCGGAGCTCGGTTGCGTAGTTAACCTTGCAAATACCGTTCTGAATTGCCTCTGCTACCTGGTCATCTGGAACACCAGAAGTACCGTGAAGAACCAGAGGAATATCAAGACGCTGGCGGATAGCCTTGAGGACACCCTGCTCAATGTGAGGTGTACCGTGGTAAACGCCGTGAGCGGTACCAACGCCAACTGCGAGAGAAGTGCAGTTAGTGCGAGCGACAAACTCCTCAGCCTGGTCTGGATCAGTGTAGGGGTTCTCGCCCTCAACAGCTGGGCCATCGTCCTCTTTGCCGCCAACTTTGCCAAGCTCAGCCTCAACAGGAAGGTTAATAGGACTAGCAAACTTGGTTACGGATGCGGTAAGTGCAATGTTGTCCTCAAATGGAACGTGAGAGCCGTCAATCATGACGGAGGTGTAACCGGCACGAGCTGCCTGGATGCAGCGGTCAAAGCCATCACCGTGATCTAGGTGAAGAGCAACAGGAACAGTTGCCTCTTCAGCAGCACAACGAACCATGGCAGCAAAGTAATCAAGGCTTGCGTACTTGATGGTGCCAGGAGTGGTCTGAAGAATAACAGGGGAGCGGCGCTCTTCTGCTGCCCTAACAACAGCCATTACAAACTCAAGGTTCTCAACGTTAAAGGCGCCAACAGCATAATGGCCAGCCTGTGCGTCAAGAAGCATCTGCTTAGTAGTAACGAACATCTATTGCTCCTTTCGCCCCAAAGGGCTCTTTGATTGACTGAAAAAATTGTAACGTTTCTCTTACTCTGTTACGTAAGTTTTCTAGAAATAGTTTTGTCTTTGTAACCTTTGGCGAGAAACCCGTCTTGCTGCATATTATTCAGCAATCTTTTTGATTGTGACTTGCTTATGAATCTTAGTTGCAACATCTAGATCAAAGCGACCGGTACCTGCAGATAAACAACTTGCGGTAGCACATGAAAGCGCAAAGGTAAGACACTCTGAAGTTGGTTTTTGCTGAGCAAGTGCAACAGCAAATGAGCCAACAAGGGTATCTCCTGCACCAACAGGATTGATAGCTTCAATTTTTGGAGGATTTGCTCTAAAGGTTCCTTCATCAGAAACCATGAGCGCACCTTTTGCACCAAGCGAGACAACTACAATTTTAATGCTGCGTTTGTGCAGCTCCTGAGCTGCCTTTATGACCTCGTCTTCTGTAGTTACTTCTCTTCCTAGAAGTTGACCGATTTCATCGGTGTTTGGTTTGATCATGGTAGGAAGGGCATCAATACAGGAGGTGAGCAGTGCACCGGATGCGTCTACAATGCAAGGCACGCCCGCAGCCATGGTCTCTTCAATAAGTTCTTTGTAATTTTCGGCAGAAATGCCCTTGGGAACACTGCCATTAAAGGTAACAACTTCGGCTTCGTTGGTAAGCTGCACAAGTTTTGCCTTGAAAGCAAGGAATTCTTCAGGAAGTACAGGCTGTCCAGGCTCTAAGAATTCAGTTGATTGCCCGCTTGGCTCCAGGATATTAATGCATGAGCGGGTTTCTTGCTCAGTATAAATAAAATCGCTGGTAATACCATCTTTATGAGCCAGCTCAACAAGGTATCTTCCGTTATTACCGCCTACAAATCCTGTGGCACAAACGGGGTAGTTAAGAGTGGTAATGGCTCGTGAGGCGTTAAGACCCTTGCCGCCCGCACTGTTATCTACTACCGAGACTCTGTGTACCGTTCCATCTACAACAGGAGAGTCCAGGTAGTACGCTTTATCAATGGATGCATTGAGTGTTACGGTAACAATCACGCATATCACCTCGTCTAAAAGACAGTGCACACAAAGTGCTCAGAGGAAAGCAGGGGCGAGAAACACTATGGAACAGCGCCACTGCAAATGAAATTGAGTTGAATCTATTTAACCAAAGCGCCATCAAGAAACTATTCTTTAGATGTTCTAAAAAAAGATACCAGTACATAATTTCTTAATACCAATTTTATTTTCTCATCATATTTGAGCAGGATTTTAGGGTTGTTTACTACATTTATTACGTATAAAGGTGCGTTATAAGAACTTCTCATTTTTCAAGGATAGCTCTAAATTTTTTAGTGCATCGTCACAATTTATCCATATATCTACCTGCGAAAATAACAACGTGTGTACCGTTTACGGTAAAAATAGTACCGTTAAGCCGTCGATTGTTAACGTACACATCTCAAGATGCTCACTAGACTATACTTATGTTAGGTTGTTATCTGGTATCTACCACTTAGAGAGAAACTTCAACACCCCTAGTTTTCCGCGTAGCTCCCCAGATAGTTTCCAACTCTTCGAAAGGAGTTTGACATGGTAGGTTGCGTTTTAACTGGTCATGGAACTTTTGCAAACGGTCTTGCTGATGCTTTAAAGATGATTGCTGGTGAGCAAGAAGCTTTTGTTCCCGTTCCTTTTATTGAAGCCGGTGCTGCAACATACCCAGAAACTCTTGCTGCAACAATTTCCGATCTTCTTGACACTACTGACGGTGTGCTGGTTTTCTGCGATCTGCTTGGCGGAACACCTTTTAATCAGGCAATGATTATTGCTCAGAGTTATTCAAACGTAGAAGTTGTTACCGGCACAAACCTTCCTATGCTTCTTGAAACACTTGGTAGCCGCATGGCAGATACCTCTCTTGAAGAGCTGGTTGATACTGCTGTTTTAGCTGGTAGCCAGGGAGTTGTTCATAAGCGTCTTGAGCTTGAGGTTGAGCCAGAAGATGACATCTTCGGAGACGATGGTATTTAAGTAGCGTTTTGTTGTTGAGTTAAGGAGATGCACATGGCAAATCTAGCAGAGAACATTCTTGCTTCATCCATTGTTCTTCTCGCGTTCTTGGTAATTTTGGGCCTTGTTTATTCCTTCTTTGTTTGGAGAGCCTCTTCTAAAAAGGCGGGAACAACTTCAGAGTTTCTGAAGAATCTTCATGCAGGTCAGAAAGTTAAGACTAATAGCGGAATGTATGGCGTAGTTAAAAACGTCAAAAAAGAAACAGTAGATGTTGAGTTTGCTCCAAATGTGGTCATCACGTTGGATCGTTGGGCGGTAATCAGCGTTTCCAACAATAAATAAATTTGCAGTAAAACACGCAGCGCAAGTTGCGAGTAGTGCGATGAAAATCGCAGATAGCACGCACAAGTGTGCGCGTAAAGAGAGGAGAACTTGTTATGGGAGAACCAGATATCAAGCTTGCTCGAATCGATAATCGTTTGATTCATGGTCAGGTTGCTACTCAGTGGAACGGCACCCTTGGTACAAACCTCATCCTTGTTGCTAATGATGAGGTTGCAGGAAATAAGATGCGCCAGGGCCTCATGGATATGGCTGCTCCAAGTGGCGTTGCAACCAGGTACTTTACGCTTCAGAAGACTATTGAGGTAATTCATAAGGCTTCTGCAAGCCAGCACATTTTCTTAGTTGCCGAGAATCCAGAGGATGTCCTCACTCTGGTCAAGGGCGGTGTTCCAATCAAAAAGGTGAACATCGGCAATATGCACATGGCTGAGGGAAAGCGACAGGTCGCCACAAGTGTGGCGGTAGACGATAAGGACGTCGCTGCCTTCCGTGAGCTTCAGGAATTGGGGGTGACTCTAGAGATTAGGCGTGTTCCTACGACCCCGGTCGAGGATATCTCAAAGCTATTCGAGTAAGTTTTGCGCGCAACTTCCTGGTAGAGATTACAAAAAGTTGCAATGGTGCAACGTTTCTAGCAGGTTGGCAAAGGTATTCGGATAGTCTGCCGATCATCGTCATCGGTAGTTATGGTGTGTTTGAAAGGAGGAGTTAAGATGGATGTTAGCCCTATTCAGGTGTTATTAATTTTCATCGTTGCGTTTATCGCTGGCATCGATCAGTTTAGTTTCCTCGAGTCTCTTTACCAGCCAATCGTAACTGGTTTTTTGGTTGGTTTGATTCTTGGTGACGTTCAGACTGGTCTCATTGTTGGTGGTACCTATCAGCTTATGACCATCGGTAACATGCCTGTTGGTGGTGCACAGCCACCTAATGCTGTTATCGGCGGCATTATGTCTGCAGTCTTTGCAATCACTACTAAGCTTGAGCCAATGGCTGCTGTAGCTGCAGCAATTCCATTCTCCCTGCTTGGCCAGTATGCAGTAACCATCATCTTTACCATTATGTCCCCCGTAATGGCAACTGCTGATGCATACGCCGAGAAGGCCGATCCTAAGGGAATTGCTCGTATTAACTACGGCGCAATGGCTGCCCTTGGTCTTTTCTTTGGTGTTATTGTTACCCTGTTCTTCCTGGGTGGTGCTGCATTTGGCACTCAGATCACCACTGCAATTCCAAAGTGGCTCATGAATGCACTGTCCGTCGCCGGTGGCATGATGCGCTTCGTCGGCTTTGCAATCCTGCTGAAGGTTATGGTTTCTCGCGAGCTTTGGGGCTTCTTCCTCATGGGCTTTGCAGCTGCAATCGTATTTATCAGCATTCCTGAGCTCTCTGGTCCAGCACTTCTGCTTCTTGCTCTCATCGGTTTTGGTATCGCATTCTGGGATTACCAGCTCCAGACCAAGGTAAAGAATGCTGCTCCTGCTGTTGTTGCTGGAGGTGACTTCGAAGATGGCATTTAATATTCCTGATACCTATCAGAACACCACTCCTGCTGAGCCACTTGATCAGAAGACGCTCAACAAGATGGTGTGGCGTTCCCTGTTCCTGCAGGCTTCCTTCAACTACGAGAGAATGCAGGCAGCTGGTTGGCTTTACGGTATCCTCCCAGGTCTTGAGAAGATTCACGGCGACAACAAGGATGACCTTGCTGCTTCCATGAGTCATAACCTTGAGTTCTACAATACCCACCCATTCCTGGTCACTTTTGTTATGGGTATTGTTCTCTCCCTTGAGCAGAACAAGCTGGATATCCCAACCATTCGTGCAGTCCGCGTTTCTGCAATGGGCCCTCTGGGTGGCATTGGTGACGCACTGTTCTGGTTCACCCTTGTTCCAATTACTGCTGGTATTACCTCTAACATGGCAATTTCCGGCAACGTCTTTGCACCGTTCTTGTTCCTCATCATCTTTAACATCGCACAGTTTGCGGTACGTTATTGGTTGATGAACCTTTCCTACAAGATGGGTACTGACGCAATTACTCTGCTCACCGAGAACGCAAAAGAGTTCACTCGTGCTGCATCTATCCTGGGCGTCTTTGTTGTTGGCTGCCTGGTTGTCTGCTACGGCGGAACCAAGCTTGGCGCTGGCGCAAACATCCCTAACGGTGAGACACACAGCGTTGTTCTTTCTCAGGTAACTCTTTCTGATGAGCAGCTTGCTTCTGGTCAGTATGACAAGGCTCTCTTTGCTAAGGGTTCCTATGCTGACTACAAGAAGGACCCTGAGTCCGTTATGTTCATCGGCGGCAAGACTGCTGATGGCAAGGATGGCACCACTGCTATTGCTCCAGTCGGTAACGGCGTTAATCTGGTAACTGTTGGCGAGGAAGTTACTTCTCCTGTCTCTATTGACATTCAGAAGATCCTCGACGGCGTTTGCCCAAAGCTTATTCCACTGGCTCTTACCCTTTGCCTGTACTACCTCATGGCAAAGCGTAACTGGACTCCAATTATGTGCATCTGCCTGCTTCTGGTAATTGCACTTCTTGGTTCTGGCTTTGGCGTTCTCCCATATATTTGGGGTTAAGTAAGTGTGACGGGTGTCCACTTAGTGGGCACCCGTCTTTTATAGGAGAGTTTTGATGACAGCGTTTATGGGAAGACAGCCACTCTACGAACAGCTAGCAAACATGCTGCGCTATCGTATTGAGAACGAGATGGATCCAGACGATCCACTTCCTTCTGAGCGTGAGCTCTCCGATTCCTATGGACTTTCTCGCACCACGGTAAGACTTGCCCTGCAAGAGCTTGAACACATGGGACTCATTTATCGCCAGCGTGGCCGCGGTACCTTTGTTGCAGACGTCTCTGAACGTGCAACAGACCTTATGGGAGGCTATAGCTTTACTGATCAGCAGCGTCAGTTAGGTCGAGTCCCTAAGACAACTATTCTAGAGTTTGACACTATTGAGGCTAATAAGTTCTTAGCCCAGCATATGCACGTTATTCTTGGCGAGAAACTCTTCCGCATCAAACGTTTAAGAAGTGCCGATGACGTGCCTATGATGCTGGAAGTAACGTATCTTCCAGTTTCACAGTTTTTCTCGCTTACTGCTCATGATGTTGAGCAAAAATCTCTCTACCAAAATTTTGAAGAAGACTACAACATAAAGATTGGCGTAGCAGAAGAGGAGTTCAAGGCTTCAATTGCTCGCTCAGATGACGCCACTTTATTGCAAATTTCTGAAGGCTCGCCTGTTTTGAGTCTCACACGCACAACCTACAACGACAGAAATATCATTGTTGAGTTCACACTAAGCGTGGCTCGTGCGGATCAGTTTAGATACAAAATTGTACATACACGCAGTTAAATAACTGTGAGAAGGGATATCAATGTTTAAGAAGAGCCAAGAAGAGCTAAAGGCACTAGGCGCTCATATTACAACTGCAGAGATTAAGCAGCAGCCTGAGCTTTGGGAATCTACCTTTGGCATTTATCAGGAGAACCTTTCTGCAATTAAAGAGTTTGTCGAGCGTGCTCGCAATCTTGGTGAGGGTCGTCGTACCCGCGTGGTCTTTACGGGTGCAGGTACCTCGGCATATGTAGGCGATACCATTACTCCGTATCTTCGTTCTCATGGCGAGAAGGGCTCTTTTGAGTTTGCGTCCGTTGCAACTACTGATATTGTTTCTGATCCTTATGGCAGCCTTGATCCAGATGATCCAACGGTCTTGGTTTCTTTTGCGCGCTCTGGTAATAGTCCAGAGAGTCTTGCTGCAGTAAATATTGCCCGTAAGATTGTTAAAAATCTTTTGCTCATCAATATTACCTGCGCTCCTGAAGGAAAACTTGCCGTTGAATCCGCAGGTAAAGACGATACATTGCTACTTCTTATTCCTGGTGCAAATGACCAGGGCTTTGCCATGACCGGCTCTTATAGCTGTATGACACTTCTTGCTACTCTTGTATTTGATAGTGCTGATGACTCACAGAAGAAGGCTTGGATTTCTGATGCTGCTGAGCTGGGTAGGCAGGTAATTGAGCGCGAGGAAGAGATTGCTGAGTGGCTTAAGAGCGATTTCAACCGCATTACCTATCTGGGTTCTGGTCCTTTTGTGGGTCTTGCTCATGAGGCTCAGCTTAAGATTTTGGAGCTTGCAGCTGGTATTAATGCAACGTCGTGGGATTCCTCGATGGGATATCGTCACGGACCAAAGTCGTTTGTCGACGAACACACCCTGGTGTTTGATTTTGTTTCCAATAACCCTTATACGCGTCAATATGATCTGGATATTCTTGACGAGATTAAGGGAGACCAGATTGCTGCTCTGACCATTGGTATTGAGCAAGAGGGGGCAACAAACTTTACGGGAAGAACATTTAGTCTACCAGTATTTACAGAGCCTCTACCAGCACCTTATTTGGCTCTGCCTTTTGTAATGGTTGCTCAAGTCGTGGCACTCTTGAACTCAGTTCGTGTCAATAACAAACCAGACACACCTTCTCCAACTGGTCAGGTTAATCGAGTGGTTAAGGGTGTTACAATTCACTCACTATAGGAATTACTAAGAAGGACGTGCCTATGGCGCGTCCTTTTGAGAATGATTGAGGTACGTATGAGTACATTTGCAGTTAAAGCAGATAAGTTCTTTTTGCCAGGAGCAACTTCTGGTCCAGGATATTTGCTCGTAGAAGACGGTGTATTTGGTCATTTCACTAAAGAGAAGCCAGACTGCGAGATTATTGACCGCACTGGTTCTTGGGTGGCACCTGGCCTTGTTGATACACATATCCATGGCTTTCTGGACCACGATATTATGGACTGCGATCCTGATGGCGTCATTGAGATTGCCCAGGGTCTGCTCTCTAACGGCGTAACTTCTTGGCTTCCAACAACACTAACCGCAAGCGTTGAGCAAACTGGTGATGCTTGTGAGTCCGTTGCTGATGCAGCAGAGGGAATTGCGGCAAACGGTATTGATGCTGCTCGCATCCAGGGCATCTTCCTAGAGGGACCTTTCTTTACCGAGAAACACAAGGGTGCCCAGAATCCTGCGTACTTCCTTGATCCAGATGTAGAGGTCTTTGATGAGTGGCAGGAGCGCGCTGACGGCTGGATTGCCAAGATTGCTCTTGCTCCAGAGCGCGATGGCGCTCCAGAGTTCTGTGCAGAGATGGCAGACCGCGGTGTTCATGTGGCACTTGGTCACTCCGATGCAACGTATGAGGAAGCTCTTGCCTGCGTAAACGCTGGCGCAGATATCTTTGTTCACACCTATAACGGCATGAGCGGTCTTCACCATCGTGAGCCAGGTATGGTTGGTGCTGCAATGACCACCCACGGTACTTATGCAGAGGCTATTTGCGACGGTCATCACCTTAATCCTATTGCAGTCCGTGCTCTGGTAAATGCAAAGGGATATGACCATACCGTTCTTATTACAGACTGCATGCGTGCAGGTGGTATGCCTAATGGACAGTACAAACTAGGCGATTTCCCTGTTGTTGTTGAAGGTGGAACTGCTCGTCTGATGGATGAGTCTCATAGCCTTGCTGGTTCAATCCTTCGTCTGTTTGAAGGCGTGAAGAACGTCTTTGACTGGGGTATTGTTTCTGCTGAAGAAGCGGTTCGTATGGCTTCAGAAAACCCAGCTCGCTCTTGTGGAATTGATGATGTTTGTGGCTTCATCCGTCCTGGATATGATGCTGACTTTATTGTTGTTACAAAAGATCTTCAGCTTGAAGAGACGTTCCTTGGAGGAAAGAGCGTTTACAAGGCTTAAGCAGCAGATTTTGAGTAATACAAATTAAAGGAAGCCTATGGAGTTCTATTCCCATAACTATTTAATTCACCATGCAACAGTATTTGACTGGACTCAGCTTGTTCTATTTGGCCTTGTTGCACTTCTAATGATCTTCTCGCTTGTGCATTACATGCGTGATAGAAAGAGTTCTAAGTATCGTGAGCTGGCGCTTATTGCGCTGTTTTCATTAATCTTTCTTGGACTTCTACAGCTTGATCGTGTGCTAGAGGTTAATCAGGCAAGTAAGCACTATGAGTCAATTGTTTCCTCACAAGAAAGCTTCGCTCGACGTCTTGAGGTTGATTTTGACCACGTGTACGTTGCCTTTGATAGCCAGGGAAATCCCTCGTATCTTGAGGTTGACGGTAAGTATTATCACGTTTTGAAAAATACCGAGAATGACTATGTCATTGAACAGATCAATCTCATTGGTAATGATATTAAGCATGTAGAGGAGTAGATCGATGAACTTTTATTTAGAAGTTGCCATTAAATTGTGCATCGGTCTTTTCTCGCTTGTTCTGGCAATTAACGTCAGCGGAAAAGGAAACCTAGCACCAACTGCAGCAATTGACCAGGTTCAAAACTTTGTACTTGGCGGCATTGTTGGCGGCATGATCTACAACAGTTCAATTACCATTTTGCAGTTCACCCTTGTCCTGCTTATTTGGCTCATTATTGTTATGGTTCTTAAATGGTTGAGAACAAACAATATGCTGGTCAAGCAGTTGATTGATGGACGTCCTGTTATTGTTATTGATAAGGGCAAGCTGCTTGTAGACAACTGTAGGTCTATGGGTCTCACTGCCTACGATGTGTCGCTGAAGCTTCGCCAGGCAGGAGTGAATTATATCTCAGACGTTAAGCGTGCCATTCTTGAGCAAAATGGACAGTTGATTATTGTTAAAAAAGGAGAAGAGAACGTTAGATTCCCGCTTATTACTGACGGACAAGTTCAGACAAATATTCTTGAGACGCTGGACCTGGAAGAGAATTGGCTTGAAAGAGAACTTGAGCATCAAGGTTATAAGTCTGCTTCAGAGGTTTATTTGGGTGAGTATAATAGTGGAGATTTGATTATTACTCCGTATGCGGAGAAAGATCAGTAAGTTAGCAAGAAATAAAACAGTTAACCTGTTTGTTCCAATTCCGTTTACGGAAAAGATAAAATATATATCGTTGACCTGGATTGGAATATGTATACTAAGGCTAACTTTTAGAAAGCGGACTGTCGGAAGACAGCCCGCTTTCGTGCTAAAGGGGAAGCATGAATGCATGTTCAGATGATGAGAAGTGAGTAGAAAGGCAAAGAAGTGAGGAGAAACATGGGTTTCTCGCCATGTTTTTATGCTTGGTAGCGAGGAAAATCGCACGATTTTGTTTGAAGAATTTGGCACTACACCGTATTGGTTTTTATAGTTTTGGGAGATGTAACATGAATTTGAATCCAACCGTTTCTCGTCGTAGCGCACTTGTAGCTTCCGCTTTTGGCGTGAGTGCTATTCTTGCTGGCTGCAAGCCTGAGGCTCAAAAGCAAGAAGGAGCTTCTGATAATAAAGACCAGAAGAAGCTCAACATTGTTGCAAGTTTTTATCCTATGTACGATTTTGCAAAGCGCATCGCTGGCGATCATGCTGAGGTAACATGCCTCGTTCCAGCAGGCACTGAGCCACATGATTGGGAGCCATCCAGCAAGGATATGAAGACTATCCAGGAAGCAGATTTCTTGATTTACAACGGTGCTGGTATGGAGCACTGGGTCAAGGACGTACTTGATGGACTTGGTTCTGGCACAAAACTTACAGCAGTTGAGACCAGCAAGGATGTCAAACTTCTTGAGCTTGAAGAGGACGATGATCACGATCATGAGGAGAAGAAAGACGACCATGATCACGACCATGACCATGGCGGAACCGACCCTCACGTTTGGCTGAGCCCTCTGAATGCCAAGATTCAGATGAAGAATATTTGTGATGCACTTTCTGAGAAGGACTCTGAGCACAAGTCAGAGTATGCTGCCAATCTTGATAAAGCAAATGCAGACTTTGATACGCTTGATAGTGAGTTCCACAAGGGCCTTGATTCTCTTCCTAACAAGACCATTGTTGTTTCTCACCAGGCATTTGGTTATTTGTGCGAGGCTTATGGTCTCACTCAGATGCCTATTGAGGGTGTTGAGGCAGATGCAGAGCCAAATGCTCAGGAAATGAAAGAGATTACTGAGTTCGTAAAAGAGCATAATGTAAAGGTTATTTTTACGGAGGAACTGGTAAGTCCTAAGGTTGCTCAGGCAATTGCTGAGGCAACAGGCGCTCGTGTTGAAGAGCTTAACCCACTTGAGGGACTTACTGATGACGAGCTCAAGGCAGGCGAGGATTACCTCTCTGTTATGCGCGAGAACCTCAAGGCTCTTGAGGGCGCTCTCGCATAGTGTGTTGCCAGCTTAGGCTGGATGTTTGGAGGACGTGTTGCAGGAAAGTCAGATAGCCGTTTCGCTTCAAGACGTGAGTTTTTCTTACAAGAAGACGCGCGTCTTAAGCGATGTAAATTTAGACGTTCATCAAGGCGAGATTTGCGCTCTTATTGGTGATAACGGAGCTGGTAAATCTACGCTCTCTCGTATTGTGGTGGGTGAGCTTGAGCCAACAAGTGGCAAATCACTTCTTTTTGGAACGCCCTCGACTCGGTTTAAAGACTGGGAGCGTGTAGGCTATGTCCCACAGCTGCCTTCAGAATCGGTTAATCGCTTTCCTGCAAGCGTCGTCGAACTAGTAGATGCAAGTCAGTATGCTCGTGCCAAAAAGGTGAAGATGAGCGCAAAAGAGCGTCGCGAGCGCACGCTTGAGGCACTTGACCTTGTAGGTATGACTGATTTTTCCACGCGTATTATTAGGGAACTCTCTGGAGGACAGCTCCAGAGAGTTCGTCTTGCCTGCGCGCTGGTTGGAAACCCATCACTACTTATCCTGGACGAACCTACAACTGGTCTTGATAAAGAGAGTCGCAATCATTTCTATAGCCTAGTGCGAGAAGCCCATGCAGCTAGAGATCTTGCGGTACTTATTGTTACGCATGATCTTGCAGCTCTTGATGCGCTGGCTTGTCGAGTTGTTGAAGTTGCTGACCACAAAGCTACAGAAATTGCAGGTAGGGGTCACGGTCATGATCACTGTGCAGTTCATGGCGCTCACTGTGACCTTGACTCTCATCATGTCCACGACCACAATCGTGGAAAATTAGATGATTTTGCTTTAACGGAGTCCCTTGGTCCTGCGTCCGACGTTGTTCAAGATGCCCAAGACTCGCATGAGAGGAGGGCATAAATGTTTGAATACGTATTTATGCAGCGAGGAATTCTTGTGGGAATTCTTCTGGGAGCAATTATTCCGCTGGTAGGCGTTACGGTTGTATTGAAGCGCCTTTCTATGATTGGCGATGCTCTTTCTCATACCTCTCTTGCAGGTGTTGCAGGCGGCATGATTGCAGGTATTAATCCTGTTGCCGGAGCAATTGCCGCTTGTTTGGGTGGTGCGCTTTGCGTAGAGGGAGTGCGTCGTCACTTTAAAGACCAGTCAGAGCTTGCAGTCGCTATTGTGATGGCAGCTGGTATTGGTCTAGCAGGCGTTTTGTCAGGTTTTGTTCCTAACTCATCAAGCTTCAACAGCTTTATGTTTGGCTCTATCCTGACCGTAAGCGAGCAAGAAGTTCAGATGATTGTGGTCATCAGTGTACTTGCAGTCGCATTCTGCTTCTTCCTTAGAAAAGAACTTTTCTTGATGTCTTTTGATGAGCGTCATGCCCGTTGTGTTGGTGTGCCTGTAAGTCTTATTAACTTTGGTTTTGTTATTGCAGTAGCTTTGGTGGTTGCCGTAGCAGCAAGAACGGTTGGCTCACTTATTGTTTCATCTATGATGGTAGTTCCTGTTGCCTGCGCTTTGCAGATTTCCCGCAGTTGGAAGCAATGTTGTCTGTATGCAAGTACCGTGGGCATGCTAACCTCACTTGGTGGACTGGTTGTTTCCTATGAGCTTGGCCTTAAACCTGGAGGAACCATCGTTCTTCTCGCGGTTGTTACGCTTTTGTTTATCTTTCTGGTAAAAAGGGTTGTGCTGCTGCTCAAAACTCGCACAGTGTGATACTCTGAACAAAGTGCGTTGACGGAGAGGTCTGCCGGAGCACGTTGTGAACAGAGAGGGTGTTCGTGGTTGAGAAACACCTGCACAGCGCTGGTAGAGTTCACTCCCGAGCTACAACTTGAACGGCGTCATTGCTTAGTAGGGAAGTCGTCCGCCTAACGAGACTAGGCTTTCAAGTGGATTGCACAGAGAGAAAACTGCGCAATCAACCGAGGTGGTACCGCGGAAATTTTCCGTCCTTGGGCATATGCTCAGGGACGGTTTTCTATTGAAAGGGTAATTACATGGGAATGTCTGAGGAACTCTCGGCAATTCGCGAGCAAGTACTTGAAGGAATTGCTAAGGCAACAAACCTTGAAGCACTTGAGAAGGTGCGCGTTGCATCAATGGGAAAGAAGGGCTCTCTTACAGCAATTATGCGTATGATGGGTCAGGTTCCCGCAGATCAGCGCCCTCAAATGGGTCAGCTTGCCAACACCGTTCGTGCTAACGTTGAGACCGCTATTCGTGAGCGCCAGCTTGCCTTAAAGCGAGAAGCCCTTGAAGCCCAGCTTAATGCTGAGGCAACTGATATTACCCTTCCAGGTCGTCGTCTGAACCCTGGTACTCAGCACCTCATTGAGCAGGTACGTGAGGAGATGGAAGACATCTTTATCAGCATGGGCTACACCATTGAGACAGGCCCTTATGTTGAGACCACCTACTACAACTTTACAGCTCTGAATGCTCCTGAGGATCATCCAAGCCGTTCTGGTAAGGATACGTTCTACGTAGTGGATAATGCACCAGAAGGAAAAGAGTCGCACGTACTGGGCGAGTCCGACGTTCTTCTTCGTACACAGACTTCTGGCGTTCAGGTGCACACCATGGAGACAAAAGAGCCTCCTATCTACATGATTTGCCCTGGTACGGTATTCCGTCCTGACACAGCAGATGCTAACCACCTGCCTCAGTTTACGCAGATGGAAGGCCTTGTTGTTGATGAGGGAATCACCTTTGGCGACCTCAAAGGTACCCTTGATCACTTTACTCGTGAGATTTTTGGTAAGGACCGCGCTACCCGCTATCGTCCTCACTTCTTCCCATTCACCGAGCCAAGCTGCGAGGTAGACGTTTCTTGTGGTGTGTGCCACGGTGAGGGTTGCCGCTTCTGCAAGAATACGGGCTGGCTTGAGATTCTTGGTTGTGGCATGGTTGACCCTAATGTCTTCAAGTACTGCGGTATTGATTCCGAGAAGTACACAGGCTTTGCCTTTGGCATTGGTGTTGAGCGTGTCGCAGCGCTCCGTTATGACCTTCCTGACCTGCGCATGCTCATCTCTGGTGACCAGAGAGTCCTACGTCAGTTCTAATCATCGGCGTCTTATTAGAAAGGCAATCACATGCGTGTATCTTATGAATGGCTGAAGACGCTCGTTGATCTTCCTCAGGACCCAAAAGACCTTGAGCGCGAGTTTGTGCGCACTGGTACTGAGGTTGAGGCCATAGAGCGTGTCGGCGCAAATCTTGACCATGTTGTTACTGCTCAGGTTGTAAGCAAAGAGCCTCATCCTGATTCTGATCACATGTACGTTACCCTGGTTGACGTGGGCAATAACAATGTAGATAAGGACGGAAATCCTGTTCCTCTACAGATTGTTTGCGGTGCTCAGAACTTTAATCAGGGAGACCACATTGTTACCGCAATGATCGGTGCGGTACTTCCTGGAGACTTTAAGATTAAAAAGTCCAAGCTGCGTGGCGTTGAGTCTTGCGGCATGAACTGCTCTTCTCGCGAGCTTGGTCTTGGCGATGACCAGAGTGGCATTATGATTCTTCCCGAAGATGCTCCAATTGGTGTACCTCTTACGGATTACCTTGGCATGTCTGATGTAGTTCTTGATTGCGAGATTACCCCCAACCGCCCCGACTGCCTTTCTATGACTGGTATGGCTGTTGAGGTTTCTGCAATGTATGACACTGACACCCACATTGAGCTTCCACGTGTTACGTCTGAGTCTGGCGCAGATGCATCTGAGCAGGTAGATGTTACTATTGCTGATCCTGAGCTCTGCTCAAGGTACACCGCTCGCGTGGTTCGTAACGTCAAGATTGGCCCAAGCCCTGAGTGGCTTGCTCGTCGTGTTACGGCTTGTGGTGGCCGCTCAATCAATAATGTTGTTGATGTTACTAACTACGTTATGTACCTGACCGGTCAGCCTCTGCACGCCTTTGACCTCGGAAAACTTACCAAGGAAGATGGCAAGTACCACATTGTGGTTCGTGCTGCAGAAGACGGTGAGCACATTGTGACGCTTGACGGAGAAGACCGCGAGCTCACGTCCGATATGACGGTCATCACAGATAACGGTCAGACTCCTATTGCTCTTGCTGGTGTTATGGGTGGCCTGGATTCTGAAATTACCGAGAATACCGTTGATGTTCTTTTGGAGTCTGCGGTCTTTGATAATGGACACATTAGCCGTACCAGCAGAAACCTTGACCTTATGAGTGAGGCTTCTATTCGCTACGAGCGTCTTGTGGATCCAAACGGCTGCGCATCTGTTGCAGATATTGCAGCAGCTCTCTTTGAGGAGTGCTGTGGTGCTGAGGTTTGCCCTGGTATTGTTGATGTATATCCAAAGGTAAAAGAGGCAGTAACTATTACGCTTCGTCCAGGGCGCGTCTGCGCCCTTGCAGGTGCTCAAATTCCAGAAGAGTTTATGGTTTCTCGCCTTACGCGTCTTGGTTGCAAGGTTACTTCAGCAGACAACGGAGAGCTGAGTGTTGTTGCTCCTACAAACCGCCCAGACCTTACGCGCGAGGTTGACCTTATTGAGGAGATTGTTCGCCTGTGGGGTGAAGGTGATATTGAGGCTACGCTTCCTGCTGCTAGAAACCATGCTGGCGGCCTGACTTCGGAGCAGCGCCAGATTAGAAAGATTGGCCGTACGCTGCGCGCTCTTGGTCTCAACGAGACAAAGTCATATTTGTTTGCAAGTCCAGATGACCTCTCTAAGCTTGGTATGAGCGAAGAGGGAAGAGGCGTCCCTGTAAAGGTTATGAGCCCACTTGTTGCTGACCAGTCTGAGATGCGTCGCTCCATTGTTCCAGGTCTCCTGCGCTCTATTGCATACAACCTTGCTCATGGTGTCTCTAATATTGCCATGTATGAGCTGGGCCGTGTGCTCTTTGGACATAAGGATAAGAGTCAGCCAGATGAGCCAAGCTATGTCTGTGGCGTATTGGTTGGTCGTCCAGCAGATGATGCTTGGAATGCTAAGTATCCAGCCTACGATTTCTTTGATGCCAAGGGTATTGTTGAGGGCCTGCTTGAGGCACTTCGCATCCCTAAGGTTCGTTTCCGTGTAGCTGAGCCAGAGCAATACGGTTGGCTGCAGCCTGGTCGCGCTGCTGAGATTCTTGCAGGTAGCGAGACAATCGGTTGGGTTGGAAACATTCATCCTTTGTCGCTCCAGAACTTTGACATTGAGGTTCCAGTTATTGCCTTTGAGATTTCTGTTGCGTCGCTCTTGCGTCTTTCTCAGAAAGACCTTCCTATTGTTGAGCCTCCAACCTACCCAGGCATCTCCATTGACCTGGCAATTGTTGTTGACGAGAGCGTTACTGCTGAGCAGTTGGTTCAGCGTTTGAAGTCTGCTGGTGGCAAGCTCCTCTGCGACATCAGACTCTTTGACGTGTACCGCGATCCGCTGCGTGTTGGTGAGGGTAAGAAGTCCATGGCCTTCTCGCTCACGTATCGCGCAGACGACAGAACGCTTACTTCAGAAGAGGTCGAGAAGACCCACACAAAGCTTGTGGAGAAGGTTCTTCGTTCTACCGGCGGAGAAATTCGCGGATAAGCAGGTAATTGTAGTGCCAAGTTGGAATGTACATATTGCTCATGCTGACCGGCTCCTTGAGAAAGGAGCCGGTTGCTTGGGTGTAGATATTCACTACCCTGATGCATTTCTGCTTGGAAACGTTGCTCCTGATGTGCACATTGGCTTTATGGTTCCAGACTATTCTCACAAGGTGAGATACGGTCGAAGCCATCAGTCCTATCCAGGAACGTTGCCTATTCCAAGTTACAGGCGCTATCAGCGAAACTTTATGGGTGGTCTTAATCCAGCAGAGTATCTACTACAGACTGACTTCATCCAGCCAAATGTGAGTTATTGCTCAGCTGAGCAGCGCAGCTTAGTAGATCAGCGCCAGCTCAGAGAGCTTATCGTGGGCATTTGGTGCCACCTTGTTTGCGACCATGTGTATAACGCTCATACACGGGCATTTTTGCGTGCTCATCATATTCCAACAGGAGAAGATGCACGTATTCGTAAGCAAGCAGATTTTGATGTTTACGGGCGCTCGCTTGATATGAATCGTCTGCCAGAAGCATCTGATGAGCTCTTTGCAGTTGCTGCTGCTCATCCACAGTATGGGTTTACGCATTCAGATGTTGAGCAAACACTTCAGGTTATACAGCGCATTGCAGAGGAGAATCGCCAGAATAGTGTGAGCTCCCCGCAGTATCAAATGCTTGATACAGAGTTTTTCTCGTCAGCCTATAAAGAGGCAGAGGAAACGCTCGTTCAAGGATTTATGCTGCAAAAACATAACTAATTCAGTTAAAGTTATATTCTCGCTTTTCTGAGATAGGTTTTGGAGGACGCTATGGAAAAGATGGAATCTCGCGGAACATTTACGGAGTATCTGCCTTCATACACCATTGGTGTTGATGCTTATAAGTCGGTACTACACATTGTTAAGCGCCTTGGCAAAAATGCCGTAGTTATTGGTGGACCAACTGCAATGGAGAAGGCACGTCCAAAGCTTGAGGCTGCACTTGCAGGCTCTGAGGTTTCTATCTCTTCTTGGATTTCTTACGGCACTAACTCTACACACGCAAATGCCAAGAGAATTGCAACGATGTCTGAGGTTATTGCTGCTGATATGCTCTTCCTTGTTGGTGGCGGTCGTGCAATCGACGAGGGCAAAGAGATTGCAACCATCCTGGATAAGCCATACTTTACCTTCCCAACACTTGCTTCTAACTGCGCTCCTGTAACAAGAATTGCTGTTTTCTATAAAGAGGATGGTTCTGCAGATACGTACTTCATTCCTGCTGAGCTGCCCGTTCATACCTTTATTGATACGCAGATTATTGCAGAGAGTCCTGATGAGTACTTCTGGGCAGGAATTGGCGATGCCTTCTCTAAGGGTCCTGAGGTTGAACTTTCTTCCAGAGAAGTTGAGCTGCTCCACAGCCCTCTTATGGGACGAGCTCTTGCCGCAGGCGCCTGCATTGAGCCTCTGTTTGACAATGCAGAGCAGGCACTGGCAGATAAGCGCGCTGGTATTGTTTCTGAAGCATTTGAAAACGTTGTTCTTAACATCATCATTACCGCTGGTGTTGTGTCTAACATGACCACCAACATTGGTGCAGAGCGCGGTGCGTATTACTTCAATTCCTCAACCGCTCATGCCTTCTACAATGCCTTTACTGCTCTGGGCGAGCGTGGCGAGAAACACCTTCATGGTGAGGTCGTTTCCTTTGGTACCTGCGTTCTTTATGCCTTTGACGGCAACCTTAAGGCACTTGAGGAGCAGGTGGCGCTTAATAGAAAGCTTGGTCTCCCAACCACCTTGGCCAATCTGGACATTACTTCAGAATCTGTTGACGCTGACCTGGACATCATTGTTGAGCGAGCTCAGAAGACCAACGAGTGGGGTCGTGCTCCTTATGGATTTACAACTGATCGCTTCCGCCAGGCAATTCTTGATACCGATGCATATGGTAGGGCAGTTGCTTCTGGCGAGAAGGACCAAGAGGCAGTGGCTCTTGACGTAATTGCTGCACATGCTCCTTCAGCTGAGACGGCTGTACCACGCAAGATGTAGTTGCAAGTAACCTGAAGAATCACTTTAGGAAGAGGACTTGTAGGAGCCAGCTTTCTTAAGTCGCTTCACGGTTATATAAAAAGTTTATGTATCAAATGGCAGTTTATTTGGATAAGCTGCCATTTCTTTTAGTTACAATTTTTATTCACTATTATTAACAAAAATCGGTAAAAACAAAAAAATAACGCGTACGGTCGTTTTTTATCGGTGAAAGTTATATTGACTGTTTGTCACCGTGTTTTACCTTGTAATGGTTTATCTTAGTTACTATCAACTACGAGCATTGATGGATAACAAATCTATAAAATGCGTAGATTTCATAGATTAGCGCGGGGGTGAGCATGGCAGAGTTAAATGCATCGTTAGCAGTGAGTGACCAGGATGCATACTTGTTTGCGCAAGGTAAATGGTTCCAGAGCCACAAGAAATTAGGTGCACACCCTGCGGTTCAAGAAGATGGAGTTGAAGGTTATCATTTTGCGGTTTGGGCCCCCAATGCAGCCTCTGTCTCTGTTGTTGGAGACTTTAATAATTGGGATGATACCGTCAACGTTCTTTCTCGCTCAAAACATGGCGGAATCTGGGAAGGTTTTATTCCAGGAATCACCTCGGAAGTATTGTATAAATTCCTGATTGTATCCGCTTCTGGACAGAAGATTTTTAAGGCTGACCCCTATGGTACCTATGCGGAGGTCAGACCACATACGGCATCTATTACGTTTGACCCAGACGTGTACGTTTGGGAAGACGAAGCATGGATGAAGAGACGTGCATCGCTTAAGTTCCTGCATAGTCCTCTTAACATCTTTGAAGTTCATCTTGGGAGCTGGAAGCAGCATACTGACCTGACTGCCCCAGAGGAAGATTCTGCTGATACAGAGAATGTAGAGCAGGCCGAAGAACCCAAGGACTATTTTGACACCAACGTAGATGCCTTCTACACCTATGATGACCTCTCAGAAGAGCTTGTAGCCTATGTTAAAGATATGGGCTACACCCACATTGAGCTTCTCCCTGTTATGGAGCATCCTTTTGATGGATCTTGGGGTTATCAGGTAACGGGTTATTTTGCTCCCACCTCAAGGTATGGCAATCCTGCCCAGTTCAAACACTTTATTGACTGCTGCCATCAGGCTGGTATTGGCGTCATTTTAGACTGGGTCCCAGGAGGCTTCTGCAAAGATGCTCATGGTCTCGCAGAGTTTGATGGTACCAAGCTCTTTGAAGAAAAAGAGCATCCTAACTGGGGAACTCTTAAGTTTGATCTTACTCGCGGTGAGGTTAGAAGCTTCCTTGTTTCTAACCTGCTCATGTGGCTGAATGACTATCACGCTGATGGCATTCGCGTTGACGGTGTCAGTAGCATGTTGTATTTGAATTTTGGTATCGACGATCCTTCTCAGAAGCGCTTTAACCATAAGGGCACAGAGGAAGATTTGGATGCAAGCGCTTTCTTGCGTCTCTGCAACGAGACAGCTCAGAAAGAGCATCCCGATATTTTGATGATTGCAGAAGAGTCCACAGCGTGGCCGCTAGTTACCTATCCTCCTGAGGTTGGAGGACTTGGCTTTAACCTTAAGTGGGACATGGGCTGGATGAATGATACGCTGCACTATTGTCAGACTGATTTCCCTTATAGACCAGGTAACCACCGTCTTCTGACCTTCTCCAGCATGTATCAGTTCAATGAGAACTTTGTGCTGCCGCTCAGCCATGACGAGGTTGTTCATGGTAAGTGTAGCCTTATTCAGCGTATGCCAGGGGATTGGTGGAGACAGTTTGCTGGCATGAGGGCTTTGGCACTTCATCAGATGACTCATCCGGGCGCTAAGCTCAACTTTATGGGCAACGAGATTGCGCAGTTTATTGAATGGCGCTACTACGAGGGTATTGAGTATTACTTGACTGAGGAGTATCCAACTCACGCTCATCAGCAGGCATTTATTAAGGCTCTTAATCATTTCTATAAGAATCATCCAGGACTTTGGCAGTATGCCTACGACAACCGTGGATTTGATTGGATTGACGCAGACAATAATGAGCAATCAATCATCTCGTTTGTTCGTCACGGAAGAAAGCCTTCCGAGGACCTGGTTATTCTCATCAATTTTGACGTTGCAACCCATCAGAACTTCCGTTTAGGCATGCCTTCTGCAGGTGTGTGGAAAGAAGTGTTCAATTCCGACGCAAAAGAATTTGGCGGTTCGGGTATTGTGAATACTAAGAAACTTTCCACTAAGCCAGTGGCATGGAATGGAAGAGATTATTCGGTAGAGCTGTCTGTTCCTCCGCTTGGTGGCATTGTTTTAGCGTTTGAGAAAGAACTTCCAAAGAGGGGGAAGCATGGCCGTAAATAACGGACAAAACATTTTTACCGATAAACAAGATTTTGAAGAGCAGTATCGCGATAAGTTCATCAAGATTCTTGGCAAATACTATGGAGAGTGCACTGATCAGGAGCGCTATAACGTTCTTGCCCACCTCATTGCAGAAAAGGCGCGAGAAATTCAGTCAACCTCCTATATTCATGCTGACAAGCAGGTCTATTACTTCTCTCTTGAGTTCCTTCTAGGACCACTGCTTGAAAATTACCTGCTCAATCTTGGTATTACTGACGTTGTTGCAGAGGGTCTTAAAGAGATGGGTACCTCTCTTCAGGAGCTTGCTGCTCAGGAGGTAGACCCTGGTCTTGGCAATGGTGGTCTGGGTAGACTCGCCGCGTGCTTCCTGGACTCCATGGCGCACGAGGGCATGGCTGGCTTTGGTAACGGTATGAGATACCGTTATGGTCTCTTCCGCCAGGAGATTAAGGATGGACGCCAGGTAGAGCGTACCGATAACTGGCTGGCAAATGGATATCCATGGGAAGTCAGAAAAGACGATTCTAGCGTACTGGTGCGCTTTGGTGGCACAGTTGTAAGACATGAGGACGAGAATGGCAATTTCTGGTTCTCGCAAGAGGGTGGCCAGGTAGTAAGGGCTGTTCCTTACGATGTGCCTATTGTTGGCTATGGTGCAAAGACCGTAAATAAGCTCCGTCTTTGGTCTGCAGAGCCAGCAGAGGAAGACTTTGATCTTGATGCTTTTAACGCCGGCGATTATGCCCGTGCTAATAAGTTCCGCTCTGATGTTGAGGCAATTTCAACCATTCTGTATCCAAATGACTCTGGTGAGCACGGACGCATTCTTCGCTTAAAGCAGGAGTATTTGTTTGTTTCCGCTGGTCTTCAGACCATTCTTCGTGCTTATAAGGATAAGTACGGTGAGGATTGGGAACACTTTGCAGATCACGTCTGTATCCACACTAACGATACGCACCCAGCAATGTGCGGACCAGAGCTTATGCGCCTTCTTGTCGATGACCATGGCGTTGACTTTAACGAGGCATTTGATATCGCGAGAAACGCAATTTCTTATACCAACCACACCGTTATGCCTGAGGCTCTTGAGAAGTGGCCTATTAACACCTTCCGTGAGCTGCTTCCTCGCTTGTATATGTTTATCGACGAGGTTGATCGCCTCTATAAGGAGCAGCTGCTTGTTGACTCTAACGGCAACACCGAACTTCTCGCCTCAACAGCTGTGTTGTGGGATAACACCGTTCGTATGGCTAACCTCTCTATTTTGTTTAGCCACTCGGTTAACGGTGTATCTGATCTGCACACTAACATTTTGAAGCAGAGTGTTTTGAAGGACTTCTACAAGCTTCGTCCAGAAATCTTTAATAACAAGACTAACGGCATCTGCCACCGTCGCTTCTTGGCACAGGCAAATACCGCTTACGCAAAGCTTATTACTGAGGCTATTGGTACCGGCTGGCTTGATGATGCCAATGAGCTTCAGAAGCTTTCTGCTTTTGAGAACAATGCTGAGTTCTTGGACAAGATGGACGCTGCAAAGAAAGAAGAAAAAGAGCGTCTTGCTGCATACGTCAAGAAGACAACTGGTGTTGAGATGGATACCAATACCATCTTTGATACGCAGGTAAAACGCTTCCATGCATATAAGCGTCAGCTGCTTAATGTCTTTAAGATTTTGTATCTCTACAACCGTATGCTTGATGACCCAAGCTATAAACCAGCTCCAACCACCTTTATCTTCTCGGGTAAGGCGGCTCAGAGCTATACCTTTGCAAAGGAAGTCATTCGACTTATTCACTCCGTTGCAGACGTGGTTAACAACGACGAGCGCATTGAGGGTCGTCTGAAGATTGTCTTTATTCCAAACTTTGCTGTTTCAAATGCACAGCTTATCTATGCTGCATCTGATATTTCAGAGCAGATTTCGGTTGCTGGTGCAGAGGCTTCTGGTACCTCAAACATGAAGCTTATGATGAACGCAGCTCTAACACTTGGAACTTACGACGGCTCCAACATTGAGATTTCCGATCTTGCAGGACCAGAGAACATCAAGATTTTTGGTCTTCGTGCAGACGAGGTCCAAGAGGTATATGCTTCCGGCACCTACTTTGCACAAAACCTGCTTAACCAGAACCCAACACTGGCTCGCATTGTAAATATGCTGACCGATGGCTCGTTGAGCCGACTCTCTGGCAACTTTGAGTCAATTCACGACTATCTGCTGATTAACAATGATCCTGACCTGGTGCTTATTGACTTTGACGCCTACGTGAAGGCATGGGAAGAACTTACTCAGTCCTATGCAGATCGTCGTAGCTGGAATGCTCGCGCACTTCACAATACTGCAAACTCTGGTTTCTTCTCGGCTGATAGAACTATCAGGGAGTACATGGAAGATATTTGGCACGTGTAAGGATCTGCATTTAGGTTCAATCGTCGTAAGACGTTAAGAATAAAGACCTCTGTTGGGGAGAGAGGAGATTTGGATATGAGCAAAAGGGAATGTCTTGCAATGCTACTTGCAGGAGGACAGGGAAGCCGCTTAGGTGCTCTGACCTCAAAAGTAGCTAAACCTGCTGTCTCGTTTGGTGGCAAGTTCCGCATTATTGACTTTGCATTATCCAACTGCGCAAATTCAGGAATTTCTACGGTAGGTGTTTTGACACAGTATCGTCCGTATTTGCTTCACTCTTACGTGGGATCAGGTAGTGCTTGGGACCTTGATGAGCGCGGTGGTGGAATTTCAATTCTGCCTCCCTTCGCAACACAGTCTGGTGGTGCATGGTATGCGGGAACCGCAGATGCCGTCACCCAGAATATTGGTTACATTGAGCAGAATAACCCTGATTACGTACTAATTCTCTCTGGCGATCAGCTTTACCGTATGGACTACGGCGAGATGCTCGCCTGCCATAAGAAGAACAACGCAGACCTTACGATTGCCGTCATGCCTGTTCCTTGGGAAGAGACCTCTCGCTTCGGCATCATGTCCATTGATGATGAGGATAGGATCACCAAGTTTTCCGAGAAACCCAAAGAGCCAGAGTCCAACCTGGCGTCCATGGGAATCTATATCTTTAGCACAGACCTGCTTCTTGAGACTTTGCGTGAGGACGCAAAGAACCCTGAATCTTCTCATGACTTTGGCGGCGATATTATTCCGACGTTGCTTGATGATGGTAAACGTCTTTTTGCTTATCGCTTTGAGGGCTTCTGGCGTGATGTAGGTACTATTGCAAGCTATCATGAGACCAGCATGGATCTGCTTGGCTCTGAGCCTAAGTTTGACATCTTCTCGGACAAGTTCCCTATCTTGTCTAATGCTTCCACCCGTCCACCAGCGTACATTGGCGCTTTTGGAGAGGTAGACGACTGTCTGGTAAGCAACGGATGCCAGATCTTTGGTTATTCTCGCCATTCAATTTTGTCTACCGATGCCGTTATTGGTGAGGGAGCGCGCGTTATTGACTCCGTACTTCTTCCTGGCGCAGAAGTTAAACCTGGTGCGGTGGTTATTCGTGCAATTCTTGGCGAGAACGCTGTGGTCGAGAAGAACGTCCATATTGGCAGCTCTGATTTGAACAAGGAGATTGCTGTTGTTGGAAATGATGTAGTAGTCGAAAGAGGTGAGCAATAATGAATAGAGTAATTGGTCTTATTACCTGCAATTATGCGTCTACTAACATGGAAATCGCCAATGATGTACGCCCAATTGCATCCATGCCTTTCTTGGGAAGATATCGCCTGGTGGATTTTCCTCTTTCAAATATGGTTAATTCGGACATTAGTACCGTTGGTGTCATCATGCCATTTAACTATCGCTCACTCATTGATCACCTTGGCTCTGGTAAAGACTGGAACTTGGACCGCAAGAGCGGTGGTTTATTTATCCTGCCAGGATCCGCTTTTGGTACCTCTCACACAGGCGCTCGTTTCCTGCTCAGAGATCTGATTTCCAACAGACCTTATCTTGAGAGAACTGACGCAGAGTATGTTCTGTTGTCCACTTCAAACTTTGTTTACAACGCTGATCTTACCGAGCTGCTTGATCAGCATCTAGAGTCTGACGCGGACATTACCATGATGACCTACACCACTCGTTATAACGATAGAGATGTTGTTGGTGTTGAGCTTGAAGGTGACCGCGTAGTCAAGACACATAATGGTGTCCAGCGCGGAAATGAAGCTTCCCTTGACTGCTTTATTATCAAGCGTGACCTGCTTATTGATATGCTTGATTGGTATAGAGCTACTGATTATCTTGACCTCTTTGAGGCGCTTCATGCTGACTACAACCGTGTTAAGGTCCGTACCTTCCACTTTGAGGGCCATGTAGCATCTATCTTCTCAAAGAACTCTTATTATCAGGCTAACATGGAGCTTTTGAACCCCATGCCAGCAAATGAGCTCTTTACCCCAGAGCGTTCCATTAAGACAAAGGCTCACGATACCGCTCCTGCAAAATTTGAGATTGGCTCAAAGGTAAGTAACTCTACTATTTCTGCAGGCTGCCGTATCCGTGGATCTGTTACCGGTTCCATCCTTGGTCGTAACGTCATCATTGAGCGTGGCGCAGTAGTACGCGATTCTATTGTGATGGAAGGTTGCATTGTTAAGGAAGGTTCTGTAGTCGAGCACGCTATTGTAGACCGTTCTAATATTATTCCTGCAGGTACTGAGCTTCGTGGTACCAGCGAAGAAATTCTTCTTCAGCGTAAAAACAATAAGAGGGTGGCGTAATAATGTCCCAAGTCTCCAAGCGTCGCAAACTTCGCGTTGTCTATGCAAGTTCAGAGGTGGCGCCTTTTTCCAAGTCGGGCGGCCTTGGAGATGTCTCGGGTTCATTGCCACAAGCACTTAAAAAAGTAGGAGCAAGAGTGGCGGTTATCTCGCCACTCTACAGCTCCATTAAGCCCGAGTGGAAACAAAAGATGAAGAAGGTCTACGAGCTTCAGGTGCCTCTTTCGTGGCGCTTTGAGTATTGTGGGCTGTGGCATCTAGTTCATGAAGGCGTTGATTTTTACTTTGTAGATAACGAGTCTTACTTTGCTCGTGATGGCCTTTATGGCTACTTTGATGACGGAGAGCGCTATGCGTTCTTCTCCAAGGCTCTGTGTGAGCTGATTGCACACGTCCCAGAGCTCTCCTGCGACGTTCTGCACTGCAATGACTGGCAAACGGCACTGGCACCCGTATTTCTGCGTGAGCAGTATCAGGGCGTCCCTGAGGTCCACAACGTTAAGACGGTCTTCTCCATTCATAACGTTAAGTTCCAGGGACAGTTTACTGACAAGATGCTCAGTGACGTACTGGGTCTTGCTGACATTCCTGCTGCGGTTGACCAGTTAAGGTGTGATGCAAGCTCTATCAACTTTATGAAGGGCGCACTTTGCTACTCCGATTATCTGCTCACTGTTAGCCCAACGTATGCCCGTGAGCTGCAGACAGAGCACTTCGGAGAGGGAATGGATGATATCTTCCGTCGTCGTCAAAGTGTTCTATGTGGAATTTTAAACGGCATTGATATTGGTACATGGTCACCTGCAAGCGATCCTTACATTCCACAGAACTTCTCGGCACGTCATATGGAGGGTAAAGCTGAGTGTAAGCGTCAATTGCAAGAAGAGCTGGGCCTTGAGGTAAATCCAGATGTACCTCTTGCGGTAATGGTTACGCGCTTGACCAACCAGAAGGGTTTGGGCCTGATTCGCTATGCGATGGACCGTCTCATTTGTGCAGGTATTGAAGTTGCTGTTTTAGGAACGGGCGATGCCGAACAAGAAGATGCTATGCGCTTCTTTGATGAGCACTATGGCAACCGTATGGCTGCACGTATTGAGTTTGATATTGCGCTTTCTCACCGCATGTATGCAGGTGCGGATATGTTCTTGATGCCATCAGAGTTTGAGCCTTGCGGTCTTTCTCAGATGATTTCTATGCGTTATGGCACGCTTCCTATTGTTCGCGAGACGGGCGGTCTGGCAGATTCTGTAAAACCGTACAACCAGTTTACGGGAGAAGGAACCGGCTTTAGTTTTGCCAATCAAAACGCAGATGAAATGGCAGATATTATTCTGTACGCCGCCGATGTTTATAGAAACGATAAACAAGCGTGGGCAAATCTTGTAAAACAGGCGATGGCAGAGGACTTTAGTTGGCATAATGCTGCAAATGAATATCTTGACGTGTATCATTTACTACACCCTGAGATTATTAGGTATGTACGTCGTCGAGATTGGTAAGAATGCAGGCTTTTCACAACACCTCAAACATTGTTTGTAGAGATCCAAAAGGCGCGGTAGAACTAGGTACTTCAGCAACAATCAGAATATTTGCTTGGGACGATGATGTTCAATCAGTAACGCTTCGTCTCTGGCAAGAGTATGGCCCTGAATCGTCTTCAGAGGCCCAAGTTCTGTCTGGCGAGAAACGCGTGGTGATGCAAAAGAGTGATTTTGCTGGCGCGCTTCCGACTGGCGTACCTGACTATGCGCAGTGCTTTGAGGCAATTGTTAAACCAGCTGCTACGGGCCTTATTTGGTATCGTTTTGAGCTTCAGGCTTCTGACGGAGCAGTTTGGTCATATGGTGTTCAAGAAAATAGATGCACCGGTGTTGGTAGCTTTGCCTATTGCGAGCCACCATCATTTCAGATTACTTGCTATAAGTCTCGTGGCAGCTTTGCAGGTGTAGAAGACCCTAGCTGGTATAAAGGGGGAGTTGTCTACCAGATTTTCCCCGACAGGTTTGCACGAGATGCAAACTGGTATGAACGTACCAAGCAAGCACTTGCCATTCCAAGAAATGGGGTTTCTCGCCAGCTAGTTGATGACTGGGAAAAGACCCCTGAGTATCAGCGCGATGCCAACGGCCGCTTGACTGAATGGGATTTCTACGGCGGTTCTTTGGCTGGTATTGAAGAGAAGCTTCCTTATTTGGAAAACCTTGGAATAACTGCGCTTTATTTGAATCCTATCTATGCTGCTTCTAGTAATCATCGCTACGATATTGCGGATTATTTGGAAGTTGATCCCGTGTTGGGCACTGTAGAGGATTTTGAGCGCCTCTGCGCAAAAGCTGCTGAACATGGTATTTCTATTATTTTGGATGGCGTTTTTAATCACTGTGGCGCTGATTCAAAATATTTTAATAAATTCTCTAACTACTCTGAACCAGGAGCAGTTCAGCAGGCTGGCTCGTCCTATGATGAGTGGTTTACCTTCCATGAGGATGGGACATATGAGAGCTGGTGGGGTGTAGACGCACTTCCAACTATTGTCTCCGATAACCCCGATTATCAGGAGTTTATTTGTGGCAAGGATGGCGTTATTAGAACGTGGTTGCGCCGTGGTGCTCGCGGTTGGCGCTTAGACGTTGCAGATGAAATCTCCGATTCGTTTATACAGAAGATTCGTGCGGCTGCACTTGCAGAGCGCAGTGATGCAGTCATTATCGGAGAGGTCTGGGAGGACGCAAGCAATAAGCGTGCGTACGGAAAACTCAGGCATTATCTGGAAGGTTCTGAGCTCGATGGACCTATGAATTATCCTCTGCGCAAGTCTATTCTTTCATTTTTGATGAATGAGTCTGGTGCTGAGGCAACTGTTTCAGCTCTTGAAGAGCTTTGGGAAAACTATCCTCACGAGGCGTTTTATTCTTGCCTCAACGTATTTGGAACACATGATAAAGAGCGTTTGATTAACGTAGTTGCTGGAGCTCCTGCTCCTGATGCTCTTTCTGCTCAAGAGCAGGTAACATACAGACTTTCTGCTGATCAGCGAGGTCTTTCTAAGGCTCGTATGTGGCAGACGGCTGTGCTGCAGATGACACTTCCTGGTGTTCCATCAATCTACTACGGCGATGAGATGGGCGTTGAGGGATTTGTTGACCCAACAAATCGCGCAACTATGCCATGGCCAGGAAGCAGTCCTCGCGCAGACCTGGATTACTTGCATATGTATCGCAATGCTATTGCGCTCAGAAAAACGCTTCCTCTGCTGGTAGACGGCTCGTTTGAACCGTTTGTTCCAGAGTGTGGTTCAGATGATGTTTTAGCTTTCTGGCGTAGGCTTGTTCAAAAAGATGGCCAGCAAGTGCAGCAGAGCAAAGACGCTTCTGGCATTTGTGTGTTGGTGAATAAGAGCCGCTCAGATGCTAAGACCGTATATGTTTCTGTTCCTCAAAACATGCAGGTTATTGACGTTATTAGTGGACAAGCAGTACCTGTCAAAGATGGCAAGGCAGAGGTCTTTTTGTGGCAGCTTGGGTGTACTGTCTTAAACGTGCAGCCAGCTCATAGACTACAAAAGCCTCTTGAGCCTGGTATGGGAGTGCTTGCTCACATTACTTCTCTGCCTTCTAATGAGGACTCCGCAATTACGCCAGGCCAGAAGCTTGGTGTTATTGGTCGCGAGACTTCCGAGTTCATTGATTTTCTCGCTAAATCTGGCCAGAAGTATTGGCAGATTTTGCCTGTCAGCCCAACCGACGAATACGGCTCTCCTTACGCGGGAATTTCTGCTTTTGCAGGAAATATCAATCTACTTGATCCAGCGGCAATGGAGAAAGTCATTTCTGAATGCGATGGGCCTCAGAGTAAGCGGGCTGTTGAGTACCAGGCATTTCTGGCGAGAAACTCGTATTGGCTTGATTCGTATGCGGCGTTCCGTGCGATCAAAGACCTTCTTGGTGAGGGAGTATGGCAGGAGTGGCCAAAGCAGTATCGCAGCTGGTCACCAGAGCTACTTAAGCTTCCTGAGCTTGCTCAGGCAATCGAACTTCATCAAAAGAGTCAATTTGCTTTTGATGTTATTTGGAGTCAGACGTTAGCGGAGGCTCGCGCTCAAAGGATTCAGATTATTGGCGACATGCCCATGTTTGTTTCGGAAGATTCCGCTGATGTTTGGGCACATCCAGAGCTTTTTGCTCTAGATGATACGGGCCATACAGAGCTTCAAGCTGGCGCTCCTGCTGACGCGTTTTCTCAGGATGGTCAGCTGTGGGGTAATCCAACGTACAACTGGCAAGCTCATAAAGACGAGGGTTATCGTTGGTGGATTGAGCGATTCCGCAGGTCTTTCTATCTGTATGACTACACGAGGCTTGATCATTTTATTGGCTTTACGTCTTACTATGCCATTGAGCAGGGAAAGACCGCTGCTGAGGGTTCATTCAAGTTTGGTCCTGGCTATGAGCTGTTTGACGTTGCTTATAAGCAGCTTGGTCCACTGCCTTTTATTGCGGAGGATTTGGGAGCGGTTACTCCTGCGGTCCGTGCATTGCTTTCTCAGACAGGTTTCCCTGGTATGAGTGTTATCCAGTTTGCTGATGGAGACTGTAGATATTCCTTTACACCAGCTCAGGAGTCTATTGTGTACAGCGGTACCCATGATACGCAAACGCTTATGGGTTTTGTAGAAGCTCGTTTTACAGGTGGCCAGGCAACTGATGAATCGCACCAGATTTTTGACCACCTTATGGAGCAAGTAGTTAGCACTTCTAATGCAGTGGTTATTTTGCCGCTACAGGACGTCTTAGGTCTTTCTGACGATGCTCGTATGAACATTCCTGGTAAAGCTGAAGGAAATTGGTCTTGGCAGGTTAAAAAGGACATACTCACGCCACAGGTTGTTCAAAAGCTGCAGAGGCTTGCTGAACTGCACCAGAGTAAGCTCGACGCTTAGCGTACCTTTTTTGTTACAACAAAAAAGTCCTTCTCGATGAACTGCCTCCCATTTCTTGGACACGAGAAATGGGAGGCAGTTCAAAACACATCTAAGTCGGATAATCTGTCAAAAAGACGTATACATGACGCAGAAATTACCACAAACATGCAGAATATCGTCATTAGATGTGTAAAATGCCCTCAATTGAGCAGAATATCCGACTTAGGTGTGTTCCTTAGGTGCGGAATTTACCTATAGTTAAATCTTTT
>CALFOQ010000054.1:0-75225 GCA_937921235.1 uncultured Atopobium sp. | reverse complement strand
GCACGATAAATTTGTAGAGCAGATGTATGTGAAAGGTAATATTCCATATGGGAATAGTATTTCTAAAAGTCAAATAAGCAAAACAACAAAAAACCTACGAATATTTGATTAATACCTTATTTCCGCAGATAGATTAAAAACACCTTAAAATATCATCTTATAAAAGTCCTGCTACAAAGATTAGACCGCTAAATAAATGTATTTTCTCAATTTCGTGACAAATAAGTGACAAAATTAGAATTCCATATTTAAATGAGTATTCTTCTCCATACTGCATGACGCAAATGAGTATTACACGTTAATTGACGCTAGTCCGAAATGCGAACTTGACCAAGCGGCTTGCGCACTTCTCTTTCATGAAACTGAGCCTGAAATGTTTAACAAGTCTGAACAAAATCACTCAGATAAGGCGAGAAAAACAGGCAAATTACTCAGACATGGTGAGAAAATCCGGCAAATCGTTCAGACTTGGCGAGAAATTCAGGCTCACATCAAACACATCACCCGCCCCTCGCGAGAAGGGCGTACTAGGTGCACGTCTTTCGCACATACCGCGCCCAACAAAAAACGGACCTGGAAAAATCCAGGTCCGTTGCTTTAACTAGCAGCAAGAACGCGCTGTCGCATCGACGCCCGCGCCCAGCGTAAACCGCAGCAGTTAGTTCCAGCCCTTACCGTCGGAACCAAACTCGCGGATGAGCTCCTTGGTGCGCTCGATGATTGCCTCGCGACCAGGCTTCAGAAGCTTACGAGGATCGTAGCCCTTGCCGTTGTCAACAAGGCCAGCCTCAACGTACTTCTTGGTTGCCTCAGCAAAGACAAGCTGAAGATCGGTGTTGACGTTAATCTTGGAGATGCCCATAGAGATAGCCTTCTGAACCTGCTCTACAGGAATGCCGGTACCACCGTGGAGAACAAGTGGAAGATCGCCAACGCGCTCCTTGATAGCCTTGAGCTGGTCGAAGGAGAGGCCCTCCCAGTTAGCTGGGTAGATACCATGAATGTTGCCGATGCCGCATGCAAGGAAGTCAACGCCCAGGTCAGCAATCTTTGCGCACTGCTCAGGATCAGCAAGCTCGCCCTTAGCGGTAACGCCGTCCTCGGTGCCGCCGATGCCGCCGACCTCAGCCTCAACAGAAATGCCCTTTGCGTGAGCTGCCTTTACGACCTCTTCGGTGCGCTTAAGGTTGGTCTCAAAATCAGGCTCGTGAGAACCATCGTACATAATGGAAGTAAATCCAGCCTCGATGCACTTGAATGCATCCTCATATGAACCGTGGTCAAGGTGAAGAGCAACTGGAACGGTGATGTTCTTGTCCTCAACAAGACGACGAACCATGTCTGCAACAACGCGGTAGCTTACCTGCCACTTTGCTGCGCCGCTGGTGCACTGAATGATGACAGGAGACTGAAGCTCTTCTGCTGCATCAAGGATTGCTGCGGTCCACTCAAGGTTGTTCTCGTTGAATGCGCCGATGCCATAGTGGCCCTTCTCGGCACTCTGGAGCATGGCTTTTGCGCTTACAAGCATGCTAAACCTCCGTTTGACGGAAAACTGATACATATAAATGATACCTTGTTTCATCACCTTTGATACGGTCGTTTTTAACAAATACATGGCGAGAAACACGCGCATAAGAAAATCGCTTAGTTACTCACAGAACTTCTCGCCATTTCCGACACTGAAGTTGTATGTTGGATGAAACTTAATGCCCTCTGATGTTGCGATTTAGCGACGAAACATTACTTCTTCACAAAAATGAGGTAGGCTATCAGTTCGAAGAAAGGAGCATCTTGTGAGCTATAAGCACTTTGATGCAGACAAAACTCGATTAGCTTCGCCTGCTCAGCCTACAGATGAGACAGCGGACGAGAAGCCCAGCCTTCTTAAGGACGTCTCAATTACCCAAATTTTGGCAACCTCGCTTGCCGCAGTGACTGCGTTTGTACTGTCAAACCAGATTGGTATTGCAGGCTCGATTATTGGCGTGGCCGTTGGTGCCGCCGCCTCGGCGCTTGCTTCGCAGATTTACCAGAACGTTATCAGGCGCTCCACGCATAAATTCCGCGCTGACGGCAACGATGAATATAACCAGCAGGCATATCCAAACAGCAGCCAAACAACGCTTGAAGGCACACAATATATGCCTCGAGCACAATATGCACCTTCCCGCGATTATTATCCCAACGCTGACTCTGGTACAGGGCAGTCGTCGCAGGTAAATCGCACGCCAACGCTGTCTCGCAAGCGTGTAAGAGCGCTGACTATCGTGACCATTATTTCAATTATCTTTACCATTTCTGCCGTCATTCTTTATGCCATGTTCCTCAGCTATATCACCGACGGATCTGGCCTGGGACCAAAGGTCAGCACAACCCCAGTTGTGACGGAAAAAACTACGAATACCAGCAATTCGACGGATAAGAAAGATGATTCCAGCTCTTCTAGCGAGAAGACCGACGAGTCAAGCAAGTCCACTGATTCCAAGGATTCCTCTTCGGAGAGCACTGACTCCAAGAAATCAGAGACCACCAGCTCCGACAGCTCGTCTAGTTCGGAAAAGACCAGCGACTCGAGCAGCTCAAGCAGCTCGTCTGAGAGCAATTCTTCCAGCAACAACTCTGGAACGGGCAGCTCAAGCAGCAATTCTGGTTCCAATCAGAACTCTGGCTCTGGTAATAGTTCTGACAGTGGCTCCAGCGGTTCTGGCTCAAACAGCTCCAATGGAGGCAACTAAGTCGCGGTCGCAGCAGTCGCCGGCACCGCGACCACTGCAACACACCTAACAGCAACAACAAGCAGCAGCTCACACAGAGCTTGCTACAGAAAGGATGGGTATGGAAACCACAAACGCATGGAAAAAGTACACCTCGGAGGACCTGGACAAACTCCAGTCGTTTACCGAGGGCTACAGAAAGTTTATCTCCGAGAACAAGACTGAGCGCGAGTGCGCCGCAAGCGCTATCAAGCTTGCCGAAGCAGCAGGTTACGTTAAGCTTTCTGACGCCATCGCTGCAGGTAAAACCCTCAAGGCTGGCGATAAAGTCTACGCAGACATTCGCGGCAAGTCCGTCATCTTTGTTCAGATTGGTACCAAGTCCCTGGAAGAGGGCCTAAACATCCTCGGCGCTCATATCGACTCCCCTCGCCTGGACGTCAAGCAGAATCCTCTCGAGGAGCGCAATGAGCTTGCTACCCTTGACACCCACTACTACGGCGGCGTCAAAAAATACCAGTGGGTCACTATTCCTCTGGCAATTCACGGCGTTCTTGCACTTAAAGACGGTAGCGTCGTAAACGTATGCGTTGGCGAGAATCCAACGGACCCTGTTTTCTGCATCTCCGATCTTCTCATCCACTTGAGCGCTGAGCAGCTTGGAAAGACTGCTTCCAAGGTCATTGAGGGCGAGATGCTGGATCTTATTGTTGGCAATCGTCCACTTGTTTGGGGCCAGAACGGCGAGAAACCCGCTGATGCAGAGGGCGACGAGCCAAAGGAAGCCGTTAAGGCTAACGTCATCAACATCCTGAAGGACCTCTACGGCATTGAGGAAGCAGACCTTCTCTCCGCTGAGCTTGAGATTGTTCCTGCAGGTCCCGCTCGCGACATGGGCTTTGATCGCTCCATGATCTTGGGCTACGGTCACGACGACCGCAGCTGCTCCTACCCTTCCTTGATTGCACAGCTTGAGTGCGACACTCCTGCACGTACCTCCGTTACCATTCTGACCGACAAGGAAGAGATTGGCTCCGTTGGCGCCACTGGCATGAATTCCCTCTTCTTTGAGAACATCATGGCAGAGGTCCTGGCGCTTGCTGGTTTTGAGTCTCCACTTTCCCTGCGCCGCTGCATGGCCAACTCCTACATGCTCTCCAGTGACGTTTCTGCTGGTTATGATCCTAGCTTTACGGGTAGTTTTGAAATCAAGAACTCCGCTATCATGGGTCACGGTCTTGCATTCAACAAGTTCACTGGTAGTGGCGGCAAGTTTGGCTCCAACGACGCTGATGCCGAGTACGTAGCACTGATTCGTCGCATTATGGACAACGCTGGCGTTCAGTTCCAGACCGCTGAGCTTGGTCGTGTTGACGCTGGTGGCGGCGGAACCATTGCTTACATGCTGGCTAAATATGGCATGCACGTCATCGACTGCGGTGTTCCTGTTCTTTCCATGCACGCACCTTGGGAGATTGCAAACAAGGCCGACATCTTTGAGGCTTATCGCGGATATCGCGCATTCCTTGAGTTCAGCGAGTAATTAAACTACACAAATTAGCTGCACAAACAAAATTGTGCACGCAAATCAAGCTAACAAGAAAGACGTGAGAGACAAACTCTCACGTCTTTTTTCTGTATCAAATTCAAGGCGAGAAACCCGCGCACCCGCAGCAATGCATCCAGGCAATTATCCCAGCAATGAAAGTACTTCTCGCTTGGCAGCCAAAAACTCTTCGCTCAAATCAAATGATGCTAGGTCAGCACCTTGACCAGCGTCTTTGCCAGAGCCTGCCTCCGACACTGTATCAGCGCAGCCCTGCGGCTCAACAACGCCCACAATCTTGGTTACCACGCCCTGCGCGGGACTGCCCGCCATTACATAAATGCGCGAAGCCATGGCAACCGCCTCATCAACGTCGTGCGTGATCACCAGTACGGAGAGGCCAAACTCCTTCACGGAAGACATGAGCCACGCACGCATTTCTCGCCGTGTGAGGGCATCAAGTGCCGAGAAGGGCTCGTCCAGCAGCATAATATCTGAGCCAATGAGTGCCGTGCGCAGGAACGCAACACGCTGTCTCATGCCGCCTGAGAGCTCGTGAGGCCAGCTTTGCGCCACGCGCTCAAGTCCACCGCGTTCCAGCATCTCCTGGGCTCGTGCGCGTGCCTCAGAGCGCGAGACGCCCTTCAGCTCAAGCGGAAGCGCTACGTTGTCGATGATGCGCTTGCTTGGGATGAGCAAATCCTTCTGGAGCATGTAGCCAATGTGTCCCGGATGCCCTGTGACGTCAGAGCCATGCAGCAGTACCTTGCCCTCCTGCGGCTGCAAAAGTCCCGCAAGTGCGTGGAGCAATGTTGTCTTGCCACAGCCCGAGCGACCAACCAAGCAGGTAATGGTGCCAGGTTGCAGCTCAATCGAGATATCCTGAGCAACTACCTGACCGTTTCCCCAAACGAGCGTGAGGTTACGCGCCTCAAGCGCCGACATGCTCCTCTGTGGCTCGCATGCAGGTGCAGCTCCTAGGCTCTTCTCGCCAGAAGCGTCCATAGCAGCACCTTCTGTTATGTCAATAAGCTTCTTATCCAAGGTACTCACTAGTAAATCCTGCAGATGGGTCAATCTTATTCTCTAGCAGCTGCTGGTTATTGAGCCAGGTGTAGAATCGCTGCCAGCGAGCAGAGTCAATAACTCCCCACTTCTCGGCGTCGTCAATGTATTTGGCAGCCAAGAACTTCTGAGAAGCTTTAACCAGGTCAGCGTCAAGTTCTGGAACAGCTTTGAGTAGAATTTCTGCCGCTTCATCAGGGTTAGAAACGCAGAACTCATAACCTTTTCTGGTAGCACTTAAGAAGGCCTTAACAGCGTCTGGATTCTCTTTTGCAAAGCCATCATTTACTGCGATAACTGGCGTGTAGTAGTCAAAATTCTGATCAATAGCTGCAAACGCAAAGTAGTTGTACGCAAAGTTCTGAACACGAGCGTTTTGAACAGCCCACTGCTCATACACCCAAACAGCATCAAACATCTTTGCTTTTAGTCCAGATACCTCATCATCTACCTCATAAGGTACCATTTTAAGCGTGGAGGGGTCTCCTCCATCAGATTCCATAACAGACCTGATAGTAGCCTGTTCAACAGGGAGATTCCACGTTGCGTAGGTACGATCATTAAGGTCACGTGGACGAACAATGTGATCTTCTTCACGGCTCATAATGCCCGAAAGATTGTGCTGAATGATAGCAGCCACCGCAGTATATGGCAGCGGATTAGAAGATGAGAGGCTGTTAGCAATATAGTCCTGGTAGGTAACGCCCATCTGTGCGCCACCAGCACCAATCAGCGCATCGGCACCATCGGCAGGTGGCTGCTGAATAGTTACCTTGAGGCCAACCTCGTCAAAGTAGCCCTTCTCCTGAGCCACATAAATGCCGGTATGGTTGGTGTTTGGGGTGTAGTCCAGGGCAAACGTAATCTCTGTGGGGCCGCCGGAATTCTGCCCAGCACCCTTGTTTGCGTTGGATGGAGCAGACGGCTGCTCAAGCGAGCAACCTGCGCAAAGTCCTGCTGTCGAGAAACCCATCGCAGCTAGAAAGCCTTTTCTTGTTATATCCTTGCGGTTAAATGCGCTCATATGTGTAATCACTTCTTTCTTTGAGTTCCATCAAAGTTACCGTGCGGATTCTTTGGCATCCTGAGAGGTATCCCAAGGAAGCGCACGCTTTTGGACAAGTTCTACGAGCTTCATCAACACCAGCGACAACGCAGACACCACCACGATTGCCGCAAACATCCTGTCGTACGCAAACGCCTTTCTGACGCGCGTCATATACACGCCCAGTCCAGCGTCGCCTCCCAGCCATTCTGCAATCACTGCACCAATTACGGCGTAGGTCACGCTCATTTTGAGTCCCGAGAAAAACTGTGGTGCTGCGGCGGCCAGCTTGACGTGCCAAAAAATCTGCACACGACTAGCTCCCATGGTGGTCATCAGGTCAACCATATCAGGATCAATTGATTTAAATGCCGAGTTCAACGCCACGGTAATAGGGAAAAACGTTGAAATGGCCACAAGAACAATCTTGGGCAAAAGACCATATCCTAGCCAGAGCACCAGAAGCGGCGCGATAGTCACAATAGGGATAGTCTGCGAGATAGTAACAAGTGGAGAGAGCAGTTTGTCCAGCGTTTTGAAGAAGTCCATAAGAACCGCAAGCGCAAAGCCAATAAGCACTCCAATAGCCAGACCTACAAGGGATTCTAAAAGCGTAATCCCTGTATGTGTCATAAGAAGCTGAAAGTCCTTAACCAGCGCAAATACAACCTGAACAGGAGTTGGAACAAGGTAATTTGGAATAATTCCTGCAACAATAACAAGCTGCCAAAGCACAAGAAAAGAAGTAAGGGATATGGCTTGCAATGCAAACTGAGAAAGTTTTTTCATATGCCCTCCTTCTTATAGTGCGTAAGGACGGCATTGGCTCCCTACGCTGGCATTGCCCAGATCAGGTTTATGGGTCGCAGCATAAGGTGCTGCCTCTCAGCCGGGCCATTTCCCAGCTCCCCGTATATTTATTATAGCGCGGATGCCTCTAACATCAAATAAATAGTTAAACAATCTCCCTAAAAGGCCTAATCTAGCAGTGTTTTCTTAAATCGCGCATTTTTTGTACGCTCTGAAACCGAGTACTCTGAAGTCCTATGCCCCGAAACCACGCGCTCCTAGCCTAACAGAACTAGCCCAAAAGCTCTTTGAGTCCCAGCTTATCTGCCTCGGTAATTTGACGTACGACCTTTGCGGGAGAACCAACAACAAGAGAATTGTCTGGAATATCTTTAGTAACCAGACTATTAGCACCAACTACACAGTTATTTCCGATAGTTACGCCAGGAAGCACCGTCACATTTCCGCCAAACCAGCAGTTATCTCCCACCGTGATAGGCAATGCTCGCTCATACCAAGCATTTCTCTCCTCAGCATCTAGAGGGTGTTGAACGGTGTACGCCTTAAACTGAGGGCCCACAAAACTATGAGCACCAAAAGTGATTGGCGCACAATCCATGAGGTATGCACCGTGGTTGATAAAGCTATGTGGGCCAATCTTGATATTGAAGCCATAGTCAACATTAAAAGGAGAAACTGCTGCACTTCCCTCTCCTAGTTCACCGAGAAGTTCGCTCAAAATCTGACGGCACTTTTCTTTATCACTTGGGCGGGTCTGATTGAACTCCCAGGCAAGATCCTTAGCGCGCCAAAAAGCTGCGCTTTGTTCTGCGTCAGCTTCACCACCACACCACTCACCAGCGCTCATGCGCTCAAGCTTTGATTTCTTATTTTCTGACTTTGCGGTGGTCTGCTTTGGATCAACATCATACATAGCTAACTCCTCACGTTACTTTATTGAGCAGTTAGAAGTGTAATAAAAGAAGAGCCCCTGACGAGGCTCTTCTCAGTTAGTTTAAAGTTCTTGTAACCAACTACATTGCATCAAAAACATTTACCCACTTAAGCAGGAACTCTGTTTCTTTTACACGACCGCGAGCAAGCTCTGCTGCAGCAATAATGCCAAGCCATTCGTTTACATACTGACGAGTGCAGCCTTGCTTGGTGCAATACAGATTGATGTATTTCTCGGCAAGTTCCTCATCGCCATGAAGAAGCAGGTGCAGGTAAGTTGTAGCGCAGTCTGCAGCACCATTGCCCTGTGTAGCGTGAGCCCAGTCAAGAATTACAGGAGCGCCATCCTCGGTGAGAATAACGTTGGAAGGAACAAAGTCACCATGACAGACCTTAGTGTGAGGCTTCATGCCATCAAGCTTAAGCAGAAGCTCGTACCTTGTAGCCTCATCAAGAATGTCTGGAATGCTATTAATCATTCTAGTGAACTTGTCTTTTTGACGAGTAAGAAGTGGTGCCTTATGAGCGTGAATAGCCAGCTCAATATCGACGAACTTATTGAGATACTCGTCCTCTTTTTCTGGATGCTCCTCAATAAGCTGCCTGATTGTTTTGCCTGCAACTTTTCTGGTTGATACAGCCCAGCAATTACCTACCTTACTGATCTCTACAAGAGAAGGTACGTTGATGCCGGCCTGCTCAGCACGAGTGAGGTTTAAAGCCTCATTCATAATATCAGCAGAAGGTTTGCTTCCGCTGAACACCTTAACGACTGTGTCTCCGTTGTCGTACACAACTTTGTTATTACGCTCGACAATTACCTTTTTATCAGCTTTGAGCTCCATAACAACCTCCAATAAGGTACTCATGCAGATACTCACTATCCACCTAGTAGTATTGTCCTTCTTCTCTAACCTCTCCTGGCGAGAAGAACACTCTTATTGGTTAAACGGTTGGCAAATTCGGTGAACGTAAACATCCCCAGTTAAAACTAGAAATTGTCCTTCTAACAAAAATCCCCCACTTTCTATGAAAGCGGGGGATCTGCATACTAGGTGTATATGTGTTGCTTACTGCTCTTTACGAGTGCGAGCATATGCTCCAACACCAACAAAGCCAGCGCCGACCGTTGCAAATGCAACCATAGCTACAACACTTGCGTCACCAGTATCAGGCGTGCGGTGCTTACGCTTCTTACCAGGCTTCTCTGGAGTTGGAGTAACTGGAGTCTCGGTGTTTGTAATAGTAAAGCCATTAGCCATATCACCAGTTATCTCAGAAGTGTAACCCTCAATAGCATCCTCAGAAACGGTGTAAGCAATGACGTGATTATCTGCTGCGTAAAGATTTACACCAACAAATGAACCGGTCCAATTGTTTGCCTCAGAAAGGACAAGGGTCTGACCAGTGTCAACACCATCAGCAAGCAGGTGAACGGTTACAGAATCCTTCTTTGTACCATTCCAAACTTTGGTTACTGGAACATCGCGAGTTACAGGAGCATCAGCCTTGTTAGTCAAGGTAGTAACGTTACCGTTAACCTCAGGAGTCTGAGCAGTCCAACCGACTACGGTTCCTTCTGTAAAGCTCAAAGTTACGTTATCAGGAAGACCGTGGAATGTATGCTCCCAGTTGTTTGCTGCAGAAAGCTCAACGGAGTCAACAACATATCCATCTGCCTTTAGGTAAACAGTAAGCGTCTCTGGAATAACTGCATCTGGGTTTGCAGAAGTATCCCAAACCTTCTTAACGGTTACATCCTGAGTACCCTCTTCACCAGTCATAACGGTACCGTTGGAGCCAATACCACCACCACGCTGTGCGGTATTTCCAGAAATAATCAGTTTAGCCTTATTCTGTGCTGCGGTGATAGAGCTATAACGAAGATTAGACTCAAGAGCAAGCATATCGGTGTTGTTAACGATATTGCTTACTTCTTCAGTAGTATGACGTGCAGCAGCTGGATCAGCTTCACCAAGGATTGAAGGAAGGTTGATGGTAACCGCGCCATCCTTGGTCCAGTGTGCAGAAGCGCCACCAAGCATGTAATCAGAAATGGTTGCGCCGGCAGATTCACCTGCACCACGAACAGTTGCAATCTCATCACCAGCACCATTTGCGGTGTTGTTGAAGAATGCTACGCCATTTTTGGAGTGGAATTCAGCTACACCGGTTGGGCAGAACCAAGCACCACCACCAATAACAGTTGCGGTGTTGTTCTTAATAAGTGCGTTATTAATGTGGACAACATAAGGAACAGAAGCAACGTAAACTGCGCCGCCCTGGTCATTTGCAGTGTTATTGATAATTTCACCAGCATTAAGGGTTACATTAGCAGATGCAACATAAATACCAGCACCAACACCCTTATCGCCAAGCTGGTTGGTGCCATTACTAGTGACCTTGTTTCCGTCAATTGAGCCACCATTCATGGTGAAGCCAGCACGATAAATGTTTGGCCAGTTATTCCATGGAGCACCAACCCTGGAATAAGGAACCTTCTGACCACCAACAACACCAACAAACTGGTCGTAGGTAGCAACGCCACCGCCAGCAATGCCAGCAGTGTTGTTCTTGATGATGCCGTTATTCATAACAACGTTGCCGTTCCAGATTACGTAGATACCACCACCGGACTCAGAAGCAACATTATTTGTAATAGAGCCACCGTTGAAGGTAAAGTCTGCCTTTGACTTAGAATCACCAAACTGAGGATTGCCTGCGTAAACGTAGACGCCAGCACCTTCTTTGGCCTTGTTATTAGTGATATAACCACCGTTCATAGTGGCTGTTGTTGTCTCACCGTTTGGATCCAAGGCATAGAGCATCAGACCACCAGAAGAATTAATGGTAGAAGAAGCATCGCCCCCAGTGATGGTTCCGCCAGTCATAGTGAAATCTGCATTTCTTACCAAAACGCTACCGGAGTACTGATTGGTAAGAGTAGTGTTCTGAATGGTACCGTCACGGAGCTCACCTGTTGCACCATTTGCAACAGTAACTGCGCCACCAAGAGCGTTAGCAACCGTGCTGTCCTGAATGGTGCCGCCGGCCATAACAAACTTTGCACCAGCACCAGTGGTAAGAACTACGCCGTTATTTCCAGGTGTAGGTTTTGCCTTACCGTTTTTAATAACGCCACGAAGCAAGGTAAAGCTACCACGGTTCTCAACGGCAAATGCAGTGTTGTTGCCATCAATGGTGGCGCCATCAAGAGTAACTGCGCCGCCAGAAGCAATCTTGAACATATAGAAATTAGAGCCGGTCATGGCACTTGTGATAGTTCCAGTACCCATCAACCTAATGTTCTTATTAGCTGGAACCTGGACTGGAGCAGTAATGGTAAAGTCCGCATTTACCTGAACGATAGTCTGCGAACCATCTGCTGGAGCAGCAGCAATAGCAGCCAGCAGCTCAGCCTCTGAGGTAACAGGGGTGGTGTCTGCGAGTGCTTGCTTTGCAAGTCCTCCAACGAGCGAGAGTGCTAGCACAAACGTAGCAACAATCGCCATGCTCCAACGTGAAAGCCTTTTCATGGCAAAACTCCTTGCGCTTAGGGAGCCTGTAGTGACAAAACAATAAAACAATTACTATAAAAGCGTAAAACAGTAGAACTTTAGCGTACTTTACTCTTCTTTGTCTAGCTGTTCAGGCTCTTCTGGACGATGTTTTAGGCGATCGTATTCTTCTTCGGTCAAAACATCTTCAATTCGCAGGTTAACACCAGAAACTTCAAGGCCTGTCATACCGGTGATTTTCTCGACAATTGTATGCTTAACATCTTCAAAAATCTGAGGCGCATAAGAACCGTATTTAATAAGTACAGAAACGGTAACATTTAGCGAGCTGTCAGGCAGTACCTCTACAGTGACACCTTTAGCCGTATCAGATGCACCAAGTACATCCTGAACTCTGTTAAGCCAGTTTCCACGAGCGCCCACCACGTTGGGGACATCACGCAAAGCCAACGAGACGATCTTCTCGACAACTCCACCAGAGAAGGTAAGAGAGTCTGTATCCTCAAGATCTGCATCGGAAGGAACATCTGTTGTTTCTTCTGCAGGAACAATTTCTTCAGAGGTGGTCTCTTGCGAATTAGTAAGCTCTTCTGCCACAGCTCTCTCCTATCTAATTTCTGTCCGTAAATAAGGAACGAATCTTTGCCAAAATGGTTGCCTTGCCGTCAAAAATCTGACCGATGGCAACTCCTACCAGTACAAACAATGCAACAACCAGCATTTTAAAAAGACCAAACGTAAACAAAAGAATTGCAAACAAGAGGCCTAAAAATCCACCAATAATAGCGCCCGGATGGCCAACGACATATTTTTTGCACTGTTCTTGCATCTTTTGGAAGAAGCTTTTATCCATTGTCTGTGACCTCCTTTGCGTCTGGCTCTGAAATGCTCAATCGAATGTCTTGACCAGTCTGCTGCGCAGAAGCCTGATTGGAAGGCTGTTCATACGTTTGCTCTTCTACAATCTCTGGTTCTGGCACAACCTCTTTTGACTGAGGCGAAGACGCACTTTCTTCATCTTTTGGAGAGAAGGAACTTGACTTGATAAAAGAAAGATTGATGCTAGAAACACAAGGTCCGCACACGATAGCAAGACCAGACTGAAGAGCGTTGTAGAACTCAGAGCCCTTTGCAGTGACATCAACGGGCTCTTTAGGGAGAATATCAATCTGTACAGCTACAGAATTATTCTTAGAAATCTGCACGTTAACACGGTGTGCAAGGCAAGTTCCATCTTCTTCAATAATATGAGCTGCCTGAGAAGAAATAGCATCTTTTGTGACGGAGATTGTTCCGCCCTCAACAGTGGCCACCGTGAGCTTTACTGTTTTTCTAATAAAGAGAGCTCTAAACAACACCACAACAAGACCAAAGATGCTAATAGCCGCACAAGCGTTAAGAGCAATAAGATAAGGCTTGGTAAACAAGAGATTAGTTGCCTGATGTGTCCAAGGACCAAACCACGTTAAAGCAAGGGCTAAAAATACAAAGGCACTTGCAAGAACATAGAGTATGTAGCAAAAACGCTTGAAGCCGCTCATGGCACCTCCACTTTCTTTTATATAAACAGTTTAACCCCAATACCGGACAAAAAGAGAATATAAAAACTGCCTCCCGGCGGAAGGCAGTTTTTAGTCTGTATATACCGTTAGCAGAAAACGAACTTAAGCGTTCTTCATGACAACAGAGCGAACAACTCCTGCCGCGTCGTCACAGGAATCCAGAACAGTCTCCATGCGGTCAAAAATACGAAGCCAAGCAACCGTGTGGCGACCAGGCATTTCATCACGGAACAGGCGAGAGAGTGCGTTGTGATAAATAAGATCTCCCTCGTCCTCAACATGACCAACGGCAATGGCCTTCTCCATGACGGTAGGATCTTTCTTGTAATCGCTCAGAACACTCAGCATCTCCTGGACCGTCTTGCATGCGCGAAGCGTGAGCTCAGCAAGCTGCTGAGCCTCTTTACGAGTGTCGTCAACGTTAAAGAGATCAAGACGCTCTGCAACAGAGTTCATTCCGTCAACAATGTCATCAAGACGAAGAGCCAAATCAGAGATGTCCTCACGCTCAAATGGAGTGACAAAGGAAGCGTAAAGCTCCTTCATAATGTGCTGGACCTTCTCGTCACACTCGCGCTCGTAAACCTTCATCTGAGGAATACGCGCGGCAGTCTCGGGATAGCCTTCCATAATGACCGCATACTCTTCAGCGGTTTCTACAATTTTGTCGCCAAACTCGCGGAACATGGTGTAGAAGACGTCCTCTTTTGGCTTACCTAGCATGAATCCTCCAATAAAGTTGAGTGGTTCAATAGAACTCGTAAAAGACAGTTATACGTACTTAGAAAATCATCAGGAACAGTTTTGCAAAAAGAAAACCAATAAGTCCGCAGCCAGGGAAAGTAAACACCCATGCTGCTACCATTTCTTTTGCAACGCCCCAGTTAACTGAACGAATATTTTTTGCAGCACCCGCACCCATCATGGCGGTCATTTTTGTATGAGTTGTTGAAACAGGAAGACCGGTCAGTGTGGAAAGCAGCAAAGATGCAGATGCCGAGAAGGACGCAGCAAAGCCCTGATAACGCTCAAGCTTTACCATTTCCATTCCGACTTTTTTAATAATCTTTCTTCCGCCGATTGCAGTACCGATAGACATAAGAGCAGCACACAGTACCTGCAACCAAAGCGGGAATACATCTGCACCAGCAGCTCCATGACCCGCGGAAAGTGCAATTGCAAGCATGGCGATGGACATGAACTTCTGGCCATCCTGTGCGCCATGCATAGCAGCAACAAATGCTGAGCCAACAACTTGCAAATGGCCAAACATCTCATCAGCGCGTTGTCGATCAACGTTAACGCAAAGCTTATTAATTGCTTTAACAATGATCCAACCAGCGGCAAAACCTAATGTGGTTGAGAAGAGCAGACCAATTAAAACCTTGCTCCACTCGCCCCAGTTAACTGCACCAAAATCACCATGAATAGCAAGTGCTGCACCGGTGAGACCTGCAATAAGGGCGTGTGACTCAGAAGTTGGAATACCTAAAGCCCAAGCTCCTACTGCCCAAGTAACAATACCAACACAGCCTGCGGCAAGAGCAACAAGAGCCTCATGGTTATTGCTACCAAAGTCAACCATACCCAGAATTGTGTCTGCAACTGCAGTTGAAATGAGGCACATAGCCACCAAACCAACAAAGTTGCATACAACACTCATAATAATTGCATGGTTGACTTTAATTGAACGAGTTCCAACAGCCTCTGCAATAGCATTAGCCGCGTCGGTTGCACCATTTACAAAAATGCATCCAAAAACAAGGACAATGACGAGGGCCAAAAACGGATTGGCAACCATCATCTCAAAAAAGTGTCCGAGGGTTATCATTCGGTACCTTTCAAACCACTTTCATAACGGGACAATGATAATCGAAGTATCGTTCAATTATGTTTAAAAACATTCGAATAGCTAAATAAGCGCAAGTTGTTTCTTACGCCCTGCCTTCCCTCTTATGAAAAATGCAAACTGACCCGGGAGAGCTACCCAGTTAACCCAGAAGAGGCGCCTCAAAAGGACACCTTAGGTTACTAGACAAGCTTTTTGATAATAGCTGCAGTAATTCTGGCAGAGCGCTCAGAAGCCTCACGCTCAAACGTCAAATAATCAACGCTTGAAGTAGTGCCGGGCTTATCGGACATAAGCCTAATCACCACAAACGGTGTGTGGTTAAGCCAAGCAACCTGGGCAATTGAAGCGCCCTCCATCTCGCAACAGTCAGCACCAAACGTTGTGTAGATATGGTCTGCTAACTCTGATGAACTTACAAACTGATCTCCTGAAGCAACGCGGCCAGAAATAACCTGCAGTTGAGGAGCTACTTCTTTGGCTGATGCAAGTGCGCGCTCAATAAGACTCTCATCTGCTGTAAACGAGAAAACCGGAAGACCTGGAATTTGACCAGCGGCAAAATTGAGAGGACCAACGTTCATATCGTGTTGAACTAAATCTGAGGAGATAACAATATCCCCAACCTGTAGCTCAGGATTTAAAAGCCCTGCAATACCGGTATTAATAACGTGTGTTACTGCAAACGTATCAATCAGGATCTGTGTACATGCTGCTGCATTAACCTTGCCAATTCCCGACTGTACAACAACTACAGGAACATCTCCCAAAAGACCTTCAACAAATTGCATACGAGCCTGTTCGTAGGTGCGCTCAATGGTCATCTGCTCTTTTAGTAGCGCAACCTCTGGTTCCATGGCTCCAATGATGCCAATCTTCATATCAGGCTCCTACTCCCGCAAGCCAACTGGAACCAGCCAGGGCTCTTACAATTTTGTCTCGCACACTCATTTCGTTTGCATCGTCTTTGATGTGAACATGAATGATTACCTTGATGCCTGTCTCAGCAATGCTTGATGCTTCAACCTCAATAGGAAGTGTTCTATCAAGCTGAGGTGCAACTACCTCTTGAACAATTTCTGTTATTTCTTGCGTTACCGCATTCAGATCAACGGTTGGTTTAAGCACTATAGTAATGGGCACCTCTGTCATATCCCACCTGGTACGATGCGCAAGTGCTGTTTTATTAAGTACTGAATTAGGAATGATGTCTACCCTACCTCCACGAGCACGAACTATGGTAGAACGCCAATTCATGTCAATAACCTCACCGGAGATAGTTCCGATGCTTACCTGATCTCCAGGTTTAACTACACCTCCCAGCATAAGGCCCAAGCCTCCCGCCAGGTTAGAAATGGTGTCCTGCAGGCCAAAAGACAAGGCAATGGAGGTAACTCCCAAGGCGGTTACAAACGCTGTTGGTTGAATACCAAAGACAGGCTGCAATACCGCGAGAATAGCAAACGCCCAGATAACTCCGCGCAATATGTTGACAAAGATAGATGCCGACGGCAGCTTTGAAGAGTCCAAGGCCTTTTTTGAGAGTTTTATTGCAAAGCGCTCTACAAGAAAAGCCACAAGGAAAACAACAACAAAGATAACCAGCTTAAAAATGAAATCTTGTGGAGTAAGACCCAAAATCAAACCGTCATGCATCAATACCATGGCTATCCCTCAATTTTAACTATTGGAGCAAAGCCCTTCATGAGCTTCTTTGTCTTATTAGTACGCGTAAACTTGACCTCAATAGTATCGCCCTGAACTGCTAAAACAACGCCTGGACCAAAGGTCTTGTGAGAAACCTGGTCTCCCACAGCAAAACTTGCAGAAGCGCGGGCTGGGTCTTTCTGAATAGGAGCTGTACGTGGAGCTGGAGCACCGCCGGTAGAGCGCGTGCGAGAACCAAAAACGTTTCCACCGTAGACCTCGGAGCCGCGACCAGAGCCAAAGGTTCCATGACGGTCTCCTCGTTTTGCCCAACCAACTCCAGAAAAACCTGCAGAACCAACACCAATAGCTTTTACGTGCTCTTGAGGAATCTCTCCCACAAAACGCGATACAGGATTTGCCTGAACAGAGCCGTAAGTCCTTCTGGTAGATGCGTACGTCAAATACAGGCGCTTGCGCGCACGCGTAATAGCAACGTAGGCAAGTCTGCGCTCTTCTTCTAACTGAGCTGCTTCTGCCTCATAATTTGCATGAGGGAAGATTCCCTCCTCCATACCAGCAACAAAAACTGCAGGAAATTCCAGACCCTTTGCAGCGTGAATGGTCATGAGCGTTACTGCAGAGGTAGAACCATCCAAGCTATCCAGGTCAGAGCGAAGCGCCAGCCATTCCATAAAGGCCGGGAGCTTCTCTGCCACAACCTGTGGATGCAAGCTCTCCTCCTGAGGCGCAGGAGCCGTCTCTACAGCAGCTCCAACGAGTGCACTGGTAGCAGTATCAAATCCAGCTTCACTCAACGAAGCTGCATCTTGCGCATCAAGCGCTCCAGCTTCTCTGAGCTGCTGCAGACTCTCAAGCGTTTCTTCAACATCGTCGTGAGACTCATCAAACTCTGCTGCAACCCCAAAGAACTCTCGAATGTTCTCGATACGTCCGTCAGCCTCAATGGTATGCTCCGCCTCAAGTGCACGAATAAGACCAGAGCGGTCAATAATTGCCTCTACAACCTCATCAAGCTCACCATCAATATGGCGGCCATGCTCAATAGCTGACGTAAACTCTACCAGCGCATTTCTTACCTTTGCGGTAAAAATGCCTTCTTCCATCACGCATGCTTCACATGCCGAGAAGAACGACAAACCGTTATGCAGTGCATATGTCTGAATCTTCTGAATACTGGTTGCACCAATACCGCGACGAGGCGTGTTAATAACACGCAGCGCAGCCATGTCATCATCGGGATTGACGACAACTTTGAGGTACGCCATGACATCTCTGATTTCTGCGCGATCAAAGAATCGAGTACCGCCAACAATCTTGTAAGGAACACCAGCTCTAAGCAACATATCTTCGAGAATACGAGACTGGGCATTGGTGCGATAGAAGACGGCTATGTTGTCGTACGATGTACCCTTATCATGCAGTTTTTCTATCTCAGAGCCAATCCATGCGCCCTCATCACGCTCATCAGATGCCTGATACACCTGGATTTTCTCGCCGTCTCCCTCATCGGTAAAAAGACGCTTTGGCTTGCGGTGAGAGTTGTGCGCAACAACTGCATTGGCAGCGGCCAAAATATGACCAGTTGAGCGGTAGTTTTGCTCTAGCTTAACTACAACTGCTTCCTCATAGTCTTTCTCGAACGCCAAGATGTTTTTGATGTCTGCTCCGCGCCACGAATAAATGGACTGGTCATCATCGCCAACAACCATAAGATTGCGATACTTGGATGCCAAAAGCTTGGTAATTGCGTACTGAACGCCGTTGGTATCCTGATACTCGTCAACGTTGATGTAGCGGAAACGCTCCTGGTACTTAGCAAGCACGTCAGGGTACTTGGAGAGCAGCTCAAATGCCTTAACCAGAAGGTCGTCAAAATCCATAGCGTTGGCTTTATCTAAGCGCGTCTGGAGCGCACGATACACACGAGCTACCACGTGATCCATAGGACTAGCTGCTTGAGCCTCTACATCATCAGGATACAGAAGCGCATTCTTAGCAGCAGAAATCTTAGAGCGGATGGAGTTGAGTGGGAACTGACGAACATCAATATCTAAATCAGACAGAATGGTCTTTACCAAGCGCTTTGAATCGTCATCATCATAGATGGCAAAATTGGAGCCATAACCAAGACGCTCGCCATCTTCTCTGAGCAGGCGAACACACATAGCGTGGAACGTGCAGACCCACATGCCGCGAATATTGTTAGGAAGCAGCGCCTCAAGACGCTCGCGCATCTCCGCTGCAGCCTTGTTGGTAAACGTGATAGCCAGAATCTGCCAAGGACGAACTCCCTCGTCAGCAATCATGTGTGCAATTCTAAACGTCAAAACACGCGTCTTGCCCGAGCCAGCTCCTGCAAGAACCAACAGCGGTCCCTGAGTAGTCATAACTGCCTGATGCTGGGCAGGATTCAAACCTTCAAGATCAATCTGCATTACGCCGTCCTTGTGTCAATCATTCTTAGACTAAAAGTGTACCCCGATAACCGGACATTAATTGCGCCACTTTACCCTCACTCCACAATAAAAAACCGGCCCTCAAAAGAAGACCGGTTTATCTGCAAGAACGTGCCTATCAGATCCATGCTCACGTATGGCGAGAAGATCTTCTAGCCCAAACACTTGCCTTAGTTCATGGAGTTTGTCTGACGGCTCTTTGCGCGAGCAACAACAGCCAGTGCAATCACGCCACCTGCGACACATGCCATAACAATAGCGCTAAGCGAGTGATTCTCATCACCAGTGTATGGAAGCACAGAGCCTCCATAATACGGGATAGCTGCAGGATTTGGAACTCCTGGGAAGCTTGGAGCAAGAGGACCACCAGGGTTGCCTGGGATGCTTGGAGTACCAGGATTCTCTGGAGTTACAGGGTTTTCTGGGGTAACAGGAGCAACTGGCTCTGGCTCCCACTCTGCAACAAGAACAACCTTAGGAGTGGTGGTAGTAAGGGTTACCTGATCTCCTGCCTGGTAGGTAGTACCGTCAAGCTTCCAGCCCTTAAAGATGTAGCCATCACGAGTTGGAACGGTTGCAGAAACTGTCTCGTTCTTAGGATCAGTAAGAGAATCAGCAGTGTTGCTATCAATACCAAAGTAACCGCTCTGTGCTGCAGGAGCACCAGTACCACCGTTTGCGTCGTAGCTGAGCTCATACTCCTGGTTCCAAACGGCAGTCAGGGTATAAGGGCTTCTCATGTTAAAGACTGTAGTTTCAGAAACATAGCGCTTATCGCCAGCTGGGTTGTTGTTTGCATCTGCAGGAACAGCAGATGCACCAACGTAGCGGAAGTGGTTATCAACGTAAGAACGCTTCCAGAACTCAAACTTATAGCCATCGCGGACAGGCAGGTCCTCAATGATGTTGTACTCAGCAAAGCCGTAGGTACGAGGGTTATTTGGAGTCTTGGACTCTGTATAAGTTGCGTTGCCATAGATGGTGCCGCCATTTGCATCATAAATGAGCTGGTTTACTGCAGATGGCGTAGGTGTAGGAGTTGGAGTTGGAGTTGGAGTTGTCTCTGCAGGAATAACGTGGATGTGATAGCCAACCCACATGAGGTGAGTGGTGTTACCACCAACGTTAGCTGGATCAGAGGAATCTCCCTGCATAGTAACAAGGAAGAAAACGGTAGCAGGCTGGTTAGCAGGAGTTACTTGACGGCCAGTGAACTGAAAATAGAACTGACCGCCGTTGTTAGTAACGGTGTCGCTATTTCCATAGAATGCATACGTAAAGTCATTATCAGTAGCTGGAAGCTCTGGATAAGGAGCGGCGGTGACCAGCGTAGTGGTTACGCCAAAAGGAGCAAAACCAGGACGAGTAGTGGTGTAGTGAGAATACGCACCGGTGTCTCTAATGGTCTGACCAACGCGAACGACAATCTCGCCATACTGACCAGGAACAGGGGTCTGGTGGCCAGAATGCTGAGGGTTGTCTGTAAGGACCCTGGATGTATCGGCATTACCGTCAGCCGAGAAAACAGAAACCTTTACACCTGGTGTAGATGTATCAATACTGTCTGCAAATGCAAGTTTTGGTACAGAAACTGCAAGAACTGCAACAAGCGCAAGCGCAAGCGTGCATGCAATTCTCTGAAGCGTCTTAATGTGGCGCATAAATCCTCCTGAAACTATTACAAGTAATTAATTACTCTTACGACCAAAAATCAGCCGTAAGAGCATAGAGGACAAGACAATTCTTAGTAAATGATCCAAGAGAGATTACATATATCTTTCATAGGTTTTCCACGCTTTTTCCATATGTTTTGCGCAAAAAAGCGCGGCGAGAAACTCACCGCGCATAAATACATAGGTAGTAATGCTTGTAGGTCAAAAACTACTTAACAAGCAGGAAGTATGCGATAACAGCAATACCCAAAATAATACGGTACACACCAAAAGGCTTAAAATCATGCTTGCGGACATAACCCATAAGCGCACGAACCATAACCAGCGAAACAATAAAGGCTACCAGGCAACCTACACCCAGAATAACTGCCTCGGGAATGGTAAAGGTATTGCCTTTCATAAAGTAGCGTACAAGTCTCAACGCAGAAGCGCCGGCCATAGTAGGAATAGCCAGGAAGAACGTAAACTCAGCAGCCACCGCCCTCGAGCAACCAAGTGCTAAACCGCCCAGGATGGTTGCACCAGATCTTGAAGTACCTGGAACAATTGCAAGTACCTGGAACACACCAATGCCAATCGCGGTCTTCCAGTCCAGGTTGTCAATGTCTTGTACGCGGGCCAGGTTGTCGGCAGAGGGGGCCTTAAGGGATGCTGCAGCATCTGGGCTCATGTGCTTGCCTCGAGGCACCTCAACCTTTACTGCTGCAGCGACCTTCTCGCGATGGAGCTCAAGCAGGATGAAGATGATGCCGTAGAAAATAAGAGTTGCAGCAATAACAAAGGGGCTTCCAAGATGCTCTTCAATGAAGTCGTTGAGCGGCAGGCCAATTGCCGCAGCAGGAACGCAGCTGACCACCACTTTTGCCCAGAGTTTCCAGGTAGAGCGCTTCTCGTCTTTGGATTTCTTTGGCGAGAAGGGATTGAGCTTGTGGAAAAATCCCACGCATACTGCAAGAATTGCGCCAAGCTGAATAACTACTAGGAACATATTCCAAAAGTCTTCAGAGACATTGAGTGGTAAAAACTGATTGAGCAGCAGCATATGGCCTGTTGATGAGATAGGTAGCCACTCGGTAATACCTTCAACCACGCCAAATAACGCTGATTTAAGCGCTTCAACCCACAAAATTGCCGACTCCACTAAAACCTCCTTGGGGACTGATTACGAACCTATTGTACGCAATCCGTTCGCCCTTTCTTTTCCTACCGTTCACGGTTTTACCTAACGACTTTACTACTTTAAAAGTGCCTTGTTTTCTGCAAAGTTGGCATTTGGAGCCAAAAACAAGTAGAATTGACAACCTCGCACGAGCGGAGAGAAGCGATTATGCGTATTTTTGAGGTCAAGTGTTATCTGACCTTGCGCTTGAAGCCAGTAATGAGCGGATGGCACTAACTGCGTACTAATCGGAAGCCCCCAATCGCGGAGGTCGATTTGAACAAATATATGCGTCACAGACGCTTACCTTCATGCTCTACCCTTATGACAGCACTCCTTGCAGCAGTGCTTGTTGTTAATACCTTTTTGTTTGGCGTCTCAAGAGCTCAGGCAGAGACTCTTGAAGAGTTCCAGGCCAAGGTAGAGCAGACCAATTCTGATTACGATGCCGCCAATCAGCGTGTGGCTGAACTGCAAAAACAGATTGCAGATAATGAGGCGCGTATTGCAGAGATTGAACAGCAACTCCCAGAGCAGCGCCTAAAAGCTGCAGAGTCTATTAGAGCAATGTATCGCATGCAGCAGGGCTCCATGGGAATTATTGATTTGCTTTTATCGGCAGATAACTTTAATGATTTGATTGCTGTTATTCAGTATCTTGAGATTATCCAGAACAAAAATTCAGATGCTATCAACCACCTGGTGGATCTTAGCAAAGAGCTTTCTGAGACTCAGTCATCTTTAAATGCACAGATGGCAGAAGCAGAGGAGCAGAAAAAGGCTGCCGAGGATGCTATGAACGCAGCAATTGCAACAAGAGAGCAATTGCAGGCGGAACAAGCTCAGCAGGCAGCAGCAGAAGCAGCTGCTGCAGAAGAAGCTCTAAAAGAGGCTTCTACTGAGACCACCTTTACCAATGCTTCTGGTAATACCACTGAAGTCACCACCCCATCAACTCCTTCAGCTCAAAATGTTGACTGGTCAAGCGATAAGACCAACTTTGTAAGCAGCTGGGGCGCTCGAATTGACGCCTATCTTGCTGGCTCCCCTCTTGCTGGCTACGGCTCAACCTTTGCTGAGGCTGCATGGGCCTACGGTGTTGATCCGCGTTTATCGCCTGCTATTTCTGCAGTTGAGAGTACAAAGGGTAGGTATAACTTCCTCCCATACAACGCATGGGGTTGGGGCTCTTCAAGCTGGGGTAGCTGGGAAGAGGCTATCTGGGATCACACAGCTGGTCTTGCTGCTGGTTACGGTGGAAGGCTTTCTGTCTCTGGCGCTGCAAAGTACAACCCAGCAAATCCAAACGGCTGGTACTCGGCAGTTCTCACGCAGATGGAACTCATCTAAGCCCCTGGCCGCACAACCTTTAGAGAACGTTAAAACCCCGCAGTTTACCTGCGGGGTTTTTGTTGTCGGGTGCACAGGTAATTGTAGGTTGGTTGAGCTTGGAGTGGACGGGTTTCTCGACAGATGGCGGGCGGCAGACGACTACGCGGTGAGCACGACCATGGCGAGGATGAGGGCAAAGCCGATGAGGTCGGCAACGCTAAAGGTGATTCCCAGCACCAATACGGTGGTAATAGTTGCCATAACGGGCTCGATAGTGCCCAGAAGAACCGCCCTAAGTGAGTCTGCGTCCTTAACACCCTGCAGGTAAAGGCCGTACGCCAAGAACGTTCCTACCAACACACCAATGACTACCAGCAAAACACCAAAGGCGTCCAGCTGAGGCATGTGATTCCAGGGCTGATAAAAAACAGCGATGAGCGTGCCAGAGAACAAAAATGCTAGGCCGTTTACGGTAAAGCTTCCCCACTTCTCCATCAAAGGCTTGGGCAAAATGGAGAGGGCTGCCTGAGCAAACGCACACATAACGCCCCAGAAAATACCTGATGTTGGCAGGTTAAGCGTGCCGGGATTTCCTCCTGTTACCAAAAGATATGTGCCAATAAGTGCCAAAACAATGCCAAGAATCTCGCGACGGCGAGGCCAGCGCCTACCAACCACGCACACAAAGGCCAAAACGCCCAACATGCCCAACGACTGCATGATAGTTGCAGTTCCAGAATTAGTGGCATTAACTGCGTAAATGTAAGCAACTTGCGAGAATAAAATGGCAAACAAACTAACTACAAAAATCTTTGCCAGCTCTTTTGGCTTCCTGATGACAGTTGTGAGATTTTTTCTATCCAACGCAAAGGCGGTTCCCAAGAATAACCAGCAGGCACAAAGCTCGCGTATATCAATTAACCACATGGGATCAACATGATAAGTATCTAGCAGGTATTTTGCGGCGGTTCCAAATGCGCCCCAGGAAGCTCCGCCAATCAAGACAAACAGCATTCCTCGATAGATTTTTTTCTTATTATCAGGGGTTATTTCAGCGTCGTCGCTACCAAGTACTTCCTCTTCTACTGGAGTCTCTATAACGTCTGCAGTCTTAGAAGACTCCACACCACTCTCATTAGAAATGAAATCATTCATCTGGGTATAAATCTTTCATTACAAAATGCGGATACAAGTGTCACTTTTTCTCTGACGCGGTAGTATCACAATAACAAAAATCCACCTTACCCTGCTCCGCGCAGAGCCTTAGGTCTCTAAACGGCTCAGTTAGGGCAAGATGGTCCCAAAAAACGGCATTAATGCTCACGTAAGTTTTCGTATAGATTGGCAGCTTATGACGTCTAAGTATTCGCAGATGGACAGCGCGTTTTCTGTTGGCACGCTTCACGCAGAAGACAAAAGCTTTGAGGTAATCTCGGCTGAGTGGGTTAACGAGATTTCTGGTTACGCGTACATCTTTAAGCACATTCCCACAGGTGCCCGCCTTATGTGGTTTGCCTGCGACGATGACAACCGCTCGTTTGCCATTGCTTTTAAGACACCTCCTGTAGACCACACCGGCGTCTTCCACATTCTGGAGCACTCAGTTCTCTGCGGATCCGATGCTTATCCTGTCAAGGAGCCGTTTGTTAACCTGCTCAAGACCTCTATGCAGACGTTCCTGAACGCAATGACTTACCCTGACAAAACGGTTTACCCTTTGGCCAGCACTAACGTAGCTGACTTGGAAAACCTCATGAGCGTGTACCTGGACGCCGTTCTGCATCCTGCAATCTATAAGCGCAAGCGCATCTTTGAGCAGGAAGGCTGGCACCTAGAAGCTGACGAGCAGGGCAATCTTAGCTACAACGGTGTTGTCTTCAACGAGATGAAGGGCGCCCTCTCTGATCCAGATCGCGTACTCTACGATTCTGTCAGCGAGGCCCTCTTCCCTGATACCGCCTACGGCAAAGAATCTGGCGGCAAGCCTCGCGCAATCCCTGAGCTCACCTACGAGAACTTCCTGGACACCCACGCTCGCCACTACGACCTCTCTAACAGCTACACCTTCCTCTACGGCGACCTTGATTGCGAGCGTGAGCTCTCCTTTATTGCCCAGAGGTTTGCAGCTGCCGAGAAACGCGATGCAGGTGCCCCCAATCCGCTTAACCTGCAGGCACCCGTGTTGCCCGAGCCTTGCCAGGTCCGCATGAACACCACAGCCGACAACTCAAGCGTTGGCCTGGGTTACGTGCTTGGAACGCCTGACCAGCGCAACAAGATGATGGCAGCAGATATCTTGTTTGACACCCTCATGGGCTCCAATGAGTCCCCGCTCAAGCGTGCAATTCTTGACGCAGAGCTGGGCGATGACTTTAGCTACTATCTCTCCGATGACCTTGCACAGCCAATGCTCTTCTTGCAGCTCAAGGGTCTCAGAGAAGGAGCAGCTCAGAAGTTCCGCAACTTGGTAGAGACCACCTGCCAGAAGATTGCTGCCGAGGGTATTGATCCAAAGAAACTCAACGCGTCCATTGCACTTGCAGAATTTAACCTGCGCGAGAATGACCAGCCTTACTCAAACGGTATTGAGTACACGCTGCGTTCGCTTTCAAGCTGGCTCTATGACGACGCTCGCCCTCTGGACTACATCCGCTACGAGGACGCCATTGCCTACGTTAAAGAGCTTGCAGCTCAAAAGGGCTTTGAGAAGCTGCTGCTGGAGCTCATCTGCAACAGCAAGCACGCAGCTCAAGTTGAGCTTGTCCCCACAGATGAGGGAGATGCTCAGGAAGAGGCCACTGAACTGGCACAACTTCGCTCCACGTTCACCGATGAGGATGTCGAGAAGATCCGCGCAGAGGTAGAGGCACTACGTTTGGAGCAAGAAACACCTGACGCCCCAGAAGACTTGGCCAAGCTGCCGTCCCTCTCGCTCAGTGATATCGGTGCAGGTAGAGAGCGTCCTGCCGGCTTTGAGGTTGAGGCTCCCCTACCGTGCATTGCGCACGAGTTGGATACTCACGGCATCGACTACGTCTACCATTACTTTGATTTGACCCACGCGGTTACCTTCGAAGAGCTACCTCTTGTGGGCATTCTTGCTGAGGCGCTGGGAAAGCTTGATACGGCTGCACACACTGCATCCGAGCTTGATATTCTTATTGAGAGCAACCTTGGTCACCTCTCGTTCTTTACAGATATCTACGACCAAGACACCCTTAACCAGGCACGTCCCGCCTTTATTGTTGCTGCAAGCGCCCTTGCCGAGAAAACCCAGGGGCTTGCAAGCATTCCTTCTGAGGTCTGGTCCAGCACACGTTTTGATGACTTGGGCCGCCTCAAGAACATCTTGATTCAGCGCCGTATTGCGCAGGAACAGTACTTTGTGGGAGCTGGTCATACCGCAGCACAAAATAAGGCTTTAACCTCCTACTCTGCTGCTAGCCGCGTAAACGATGCTCTAGCAGGCGTTGGCTTCTACGAGTACCTAAAGAACCTGCTTGCCAACTGGGACGAGCGCGCTCCTCAGCTTGCAAAAGACCTGGATGCGCTTACTTGTAAGATTTTCCGCGCAGACAACGTTACGGTCAGCTTTACCGGCTCCACTCAGAGCCGTGAGGCATTCTGGCAAGTAGCTGGAGATCTTAACCTCAAGAAGGGCAATGAATCGCAGGCAGGCAACGCTGCGCCAACGCTTGTTATCCCTGAGGGTAAGCTGCAGCACGTGGCGTATATCATTCCGTCAAACGTCTCCTACGTTGGTCTCTCCTATCCAAACGTTGCCCATGCAACCAATGAACAGCAGGGTAACTGGCTTGTTGCAACCAGGGTTCTGGGTCTTGATTACCTGTGGAACGAAGTCCGCGTCAAGGGTGGCGCTTATGGCGTCATGTTCAGAAACTCTATTGCTGGCCTGCAGAGCTTTGTCTCCTACCGAGACCCTGCGCTTGATGCAACCCTTGACCGCTATGTTGGTGCAGGTAGCTGGCTCTCTGAGTGGACTCCAGACGCTGACGAGTTTGAGGGCTATGTAGTTGCCTCTGTTGCAGGCGTTGACGCTCCTGTTCCCGCTCGCATGCTTGCTCGCAGGCAAGACATTGAGTACTTCAACCACCGTGACCCAGAGCGTTTGCGTAAACTTCGCGAGAAGATTCTTCACGCCCAGGTTGAAGACATTAAGGCACTGGGAAGCACTATGCCTCAAAGCTATGATGACCTCTCGATTGTTGTCTTTGGCGCAAAGGATGCCATTGAAGCCTCCAAGCTTGGTCTTGAGGTTGTTGACCTCTTTGGCGGCCAGGAGAACTAGGCCTGGTAGCTGCAATAGCAACGCAAAAAACCCTGTCATGCGTGTGCATGACAGGGTTTTTCTAGTAAGGTAAAACGTACCGCTCGATGACCTTCTCGCCAGATGACGCGCTTAGGCAGTGGGTTACTCGCTTCTCAGTGCCTGAACTGGATCGGACTTAGCTGCCCTACCTGCAGGAATAAGACCTGCAAGAAGTGTTAGAACAACGCTAATCAGAATCAAAATAAGCGCACCATTCAGCGGCAAGACCACCAGGTTGTCCACGTTAAACATGGCTTTGACCACAGCATTTGCGGGCAAAATGAGTAGCTGCGTAATGCCAATACCCATAACACCAGAAATAAGACCTTCGATAAACGTCTCCGCGTTGAATACGTTGGCAATGTCTCGCCTGGAAGCACCAATGGAGCGCAGAATACCAATTTCCTTTTTACGCTCAAGAACCGAGATGAACGTAATGATGCCAATCATGATGCTAGAAACAACAAGCGAGATAGATACAAATGCAATAAGCATCGCAGAAATCATGTCTACAATCAGTGTAACGGAGCTCATCAGCGCGCCGACAATGTCGGTATAGGTAATTACCTTAGACTCTTCGCCAGCAGCCTTTGCGTCGGCGTTGTACGTATTAAGAATTTCAACAATCTTTTCTTTACTTGCAAAGTCTTTCGGATAAATGTTGATTGACGTGGGCTTAGTAAGGTCCGCATATCCCATCTTAGAAAGATTTGACTCATACGTTGCTGGCGTTGCCCTTAGCATTGACGCAGCAATAGCTGCTAGCTGCGATGGGTCAGCATTGAGCTTAAAGGCACTTGCGAGCGTTGCTTGATCTACCTGCATAGCATTGGACATATTTGCCACAACGCCCTGCATAGCTGTATTGAGTGCGCCTGCAATCTGATTTTGCATTCTTGAAGCAACCTGCGTCATCACGCTTGTCAACGCGGACTGTACATATACGCTCATAGCACGCGTAATAGCTGTAGAAAGTGCACGTGCAATCTGTGATTGATAAGCACTCATAAGCCTCTGAGAAACCTCAGCCTGAACACTTGGAAGGTCTGGGTTGGTTCCCAGCTTATTTGCTAGAGCACTAACCAGCTGTTGCTGCAGGTCATCGGTATCAACCGCAGAAGAAACCGTAGTTACTATCTGCGTGCGTACCTGATCTGTTGCAAGGTAGTCTGCCATGGTCTTACCGGGATTAGCGGCGCTCCAAGAGTTCCATCCCAGAGCAATATTGCCCATAAGCGAAGAAATAGCAGCTTGTCCTCCTGGTTTGAAATTAACGGTAATGCCAGAAAGAATCTGCTGAATGTCTGCTGCAGAGAGCTCTGGGAAAGCCGCCGCCAGCGCAGCTGGATCAAGCGAAGACGTAACAGAAGACAGAACATCGCTATCAGACAAATTAAGCTGTGACGGATCAAAAGCAGGTAACTGCACGTCAGAAAGGTCAAGCGAGGACATATCCAAACCAGACAGATTAATTGACGAGAAGTTCAGCGCCTGTGAATTAAAGTTAAACGCCGAAGACAGCACGTTAGAATCAACGGAAATGAGAGAGCTGATAGAAAGACCCTCTGAAGTTTGACCGTTCTTCTCGTCCTCAAAGGTTTTACCAGTGAAAACGTCAACATCTGGACGATTCATCTGATCCTGGACAATAGGAGATGTCTCTGCATCAGAAATCATCTTCTGAGTCAGTTGTGGTGTGTAGTAAATGCCCTCAGAAAGCGCTCCCGTGGTAGTTGGGTCTTTTGCCTGAACAACACCAACAATATGCAGGTCAGGTGCATTGGCAATGAGGTTATTCATATATGACTGATCATCGGATTTGTCTGTCCAGACACCAAGATTGCTATCCCAAACATAACGTTGATTAGGCATAACCAGCTTAAACGTTGGAGACATCAACTGCTCGTAGGTGTATGTACTATGAGACTCTTCGATAGTGCTGGATTCTCCACTTGCAATTTTATCAACGGTAGAGCGCAGGCCAGCGTAATCACGCAGGCCAAGCGTATACTCCAAAAAATCATCCATGGTGCCGTTTGGACGCAACACCAAAACAGCCTCGTTCCAAGCAGTAGGCCATCTACCAGCTCGAACAGTATAGCGATCCTCGTAAATAGAAGGATTGCCAGGAAGCTCACCAAAAAGCGATGTACTTGCAAAAGAAGCCAGTGGACTATATGACGGAATCTTAGGCGATACCTTAGAGAAAGTAACGTCTGGCTGCACCTGAACAGGATTAGAAGAGCCAGAGTCCGCGCCTGCCGGCAGGTAGATAAAAGGGCTTACAGAATAGCCATACGTAATAGCGCTGGCATACGTGTTAATACCGCCGCCATTATTGTCGAGAAAAGCCTTCAAGCTGGTCAGGTCATTAGAACCAATACTTTCAGCCTGCATACCTAGCCTGTTGTTAGTAGGAATAGCACCTTCAGCAGGTTGATTTTCTAGCTTTGCAGCTTCTGCATTTTTCTGATTTTGCGTCATCTCGCTTTGTGCATCTTGCGTTTGAGAATCAGCCGAGTCAGAGCTGCTTCCACTTCCAGAAATAAAGGAAGAAATATTAACGGACTGTTCAGAGATGGTGAGTGGATACATTGAAAGCGTATCCTCCTCAACCTTTTTGATGTAACCGTTTGCACCATTTGCCAGCGCCAGAATTGCTGCAATACCAATAATGCCAATTGAGCCCGCAAATGCGGTCATGAGCGTGCGACCCTTTTTGGTCATGAGGTTATTAAACGAGAGGCCCAGTGCAGTCAAAAGCGACATAGAGGTCTTGCGAGAAGGCTTGGCTTCTCGACGAGAAACGCTAGCAACATCAAATGGATCTGAATCTGCAGTTACCTGGCCATCTGCCAATTCAACAATACGCGTTGCATACTGATGAGCCAGCTCTGGGTTATGCGTAACCATAATGACCAAACGGTCCTTAGCCACCTCTTTGAGCAAATCCATAACTTGCACAGAGGTTGAAGAGTCAAGTGCTCCTGTTGGCTCATCTGCCAGCAAAATCTCTGGATCATTTACCAGCGCACGAGCAATAGCCACGCGCTGCATCTGTCCACCAGAAAGCTGATTTGGGCGCTTATTTGCGTGTGCTTTAAGGCCAACCTTATCAAGGGCTTCAAGTGCGCGTTCGTGACGCTCTGACTTAGAAACGCCAGAAAGTGTCAATGCAAGCTCAACGTTACTTACCACGCTTTGATGAGGAATAAGGTTATAGGCCTGGAATACAAAACCAATGCGGTTGTTTCTATAGGTATCCCAGTCTCGTTCTTTGAACTTCTTGGTAGAAATACCATCTACCAGCAAGTCTCCAGAATCAAAGCGATCAAGACCACCAATAACATTGAGCATAGTAGTCTTACCCGAGCCCGAAGGACCAAGGATTGCTACAAACTCGTTATCTCTAAACGCAACGGAAATATGGTCCATTGCGGTTTGTTCAAATCCACCGGTGTTGTAACGCTTTGAAATACCTTTGAGCTCAAGCACAAGTTACTTCTTTCTTGTTGGGCTGTATGGAGCGTGGAACTGTACCGTTAGTTGATTGCATCTCCGTCAGCTGCATCGGTGTCAGCTACACCGATCTTCTCGCCAGCAGCTGTCTGAGCTACTGCGTCCTCTGCAAATGGATCAGTAGTGACGTCCTCAATAACCTTCTGCTGAGCCCAGCTTAAGCCGTAGAGCAGGCCAAAGAGCACCCAGAACCATGGCGCGTAGAGCATGACAACCATCAAGAGGGCAAAAAGTCCTCGGAGAAGAGTCCAAGGGAGCACCACAATCAGGAAGAAAAAGAATGGCAGTACAAAGAGGATTGCTGCAAGCGTGCGAAGTACAATTGCCACTGTCTTAGTCAACGAGAAACCCGTATTGCGCGCAATAAGCAGACCTACCAGGCCAGCAATGCCAAAATACAGCATGATTGGCGCAACAAAATAGGAATAGAACAGCGGTGTAGAAGGGTCTTGAGGCAGCGTTTGCCTAAGAACCATCAGTACAATTCCCAAAACTGTTAAAACGCCAAGAAATGCTGCGTTTCCAATAAAAATCTTTTTCGTCATAGTTAACTCCTTTGATAAGGGGTATTAAGTATAGTGTAACTAGTACCTTGTTCCCGACCTTGTCTATTTCATACGCGAGATGCCGCTAAAACCACTGCTCTCCATATGTTTCAGGGTCAAACGTTTGAATTAAAGGAGTTTTTCATGACTGATGCAGAACTCAAAGCAAGCGCTGAGGCGTTTGTTAACGAGCATTGGGAAGAGATTATTGAGGATATCCGCTACCTTGTGCAGGTAGAGTCCGTTGAGGATCTGTCTCTTGCAGAGCCCGGTAAACCTTGGGGCCCAAAGTCTTACGAGGCGCTTCGTCGCGGTCTTGAGATTGCAGAGCGCCTAGGTCTTAAGACCACAGACGTAGACGGCTACCTGGGCTTTGGTGATCTTCCTGGTGAGTCCGAAAAGTACCTTGCTACCATCGCTCACTCCGACATTGTTCCTCTTGGTAAGGGATGGACGGTAGACCCGCTTGACGTTACCCGCCGTGAGGGCTTTATTCTGGGGCGCGGCGTTCTGGACGACAAGGGTCCTCTGGCACTCTCACTCTGGGCAGCACACTACTTTGTTGAGCAGGTAAAAAAGACTGGCAAGAAGCTTCCTTACACCTTGCGCGCCATTGTTGGTAACAACGAAGAGACCGGCATGGGCGACGTCCCTTACTATCTCTCCAAGTATCCAGAGCCAGCATTCTGCTTTACTCCAGACGCTGAGTTCCCTCTTATTTGCGGCGAGAAGGGCGTGTACCACGCTCAGTTCACTTCTCCAAAGATTGCTGGCACACACAGCGAGAAGATCGTTGAGCTTGACGGTGGTACCGTACCTAACGCTATCCCAGGTCTTGCAAGCGCACTTATTCGCGCTGACGCATCTACCTTGGCTGACACTGATTCCATTAAGGTTGAGGACGCAGGCGTTGAAGATGATGGCACCAAGCTTGCTCGCATTAACGCAACAGGTAAGGGCGGACACGCTTCCATGCCTGAAGGAACTGTCAACGCAATTGGCCTGCTTGTAACCTACCTGCTTGATAACAACCTCTGTGGAGAGGCAGAGCGTGACTTCTTGACCTTCTCGCAGCAGCTTTGCTCAACTACTGACGGTACTGGTACGGGCATCCAGAGCGCTGACGACAAGTTTGGTCCTCTGACCTGCATCTCTGGTACCATCCGTACCAAGGGTGATGTGTACGTACAGACTATTGACTCCCGCTATCCAACCTCTACCACCGGCGAGGCAATTACTGCTCGTATGACTGAGTTGGGCGCCGAGCATGGTTGCACCTTTGAGGTTCTTTCCGATGCAGTTCCTTTCTACATTGACCCAAGCTCTCCTGAGATTACTACCCTTCTTGATACGTTCCATGAGTACACAGGAAGCAAAGAGCAGGCGTTTGTTATCGGTGGCGGCACCTATGCACGTCACTTTAAGCGTGCCGTTGCCTTTGGTCCTTATGACAGCAAAGCTGCAAAAGACCTGCCTGAGTGGGTTGGCATGGAGCACGGCCCTGACGAGGGAATCTCTGAGGAGTGGCTCAAGCGTGCTCTTAAGATCTACATTGTCAGCATTGCTCGCCTGATGCAGCTTGACCTGTAAAACTACAAGCACAGAAATGTAAGAATAAAGCCTCTGTATTCCATTTGATTTGACTGCCTCCCATTTCTTGGACATAAGAAATGGGAGGCAGTTCATATGCGGGGGATTTGATTCTGCAGCGTGTTAGCGTCGACTTTTAGGCCTGGCCCACAAAATAGCGCAGCTTTGGTAGGTCTCGCTGAAGAATCGACATGTTCCCAATCAAGATAGCCAGGCAGCTAGGCGGCCGCACTACCCGATATGCATCTCTATGCATAAACTTAATCTAATATGCTGGAAAATGAATAGACTTATATAAGAAATTTAACTATCGATAAATTCTGTATCTACGGAACACACCTAAGTCGGATAATCTGCTCAGATGAGGGCATTTTACACATCTAATGACGATAATCTGCATGATTGAGGTATTTTCTGCGTCATGTATACGTCTTTTTAACAGATTATCCGACTTAGGTGTGTTTTGAACTGCCTCCTATTTTTTGTGTCTAAGAAATGGGAGGCAGTTCAGATACAGAGGCTTTTTGCAAGCAATTGCTTTTTACATGCTACGCATTGGAACAAATCTTCTTCCACAAGCGTAGACCATAGCTATTAGGAAGTCCTGCTTCAATACGAATAGCCAAGTACCATCCCGTGGCGTTATAAACCAACTCAAAGATATCTTGGCTGTTTACGGCAGGGATGCCCTGTGTTAATGCTGTAAAGACAATTCTTACTATGTCAAACAGAACGATAACGGTAACAGCAAGAATATACGGTCTAATAAATCGGGCATCATTTGAACCCTTTAGAGCTAAAAGACCTGCAATAAGAGAAAATACTGCACCAACTGTTACTAAGAAAATGGTAAGGATTCCCTGTTGTTCAAGGAATTGATTAACCGTATCTAAAACTGGTTGATTTACAACTCTAGAAAAATCATGCAGTCCAAGCAGAATCAGAACTAGAAAAAGTGCAATTCCGCTCAATGCAATAGAGACCAGCGAAAAGAAATGAAGAACTCGCTGATGACGAGAGCGCCAATATGTAGTTCCCACGATACCCTGGTCATGCTCCTTCTTTACTTTATCCGCAAGATTTGAACAAATTACCACGTAAACTATAGTATTAAGTTGAACAAAGGGATCAAGAATAATCAACTCTCCTCTACCCCAGGCCCATAAAATTCCTACCAGAATAATCAAGCCAATCAGATAGCAAAGAAATCTGTATGGTTCAACTTTTGATGAGTCTTTGGCGGCACGTAATCCAAATATTGAGGTAATAACTTGCAACATACCAATAAGAAGTACAAATACATAACCCAGAAGTACGTTATTGCTAAACGTAAAATACACGCCACTAAACTCAAGCCTCTCCAAAGGAACTGCAGGCTGTAAGCCCATAAAAGTTGAAACAAGAGATCCAGTTGTAGTTAAAACATCTGCCGCGCCCAAGATAATCAATACAATTGAAACGATACGTAAAATATGTTGAGCAGGGGTTCTAGGAATAGTAGCTTTGACTCGGTCAGACGCAGGACGCTCCAATGGCTCATCTTCACCAACTACAAGGATTTTCTCGGCACGTTCTGCTACTTCAGAAACGTTTTCTGCCAGCTCAGAGGATACCTCAGTGATCTTTTTAGAGAACTCTCCTACCTTTGAATTTTCAGCCAGCTTGGCAATCTCGGCACCGATTTCTTTTTTCTGTTCCACTGACACAAAAATCCTCACACTTGTCCTAAATGTTCAAATAAATCATAGCATTAGCTACTTTGCTGTGTTAGTATTTGCAACTGTCCGTGTACCTGCAAGTATGTAAGGAGGCTTGTTCGATGCTTTTTTAATCTTCTCGTGAGCGTGTCACATGTCCACACCACGAGTCTGTCTGACATGTTCCACCACTAATCGAGGAGAAGTATGGAATCGAATAAGCTTTTTGCGGAAACACCACCATTTAAATTATTTTTACGAGCAGCCCTTCCAGGTGCTATTGCTATGCTTGCGTCGATGCTCTACGACACTGCAGATGGAATCCTTGTTGGACGCTATCTGGGTCAGGAGTCCTTTGGCGCGGTTACCATTGCCATTCCACTAGTTATTCTTTGCTTTGCAGTTGCTGACCTTATTGGCGTTGGAGCCTCTGCGGTTATTGCCGTTGAGCACGGCAAGAAGAACCACCAGACAGCAAACAATATTTTTACCATTGCTTTTATCATGCTTGTTACCACTGGTGTTATCAGCGGCATTTTCTTCTTCTTTTGTGCACCAAACGTTTTAGCACTGATGGGTGCTCAAGGAAAGGTTGCCGAACAAGGAACTATCTACCTGCGCGTATGGACACTGTTCTTGCCGGTTATGTGCATCTCATACGCTGTTGATAACTTCCTTAAGATTTGTGGCAAAATTAGGCGCTCTACCAGCATTGCTTTTATTTCCGCAATTCTGGGAACCGTGCTTGAATACTACTTTTTAGGTGTTTTGGGATTATCCGTTGAGTACGCAGCACTGGGTTACTGCATCTCAATCACTTTCTCGTCCCTTTATGGCATCTGGCCCTTTATTGGCAACAAGCAAATCCTTAAGTTTGTAAAGCCACACTTTAATTGGACGCAGATCAAAGAAATCTTTGTAAACGGCTTCCCTATCTTTATGCAGAACATCTCGAGCAGGATTTATTCGCTACTAATGAACGCTGCCCTACTGAGCCTCGGCGGAGATATTGCCATTGCTTCTTACGGCGTGCTTCTCTATTCTGGTGGACTCATTCAGCCGCTCATTTATGGACAGGCCGATGCCATGCAGCCAGCCATTGGCTACAACTGGGGCGCAAAGAAAAAAGATCGAGTGCTTGCTATCGAGAAATACATCTTCTCCACAGGCATCATTATTGGCATCTTTGCCTTCTGCGTCTCGTTCTTCTTCTCGGAGTTCTTGGTCAAACTCTACCTGCCTGAAGGAACGCAAGAGCTGCTCAACATGGCTATCCCAGCCATGCGCATTCATGCTTTTATCTTCATTTTTAGCTGGATTACCATGTGCACAGAAAGTCTTGCCATTGCCCTGAAGCAGACAAAGATTTCCAATCTCTTGAGCATCTTTATGGCACTTATCTTCCCTATCAGCTCACTGCTGATACTGAGGCCATTTGGTCTGGACGCACTTTGGTACGTGTCAGTTGTGTCCAATATACTCTCAGCACTGCTCTCTGTTGGCTGCCTCATCCACATCTATCGCAAGCACTTCAAAGGTGTGAATTCAGACGGTGTTGATGGCGCTGATGCTGTATCCGATGGCACTCAAGAAGAAGACTCCCAGCTCACCGAGGCAGAGCTTTCCGCTCCCGAGCTCTCCAGCCCAGAAGAGCATGTGGACCCAGAATCTATCTCTCGAGCTCAATAGCCCGCGCTCTCACAGCTCCGCGCAACAACGTACTCCTCACAAAAACATGGCGAGAAGATCTTCTGATTCCAGGATCTTCTCGCCATAAACATAAGCGGTTATTGAGCGTCTACCTACAGCGCAGCAAGTGCCTGCTCGACGTCGTTGATAAGGTCTTCGGTGCCCTCAATACCGCAGCTCAAGCGCACAGTACCTGGGGTAATACCTGCTGCTACAAGCTCCTCATCGGTAAGCTGACGATGCGTTGACGAAGCTGGATGCAAGCAGCAAGAACGAGCATCTGCAACGTGTGTTGCAATGGAGAAGACCTTGAGGTTACCCAGGAACTTCTCGGCAGCCTCGCGACCACCCGCAACGTCAACGGTGATAACACCGCAAGAACCGTTTGGCAGGTACTTCTGAGCCAACTCGTAGTACTTATCGCCTGGAAGACCAGGGTAGCTTACGTGTGCAACCTTAGGATTGTTTGCAAGCGCCTCGGCAACTGCCTGGCCATTCTTACAATGCTGAGCCATACGAACGTGCAGGGACTCAAGGCCAAGGTTAAGATAGAAAGCGTTCTGTGGTGACTGAATGGAACCAAAATCACGCATAAGCTGAACGGTTGCCTTAGTAATAAAGGCACCACCATTACCAAAGGTATCTGCGTAGACAAGGTTGTGATACGAAGGATCAGGCTGAGTTAGACCTGGGAACTTATCTGCATGAGCAGCCCAATCAAAGTTGCCACCGTCAACAATAGCGCCGCCAACAGCAGAGCCATGACCGTCCATATACTTAGTTGTGGAATGGGTCACAATATCTGCTCCCCACTCAAGAGGACGGCAGTTCACAGGTGTGGCAAACGTATTGTCAACAATCAGTGGCACATCGTGGTCATGAGCGGCTTTTGCCCAACGCTCAATATCAAGAACAACCAGTGCAGGGTTTGCAACAGTCTCGCCAAAGACGCACTTTGTATTTGGTCTGAATGCTGCGTTAATCTCCTCGTCAGTTGCATCTGGCGAGATAAACGTACACTCAATACCCATCTTCTTAAGGGTGATAGCAAACAGGTTAAAGGTGCCGCCATAAATGGTAGACAGGGAGATAAAATGATCTCCAGCCTCAGCAATATTAAAGACGGCAAAGAAGTTTGCGGCTTGACCAGAAGACGTCAGCATTGCAGCCGTACCGCCCTCAAGAGCACAAATCTTTGAAGCTACATTGTCAAGCGTTGGATTTTGAAGACGAGAATAGAAATAACCCGCAGCTTTGAGGTCGAACAACTCTCCAAGCTGCATCGACTCGTCATATTTGAACGTGGTTGATTGAATGATAGGCACTTGCCTAGGCTCACCGCAACCAGGCTGATAACCGCCCTGTACACAGCGAGTCTCGATGCTCTCAGACATAGCATCCTCCCTCATAATCATCATCCACGCCGCGCAAACGTTTCTGCGCTCCAAACGTGGACTATGTGATTACCTTAGGATACTAGTCTCTCTACCCTCAATCACACGCTCAATCAAAACTTTTTCATGTTCTGAAACAATTGCGAGGTCTGAGGTAACATCTCTGAAGTCCATAGAGTCTTTCCACTCTTTGACCAGAGAAATATTACGCTGAGCTGTGCAAATAGTGCTGAGCTCAGAGTCAATGTCTTGCATAATCTGGGTGTAATTTGCGCGTTTCTCGCCCAGCATATCACTGAGGTGGAAAAGAATGTGCTCAACTTCACGAACTTCTCGCCTTGCATGGTGTACCTCAGAGAAGCTAGTCATATCCAAGCCAAAGAGGCGCGCATCAATAGTCTCCAGCATGTAATCAAAGCGGCTGCTAATGTCTTCAAACGAAAGGCCACCTTTTAGTACCGCGTCTGACCATGCAGGCTCAAAGAGCTCATCCAGCGCGCAGCGCAGACTGCGACGGACAGCCTTCTTGCGCAGACCCTCGCAAATGCGATCGCGCTCAGACTCGCGAGCTGCTTCTACAGCGCTGACCAGCTTGGAGCCCTGAGAAAGCTCTCCAGACTCCATCAAATCTGCAACGGTATCAGAGAAGCCATCAATCTCACGAAGACGCGTAGTTGCACCAAGCATCAGCCTATAAACAGGCTCAGCAATCTCAACTGCCTCCTCGTTAAGAAGTGGCGAGAAGAACTTGGTAAGCAGCTGAGTTCCTCTAAGAGCAAACCTAAATGCTGCGATAACTGCAGGGTCTTCTGGATGAGCACGGAACTCTGTGTATGCATCTTCCAGATTGGTTGCTGCATGAGCACATGCCTCATCCAGGGCATCAAGCGTCTCCCAAGGCTGAGTAGAAGGACCACTGACCAGCCAAAGAAGCTTACCGTGAGGCTCTCGAACGTCTCCAAGCTGCTTCCAGACGCACTCGTGTTGATGACCAAGTGAACCACGTATGTCAATAGCGCACACGGCGCCCTTTGTCAGCGGAAGTTCAAATCCCAAAAGAGTCTCTGCAACATAACCCAAAAATGGGGCGTGACCAACAAGAATAAGCGTTTCTGCATCAGCGTGCTCAAGCTCTGCCTGAAGTGCAGGAAGATCTTGATCGTAAAGGGAGTCATGAATTTCCAGACCTTCTGCATCCAGAGCCTCTGCCACAATCTCTGCAGTCTCAAGCGCGCGAAGAGCAGGACTTGTCCAAATCTCAGCCTCTTCACCCTCTGCTCCCAACAGACCAAAAATATGAGGATAATTGGCAGATAAAGCCCTCTGGCCAGCACGTGTGAGCTCTCGACTCATGTCTTCAGAGCCACGTTCAGATACACCATGTCTAACAAGAACCAAAGTCTTTACCATGTTTACCTCCGCTGGTCATCTGCAGAAAACTGCTTCTTATAGCGTAATAGGACGCCCGCGCAATTTTGCACGAACGTCCTATTTTTACTGCCAACGGGCAAATATATCGGTATATGGCGAGAAAAACTTTTTATCTCGCATCTCTGCTATGCAGTTATTGCATAACGGCTATGCATAATCTGCACGCAATAATCCAACTTGAAAGACTTGGCAACTGTGGCGGTTAGATTAGCGCACCAATTGCGCTCCCCTACACCGCCTGTGACCGGCAATCTTAGAAGTCAGCGTTACCAACGGTACGAGGGTGAGGAATAACGTCGCGGATGTTGTCCACACCGGTGAGGTACATAACAAGGCGCTCAAAGCCAAGACCAAAGCCAGCATGGGTACAAGAGCCGTAACGACGGAGATCCAAGTAATACTTGTAATCGTCGGGGTTCATGCCAAGTTCAACAATGCGCTTCTCCAGAAGCTCAAGACGATCTTCTCGCTGTGAGCCACCAATAATCTCGCCGATGCCTGGGACAAGGCAGTCAGCTGCGGCAACAGTCTTGCCGTCATCGTTAAGGCGCATGTAGAAGGCCTTGATTTCTGCGGGATAATCAGTGACAAAGATTGGCTTTCCAAAGTGCTGCTCGGTGAGGTAGCGCTCGTGTTCTGTCTGAAGGTCAATGCCCCACTCAACAGGATACTCAAACTTCTGACCAGCCTTTACTGCCTCCTGCAGAATCTCAATTGCCTCGGTGTAAGAAACACGAGAGAACTGGGAAGTTGCAACGTGGTTCAGGCGCTCAAGCAGACCCTTATCCACAAACTTGTTAAGCATCTCAAGCTCATCTGGGCAGTGCTCAAGAACATACGCAATAACGTAGCGGAGCATCTCTTCTGCAACATCCATGTCCTGTGCAAGATCACAGAAAGCCATCTCTGGCTCAATCATCCAGAACTCTGCAGCGTGGCGGCGTGTGTTGGAGTTCTCTGCGCGGAACGTTGGACCAAAGGTATACACGTCACCAAAGGCCATTGCAAAGTTCTCTGCCTGAAGCTGTCCAGAAACGGTAAGGTGAGAAGACTGACCAAAGAAGTCCTTTGAGTAGTCAACATCGCCCTTCTCGGTACGTGGAACATTGTTCAAATCAAGCGTGGTAACGCGGAACATCTCGCCTGCGCCCTCAGCATCGGATGCAGTGATGATTGGAGTGTTCACATAGACAAAGCCACGATCCTGGAAGAACTGGTGGATGGCAAAGGCAGCCACAGAACGGATGCGGAAAACTGCACGGAACATGTTGGTACGAGGACGAAGATGCTGCTGCGTACGAAGGTACTCGAGAGACTGACGCTTCTTCTGCATTGGATAATCTGGGCTGGATGGTCCTTCGATCACAATGCTCTGAGCCTGTAGCTCAATAGGCTGTGGGCGATCAGGGGTAAGCTCAAGGACACCCTCGATAATCAGAGCAGCGCCAACACCACAAGAAGCAACCTCCTCGTAATTGCCAAGGTTCTCACGATTCATAACAACCTGTAGGTCTTTGAAGCAGCTACCGTCATTAAGTGTGACGAAGCCAAAATTCTTCATATCCCTTACTGAACGTACCCAGCCGGCCACCGTAACTTTTTGGCCACCAAGTTGCTCTGCATCTGCGTACAATGCAGAAATCGTGATGCGCTCCACGGGCATATCCTCCTTGTAACTCACTCTGCAGGCTTTTCCTGCGCTCTGCAGGACTATCCTGCGAGACGAACAAATATCTATTTAGAATACCGCATAACCACATGGCAAACGTTCACTTTTATATATCTGGCGGTAATTACGCTAATCTCACATAGCCAAGCCGGCACGCCATAAAACACCGCGCCATAAAACACCTATCCGCAATTCGGCTAAACTAGTGCAGTAGAACTTACCTACAAAATGCCGCCACGTTAAAAGGCCTGCTAAAGGAGAAACCATGGAAGACTACAAGCGCGAGTTTATTGAGTTTATGGTCCAGAGCAACGTACTTAAATTTGGCGATTTTACGCTCAAGAGTGGTCGCAAATCTCCTTTCTTTATGAACGCCGGCGCTTATGTCACTGGCGAGCAGCTCCACAAGCTGGGACTTTATTATGCTCGCGCCATTCACGACAACTTTGGTCTGGATTTTGACGTAGTCTTTGGTCCTGCTTACAAGGGCATTCCCCTTTCGGTTATCACCGCAATGGGCATCAATGAGCTCTATGGCAAGCAGGTTCAGTACTGCTCCAACAGAAAAGAAGCAAAAGATCACGGCGCTGATGCTGGCATGCTTTTAGGAGCAGAGCTTAAAGACGGCCAGAGAGTAGTTATGGTTGAAGACGTCACCACTTCTGGTAAGTCTATTGAAGAGACCTATCCTCTGATTACCTCTATTGCAAACATCGAGGTAGTTGGCCTTATTGTCTCGCTCAACCGCATGGAGGTTGGCAAGGGCGGAAAGGTTGCCGCACTTCAGGAAGTCTCCGAGCGCTGGGGTATGCCAACTGCAGCCATTGTCTCCATGGATGAGGTTACCGAGGCCCTCTACAACAAAGAGGTTGACGGCAAAGTTATTATCGACGACACCTTAAAGGCCGCCATTGATGCCTACTACCAGCAGTATGGCGTTAAATAAGGCGAGAAAAACCTCTGCGTAGAAACCTGACTTATGACTCTGACTCAACTGAAATACGTTCTTGCTATTGCTAAGGCAGGCACTATTAACGCCGCAGCTAAACAGCTCTTTATCTCGCAGCCTACCCTGAGTAGCGCAGTCAAAGAGCTTGAAGCCGAGCTGGGAATCTCCCTTTTTAACAGGACCAGCAAGGGTGTTGAGCCTACAGCTGATGGCGAGGAGTTTTTGAGTTACGCCAGGCAAGTTGTCATGCAGACCGACCTTATTGAAGAGCGCTATCTGGGCACCGCCCCTTCTAAGCAGCGCTTTTGTGTTTCTTGCCAGCACTATTCCTTTGCAGTTGAAGCCTTTGTCAACCTGATTAAAGAGCACGGCGGCTCAAAGTACGATTTCCGTATCAGAGAGACGCAAACGTACGAGATTATTGAAGATGTCTCAAAGCTAAGAAGTGAAGTAGGCGTCCTTTACCTCAACTCATTCAACGAGCGCGTTATTAGAAAAACGCTGCAGGACCAGGGCCTGGTTTTCTCGCCATTGTTTAAGTGCAAACCAAGCGTTTTTGTGGGAAAAGATAACCCGCTGGCAAAGCGTTCCTCGGTAACACTCAACGATCTTGCCCCCTACCCTCGCCTTTCTTACGAGCAGGGTGAACACAACGCGTTCTATTTCTCCGAGGAGCTTCTGGCAACGCTTGATCGCGATAAGGACATCATGGTCCGAGACCGCGCCACTATCTTCAACCTGATTATTGGCCTGAACGGCTACACCATCAGCACTGGCCTTATTAACGAGGAGCTCAACGGCCCAAACATTGTTGCAATTCCTCTAGCTGTTGATGATTACATGGAAGTTGGCTACGTTACCCACGACGAGAAGAGCCTCTCGCCCTTTGGTGAACTCTACATCGACGCGCTCAAGCGCTGCTGCCAGGCAGTTACGTGGGTGTAAGGTTTATACCTCCCAGTTTGCGCTAAAATAATACCTTACGTTTTTGAAGCGCAATGGGAGGCATCATGGGTCTTAAGTATGAAACCGCACGATATGAGGCATCATACGGGGCAATTTCACAACTTCCTTCTCCAGAGACCCCGGAGGTGGCTTTTGTGGGCCGCTCAAACGTGGGTAAGTCTTCCCTCTTAAATAAACTAATTGGTAGAAAACAACTCGCACGAGTTTCAAGCGTCCCAGGTAAAACCGCAAATATCAATTTCTTTGACGTTGATGGCGTCAAATTTGTAGACTTGCCTGGATACGGATTTGCACGAGTTTCTCGCCAAGAAAAACAGCGCTGGGCAGACCTCATTGGCGGCTACTTTGAGCAAGAACGCAGCTTTAACCTGGTCATTAGTCTTGTTGATATCAGACACGAGGCTCAAAAGCTTGACCTACAGATGATCAACTTTCTCCAAGAGGCTGAGTTACCCTTTGTAGTTGCGTTTACCAAGGCAGACAAGATTGCGCGCGGCAAGCAAAATCAAGCCGCGGCCGCCCTGCGCAAGGCATTCCACATCACCCCTGAACAGGCAATTATTACCTCATCCGAGACCGGCCTGGGCATTGACGAGTTGCGCCGCCGCATCGAAGACGCAACTATCTAGGAGCATCATGGATCCAATCCACCAGCAAGAGCAAGAGCACCTCTCCCACGTTTATCAAAAGCTTGTTGAGATTCGTGAGGATTTGGACACAACGCTCAACACCACGCAAAAAGATGCAGCTAGAGACCTTCGTCAGATGAGTGAAGAAATCCGCCCGGACTTTGGCGGAGCGGACGAAACCATCGAGACCCTTGCGGCCATTGAGACGCTCAACAGCGTTATTGATACGTACAACCAGTACCACGATTTTACTGTCGAGAAACTCGGTCGCGTTGAAATCCTTTTGAGGCAGCCTTACTTTGCTAAGGTCACGCTCAAAATGCGACCCGGACGCCCTTCTCGCGATGTATACATTGGTGCGGCGGGCATTACGGACAAAGACCGTACACCGCTTATTGTTGATTGGCGCAGCCCCGTTGCCGAGACGTATTACAACCAAGAGATGGGTACTACGTCGTACCAGGTAGACGGCAAGAAAAGAACGGTTGAGCTGGAGCTTCGCCGACAGTTTGACATCACGCGCGACAAGCTAAACCTCTACTTTGACACAACGGTTGCCATCGAAGACTCTCTGCTGCTTGCCGCACTAAAGCGTCAGCACACCGAGAAGCTGCAGGCCATCACCGCAACTATCCAGCGCGAACAAAACGTTGTTGTCAGGCACGAGGATGTGCCCGTTCTATTGGTCAACGGCATTGCGGGGTCGGGTAAAACGTCCGTTTTGCTGCAGCGTATCGCGTACCTTCTCTACCAGCAGCGCACCACACTTACCGCAGATCAGGTGTACCTGTTCACTCCTAACGAGATGTTTGGTCGCTACATCAACACCGTTTTGCCCAGCATGGGCGAGCACAATCCGCAAGTGTTTACCTGGGATTCTTTCCTCAAGGCGTTGGGTCTGGCCGACCACGCATCGGGCGCCCACAACAACCCCGATTCTCTGAAGAAGCTTGAGGAACAACTTGCCTCGCTTGAGCTCTACGAGGACGACTTCAAGGCCATTTCTGTTGAAGGAACCACCCTTATCAAGCCAGCTCAAGTGGCAAGTTCTGTAGCAAAGTTCTCGCAATTCCCTGTGGGTCCGCGCCTCATTGCACTTGCCAAAGACGAGCTCCACACCCGCTTGGAGCGCAGACTTGGCCAGATGGCTCACAACGACGAAATCCAAGAAGAGATGCTCTCCCTTGACGTTGAGCAGCAGCTTGAGGTCTTTGGCCGCACCATCAGCCCTTCCGACGAGGAAGAAGTTCTGGCGCGCACCCGCGAGTTTCTCAACTGGCGTTTTGCCTCTGCGCACGAGGTCATCGAGTCCGCTTCCTGGCTACGCATCGACCGCATTGGCATGCGCATGCTCAACGCCTCCGCGCTGAGCGGTGCCGAATGCGTTTACCTGCGACTTCTTATCACAGGTGCTGGCGAGAAAAACGTCAAGTTTGTCATGATTGACGAGGTTCAAGACTACACCGAAACGCAGCTTATGGTGCTAGGAAAGTACTTCTCGCGCGCGCACTTTTTGCTTTTGGGCGACTCTAACCAGGCAATTTGGGAAGACACCGCGACGTTTGAACAGATTGAGAAGATCTTTAGCGCAACACACGGCGAGGGCGCTGTTTCTACCTGCAAGCTTCTGACCAGCTACCGCTCCTCTCCCGAGATTACTGCACTGTTTACCTCGCTTTTGAGCGAAGAAGAGCGTGGCCAGACAAACTCTGTCCAGCGCGGCGGCAAAAAACCTGAGTTCTTTGAGGTAGTGGCCGACGACAAAGATGCTGAGCGCGCCGAGTACCTGCAGACTATGAAGTCCCTTATTGAGCAGGCACAAGAGTTTGACGGGCTGACCGCCATTGTGTGTACCGAGAAGTCTCGTGTTCGCTGGCTGGCCAAACAGCTGGAAGGGGTTTTTGCAGAAGGCGGAAACGGCGCCGCGGATGGCGCGACCGATGGCGTTGCGGGCAACGGTGCGGCGCAGGCCAAGCCGCGCACCGGCGTCAAGGTACTCACCAGCCACGATTCCCTCCCCGCGAAGGGCGTTGTTCTTCTCGACCTTGCGCTGGCAAAGGGCCTTGAGTTTGATCAGGTCATTGTTGCCGATGCGCAAGAGGAAGTGTATAAAGCAGACGGAATTTCTCGCCGTAGGCTCTACACCGCGCTGTCACGTGCGATGCATCATGTGATGGTGGTCTCTCAGGGAAAGATGACTCCGCTGCTCAGCAAATTGCTTTAAAAAAAGCAATTTCTACCTGCTATTTTTTTGAAATTTACTGATTGAAGACGGCTAGTTCGGGTAAATGCTAGTCATCGATAACATTTACCGTTGGAGGTTAGTATGTCCGAAGAATTGATTCCTGGTGTCATGAAGAACATCGACGCAAAGACTGTAGTGACCCTTAAAGACCAGGTTGCATGCCTTTCTGGCCAGGTCATCAGCAAGACCCTTGCGCAAAACGATGCCGTCAGCGTCACCCTTTTTGGTTTTGGAGCAGGTGAAGAGATTGCAAGCCATCGCGCAGGCGGCGATGCATTTGTTACCATTCTTGAGGGTCGCGCAAACATCACCATCGATGACGACGTCTACACCCTTGAGGCAGGTCAGTCTATTGTGATGCCACTTGGTCACCCACATGCACTTCAGGCTCCAGAAGAGTTCAAGATGCTGCTGGTTGTTGTGTATCCTCAGAAATAATTTATATATTTACCTAACAATTCCGTAGAATTCTGCATAATTCTACAGGTATTTTCTATTTGACCAGGTGGACAGTGCGTCTGCCTGGTCAAATACTATCTCCGCTCGGTCAAATAGTATCTCTGCCCAGCCAAATAGTATGTGTAATTACAATACACACCGCATAACAGAATGGGTATACTAAGTATGTCTGTGCAATCAGCAAAATGTTAAACCTAAAGAAAGGTGAGCTATGAGCCAGATTTTTGATGTTCACGCACGTGAGGTCCTCGATTCCCGTGGCAATCCAACCGTTGAGGTTGAGGTTGTTCTTGATGACGGCTCCTTTGGTCGTGCAATCGTTCCTTCCGGCGCTTCCACTGGTGAGTTCGAGGCTGTAGAGCTTCGCGACGGCGACAAGAGCCGTTACCTGGGCAAGGGCGTTCTGAAGGCAGTCGAGCACGTCAACACTGAGATCCGCGACCTCGTTATTGGTTGGGACGCAGAGGATCAGCGCGGCCTTGACCTCGCTATGATCAAGCTTGACGGCACTCCAAACAAGGGTCGCCTCGGCGCAAACGCTATTCTCGGCGTTTCTCTTGCTGTTGCTCACGCTGCAGCTGCTTCTGCTGAGCTTCCACTTTACGCTTACCTCGGTGGCGCAAATGCTCACACTCTTCCTGTTCCTATGATGAACGTCCTCAACGGTGGCGTCCACGCTGACAACAACGTTGACTTCCAGGAGTTCATGATTATGCCTGTTGGTGCTCCTGACTTCACCACCGCTCTTCGTTGGTGCGCACAGATTTACCACACCCTCAAGGACACCCTGAAGTCCCAGGGCCTCAACACCGGTGTTGGTGACGAGGGCGGCTTTGCTCCAGACCTTAAGTCCAACGAGGAGCCACTTGAGCTTCTTTCCGAGGCTGTTCAGGCTGCTGGCTTTGAGCTTGGCAAGGACTTCCGCTTTGCTATGGACCCAGCTTCTTCTGAGTTCTATAACAAGGAGACCGGCAAGTATGACCTCAAGGGCGAGGGTCGCTCCCTTACCTCCGAGGAAATGGTTGCTTACTACGAGGAAATGGTCGAGAAGTTCCCAATCGTCTCCATCGAGGACGGCCTTGCAGAGGAGGACTGGGACGGTTGGAAGGTCCTTACCCAGCGTCTGGGCAAGAAGATCCAGCTCGTCGGCGACGACCTCTTTGTTACCAACACTCAGCGCCTGAAGAAGGGCATTGAGGTTCACGCTGGTAACTCCATCCTCATCAAGGTCAACCAGATTGGTACCCTGACCGAGTCCCTCGAGGCTATCGAGATGGCTAAGCGCGCAGGTTACACCGCAGTTGTCTCCCACCGTTCCGGCGAGACCGAGGACACCACCATTGCTGACCTTGTTGTTGCAACCAACGCTGGTCAGATCAAGACTGGTGCACCTGCTCGTACCGAGCGTGTTGCTAAGTACAACCAGCTTCTCCGCATCGAGGATGACCTCGCTGAGGGTGCTGAGTACCTGGGCATGGACGCTTTCTACAACCTTCGCTAAACCCGCAGGTTGTGGGCTAGACGGCGCGCGTCCGGCCCGACCGAGCCGCAACGCCGTTTAGACTGCTAGAAGCTACGAAGCCGCATCTCATTTGAGGTGCGGCTTTTTTGTGCGCGTGCGGCGGGTGTGGCGGGCACGAGCAGCGGTCAGGCGTCAGGTGCGAGCGTGGCATGGGACAGGGAACGGCGGCGAGACCTGCGGGTTTCTCGCCGCGTGCGATGCCTTAGCGGGCGTATGAGTTCCGTAAGCACATCCGTGTCTAGTTCGAAACGCCCGAACACACCTATGTCAGATAATCTGCTGAAAATGCGTATACATTTCGCTCAAAACGCTTGTCTCATGCAGAATATCGTCATTAGATGTGTTTTTGATTCTTGATTTTGCAGATTATCTGACATAGATGTGCTTGCTTAACCCTGAAATTTAGGGTAATTAAATCTTTGATATATCTTCATTCATAATTATGTATATCAGATAGAACTTATGCATAATAGTGAATTGAACGTACCTGATTAAATTCAAATCCTATAACAAAAGCTAATCCACGATGTATTTGGGCTATTAAGCCTGACTTTATCTGCAGTTTTTTGAGGATTTTTCGTCAGTCGATATAACAGCACCGCAGCTGCCTACCGCGGTTATACTTGATACGTCAACTTTCAAGAATCCGAGGCGCTATGAACACCACAACAGAGCATGCAATTCACACAATCCTGGTCGGACAGTCGGGCGGACCAACTGCCGCGATTAATGCATCGCTCGCGGGTGTTGTTCGCGCAGCTCACGCCCAGGGCCTCCGAGTGCTCGGAATGCGCAACGGAATCCAGGGCTTTCTTGAGGGTGGCGTTGTTGATCTGGTGGAAGCACTTGAACTTACAGCACCTGAACCCGGATTGTCCAACCAAGCCAGCACAAATCCTGGCGAGAAGAACCTCCAGCTCCTAAGGAAAACGCCATCGAGCTGGCTGGGTAGCTGCCGCTTTAAGCTACCGGAGCTTGAGCCTAATCCTGTCACTTGCTCGAGCTCAGAATCCGCAGCCATCTCCCCTATCTACCAGCAGATTGATGCGCAGCTCAAGAAATACCAGGTAGACGCCGTGCTTTACATCGGCGGAAACGATTCCATGGACACCACGGACAAGCTGTCTCGATACTTTGCCCAGATAGAAAGCCATGTTCGCGTTGTAGGCGTACCAAAGACCATAGACAACGACCTCGAGGGCACCGATCACACCCCTGGCTTTGGCAGCGCGGCGCGGTTCGTTGCGTCCGTAACCGCCGAGCTCACCCGTGACGGCGGCGTCTACAACAGCAAAAACGTCACGTTTATCGAAGCCATGGGTCGCGACGCAGGCTGGCTCACGGCGGCTGGTGCACTGGCGCAAGATATTTGCGGAACCGCCCCAGATTTTGTCCTTCTACCCGAGATTCCGCTTGATGAACACGCACTACTTTCTGCCATTGGACAGCGACTTCGCGAGAAAAACAACGTGATTGTAGTTGTCAGCGAGGGCGTCCATCACGCGGATGGTAGTTTCCTTTTTGATGCAAAGTCCGTCTCAATTGACACATTTGGCCACCTCGCAGCACAGTCCGGGACAGCACAATACTTGTCGCAGCTGGCCAAAGAGCAGCTGGACGTAAAGTCTCGCGGTATTGAACTCAATACACTGCAGCGCTGTGCTTCGCACGCTGCTAGCAAGGTTGACTTGGACGAGGCAGAAGCGCTCGGTGCCGCAGGAGTTGAAGCTGTTCTCCAAGGTAAAACGGGTGTTATGGTTGGCGTTCACCGAACTTCAGATGCGCCTTATACAACGGAAATTCGCACGACCCCTGTCGCCGACGTTGCTAACAAGGTAAAGCTTGTACCTCGAGAAATGATCTCCAAAGACGGTTTCAACGTTACCGACTCCGCCCTGACCTACCTGCGTCCTCTTGTCGCCGGCATAGAGGAGCCGATTTCCACCGGCGGACTTCCCCGTTTTCTTGCGGAGTTATCGTAGGGATTCGTTGCGGGCGCGATAGTACCGTGCGGCTGCGACAGTACCGCGCGGACGCAATAGCGCCGCGCAGACGCGTGCAATCCGTTGCGGATGGGTGTGAGCCGCGGCTCACTACTCTCCGAGGAACCTTACCTCAGGGTGAAGATCGACATCAAACTGACGCTTGACCTCGGCTTGAACGTGTTCAATAACTGCATGAACCTCAGCAGCGGTAGCGTTGTCGTAATTGACCACAAAACCAGCATGCTTATCGGAAACACCGGCGCCGCCAAAGCGATAGCCCTTAAGACCAGCGTCGGTAACAAGCTTGCCTACAAAGTGACCCTCAGGACGCTTGAAGGTTGAACCAGCGGAAGGCAGCTCAAGAGGCTGCTTCTCCTCGCGAGCGCGTGTGAACTCTTCCATCTTTTCACGGATCTTCTCGCCATCTGCACGATGAAGATTGAACGTGGCAGAAAGCACAATCATGCCTTCATCAGCGATTCTACTGTGGCGATATCCCAGGTCAAGCTCGGATACGTCCAGCGTAGCAAAGGTGCCGTCGGCGAGAAGAACGCGGACGGATTTGAGCACGTCAGCGATGCAGCCGTCGTAAGCGCCTGCGTTCATGAAGCATGCGCCGCCCACAGAACCTGGGATGCCACACGCAAACTCGAGTCCAGAAAGGTCCAGCTCACATGCCATCTCGGACGCCTCTTTGAGGCCAACGCCAGCCTGGCAGGTCATCTCGGTGTCGTCGATGCTTACGCCGGTGAGACCATCGGCAATAGCAATGATGACGCCACGATAGCCTGCGTCGGAAACAAGCAGGTCAGAGCCATATCCAAGAATAAAATAAGGAGCTTCTGCATCTTTAACTGCAAGGAGAATCTCTTTAACCTCATCGGGATCATCAGGGATGACATAGAGATCCGCAGGTCCACCCACTTTAAAAGTGGTGTGCTCGCTCATTGGCTCGTCTACCAGGACGTTCTCTTCTCCAACAATCGAGCAAAGCTTTCCGGCCAGGCTTTGTAAGTCATAGCCACTTTCAGACATGTAACACGCTCCTTAGTAAGTTACTTTTTATAGTTTATCGCAAGCGAGAAAAACGTGGAGTCGAGGAAGATAAACGCCTAATATCGCAAAATGTTTTTAGGTTTCTATTGGGTTATTTTGGGCTTACCTCTCATCTCTATCAAATAAATGTTCATCCTGTTTTACGTGTTATCAGGTGTTAACTCTGCTATAGTACTTATCGATATGTTTCAGAAATGGTTGCAATTACCTACTGGTGGTAAGGTGGCCGAGCTTCAGGGTTTATAACAGCCCAGCTCAAAGAGCCATCAAGTCCGCGACCCGCAAAGGCGGTTAACCTGGTTAAAGTCCAGGACCAACGGTACAGTCCGGATGTCAGAAACGGAGACTTTTATGGCTTCATCCCACTCAACCCACGCAACAACCGCATCTTCTAACGGCTGGTCTACCAAGAGAATTGCTATTCTCGCCATGCTTTGTGCAGCTGCTGCAATCAGCACCATGGTGCTTCAGTTCCCGCTTATTCCAGGCGTGACGTTTTTGAAGTACGATCCATCGGGCGTCTTTGCCCTGCTCGCAGGCGTAGCTTTTGGCCCTGCCGCGGGCGCGATTGTCTCGGTGCTTCCCTACCTTCTGCACCTCACCACGGAGTCAGGAATTTACGGCACTATCATGGCAATTCTGGCAACGCTTAGCTACGTTTTGCCTGTCTCGCTGATTGTGTATAACCGTTCCGAGAAGATCAAGCAGCTGGTACTTGCCCTCATTGTGGGCAGCGTAGTCAGTGTTATTGCCTGCATTCTTGGCAACCTTGTAGTTACGCCAATCTACACTGGCATGAGTGTAGAAGCAGTGAGCGGACTGATCGTCCCAGCACTTCTCCCCTTCAACGTGGTAAAGGTTGCCATTAACAGCATCATCTTTGTTGTTATCATGCGCTCGGCTACCTCACTCTTTGAGAGCATCAAAGACGGTGAATAATCTGGGCAACAATTCCCCTGATGTATACACGTCTGAAAGCACCGCACAAACTCAGGACCTGCCTGTAGCTGCAACGCTTTCGGACGTGACCTTTGTGCACGCAAAAGGCGTGATTGCCTTAGATCACGTCTCATTCTCTATTCCCGCAGGTAAACGTACCTGTATTGTTGGTGCAAACGGTTCGGGCAAGTCCACTGTTGCTTCAATTCTCTCTGGCCTTTCCGCCCCTGACGAGGGAACCATTACCTTTCTGGGAACCACCGTTGTCAATGACGGTCAGGTTGACTTTGAGGCGTACAAGACCATTCGCTCACAGCTTGGACTGGTCTTTCAGAATCCTGAGGACCAGATTATCTGTAGCGTGGTCGCAGACGATATTGCTTTTGGTCTGGAGAACCTTCAGGTACCCAGTGATCAGATAACTCCGCTGGTAGAACAGCAGATCAAACTTGGAACTCTCACCGGGTTTGCGTCCGAAAATCCGCAAATGCTCTCGGGCGGCCAGCAGCAGCGCGTGGCCATCTCGGGCGCGCTGGTCATGAAACCGCAAATCCTGATTCTTGACGAACCTTCCGCAGCTCTTGACGTTGTTCATAGAAATAACGTTATGGGCCTTGTCGAGAAACTCCGTGCAGCTGGAAAGACTATCGTTCATGTAACGCATTTCATGGACGAAGTGGTTTCCGCTGACCACGTGATTGCCTTGGACGACGGTCGCGTTGCGTTTGAAGGAACGCCTGAAGCCCTCTTTGAACAGCATGAGCTGGTTGAATGCCTGCATCTTGAGGAGCCGTTTGCCTATCAGGTGGCGCAGGCGCTCAACAACCGCGGAGTTGTCGTGTGCAAATCCCCTTCGGCTCAGCGCGTGCTTGACGAGCTGACGGGGCTTCTCGCCACGGGGTCGCGAGGCGAGAAGGGCGGCGTGGCTGAAAGCTGCGACGCGATGGCCGCGAGTTGTGGCGGCGTGGCTGCAGCCGCCCGCGCGTCCGAGCAAGCAGCAGTTTCTGTGCGCGACGTGACGTTCTCGTACCAGAAACCCGTGCTTAAAAACATCTCGGTTGACGTGCAAAAAGGCTCGCATGTTGCCGTGATTGGCTCAACTGGTTCCGGCAAGTCTACCCTGGCACGCTTGATTTGCGCACTTGATACGCCTGACACCGGCATCCTTTGCGTAACTGGTTTGGACACTCGACAGAAGCAAAATCGCAGAAAACTCCACGGCATTGTTGGCTACGTCATGCAGCGACCAGAGCGACAACTTTTTGCACAAACGGTTGCCGAAGACGTGGCGTTTGGCCCCACTAACCTGGGCCTTTCTGCCTGCGACGTCACAGGCGCTGTGAATGCTGCTCTGGAACTTGTGGGACTTTCCCACAAGGCAGACGCATCCCCTTTTGAGCTTTCTGGTGGTCAGCAGAGACTTTGCGCACTTGCAGGCGTTATTGCCATGCATCCAAAGGTACTTGTGCTCGATGAGCCTACCAGCGGACTTGATCCCCACTATTGCTCTGAGCTCAGAAAAATTATCAACGCCGTTCTTGAGGACGGCTGTACCGTTATTGAGCTCACACACTCGATGGAGGATGCGGCAGAAACCGACCAGATTATCGTGCTTCATGAGGGTGACCTGGTTTTCTCTGGTACACCACATCAAACATTTACTTATTTCTCAGAGGCAGAATTCCAGGAGCTTGGACTGGGCATTCCTCATGCGCTTGCTTGGGCGCAACGCCTGTCCCACGATACAGGAATAAATCTGGGAGAACCTTTAACTCTGTCTGAGCTGGTAGATGCTCTGGTAGATGTGCTGGTAGATGTGGTGACGACCAGCCCTAGTGCCGCTCAAACCAGCGGCACCGCACAGCCAAGCGACGCTGCACAGTCCAACGACCTCACACAAGGAGGCCGCTATGGCGCTTAAGATTTCTGTCGGTCAGTACTACCACGCAAACTCGCCCATCCACAGGCTTAATCCCAACGTTAAATGCCTGGCGGCGCTTCTTTTGATGCTCACAACGTTTTTTATCCGCACGGCACCACAGCTTGCACTGTTGATAGTAGGTGCGCTTGGCCTACTAGCTCTGGCAAAAATTCCCGTCAAACAAGTGCTTGTATCAATCATCCCACTTGCCTGGTTGCTCATCTTCCTCTCGCTCTTTAACCTGTTGCTTACGCGAGAAGGAACTGTGCTTGTTTCCTGGTCAATCTTTACCATCACTGATGTGGGAGCATGGAGCGCTTTTCTCTATCCTGTGCGCATTTTAGCTGCAATTTTGATGGGTGCGCTGCTTCTGCTTACCACAACTCAAACTGATCTAGGCAATGCCTTTGAAGCAGCTTGCGCACCGCTCTCAAAAATTGGTCTTCCCGGTAAAGAAATTGCCATGATTTTCTCGCTTATGCTGCGCTTTATTCCAACACTTGCAGGCGATGCCGTATCTATTTCCGAGGCTCAAACCGCTCGCGCAGGAGACGTTGCTTCAGGCTCACTTCCTAAAAGACTTCGCGCAACCTTCTCCATTGTGGTGGCGCTTTTAGCAAGCTCGCTCAGGCATGCCAACAACCTTTCTAAGGCACTTGACGCTCGCCACTATGTGGCAGGGGCTTCTCGCACGCGCTGGCATCAACCAACCTTTGGCATTAATGAGTCAATAGCCTTGGGCGTAACCGTCTGTTTTATTGCCCTTATCTTTGTGCTGACGTAAAAACTTTTAACTAAAAAATTTGTATTTTTAACGCTCTGTTACAACCCGTTTTTCTTTTCTCGACAACCGCCAATTTGTCCACCTAAGTAACGTACAATAAAGCCAGTAAAAGCGTTCAAGGCTTGCATTGAAAGGTGGCCCCATGGTCCTGCGCGTCTACGTCCAAAGAAAATCTGGTTTCGAGGGCGAGGCAAAAGCCCTGCTCAAAGAAGTGAAAGACCTTCTTGGTATTACCGAGTTACAACGCATTGACCTGCTCAACCGCTATGATGTTGAGGGAATTTCAGAGGAACTCTTTGAGTCCTGCATCCCCACCGTTTTTTCAGAGCCACAGTCCGATCTTGCCAGCCGTACCATGCCAGAGTTTTCTTCTGAAGGTGCGGCTGTTCATACGTTTGCTGTTGAGTTTTTGCCTGGCCAGTTTGACCAGCGCGCAGACTCTGCAGCTGAGTGTGTGCAGCTCATCAGCCAGGGAGAGCGTCCACTCGTTCGCTCTGCTCGCCTTTACGTGCTAACCGGAAACCTCACTGAGGCAGACGTTGCCGCCATCAAGAACTACCTCATCAACCCCGTTGAGGCTCGCGAGGCTTCCCTTGAGCTGCCCGAGACTCTCAAGATTTCCATCCCAGAGCCTGCTGATGTAGAGGTTCTTGAGGGCTTTAACAACCTTGACCAGGACGGTCTCAAGGAGTTTATTGCTTCTCACGGCCTTGCTATGGACCTGGCTGACCTCACCTTCTGCCAGCAGTACTTCACCGATGAGCAGCGCGATCCAACCATCACCGAGATTCGCGTCATTGATACCTACTGGTCAGACCACTGCCGCCACACCACCTTTAATACCGGAATTACCGGCGTGCAGATTGATGATGACCTGGTAAAGGCTGCGTTTGAGAAGTACCTCTCCATGCGCAAAGAACTTGGGCGAGAAGATCGTGCCGTCTCTCTTTGGGACATGGCAACTATTGGTGCAAAGTACCTTCGCGAGAAGGGCGTCCTCACCAATCTTGATGAGTCAGAAGAAATCAACGCCTGTACCGTAAAAGTCAAGGTAGACGTTGACGGTACAGATGAAGACTGGCTCTTCCTCTTCAAGAACGAGACTCACAACCATCCAACCGAGATTGAGCCATTTGGTGGCGCAGCTACCTGCATCGGTGGCGCTATCCGCGACCCTCTTTCTGGCCGCAGCTATGTCTACCAGGCAATGCGCGTCACGGGCGCTGCAGACCCAACCGTTCCTGTTTCCCAGACACTTCCTGGAAAGCTTCCCCAGCGCACCATCGTGCGTACGGCAGCAGCAGGTTATTCCAGCTACGGCAACCAGATTGGCCTTGCTACGGGCCAGGTTTCTGAGCTCTACCACCCAGGTTACGTTGCAAAACGCATGGAGATTGGTGCCGTTGTAGGCGCAACTCCTCAAAGCCACGTTCGCCGTGAGCGCCCAGAAGATGGCGACATCATCGTTCTTCTCGGCGGCCGCACTGGTCGCGACGGCATTGGCGGCGCAACTGGTTCTTCCAAAGCCCACGACGCTGGCTCCATTGAGCGCGACGGTGCCGAGGTCCAGAAGGGTAACGCCCCTGTTGAGCGCAAACTTCAGCGCCTCTTCCGCCGTGAAGATGCCTGCAAGCTCATCAAGCGCTGCAACGACTTTGGCGCAGGCGGCGTTTCTGTTGCTATCGGCGAGCTTGCCGACGGCCTCGATGTCAACCTGGACGCCGTTCCAAAGAAGTACGACGGCCTTGACGGTACTGAGCTGGCAATCTCCGAGTCTCAGGAGCGTATGGCCGTTGCTCTTGAGGCAAAAGACGTAGAGCAGTTCTGCGCATACGCCCGCGAGGAAAACCTCGAGGCAACCATCGTGGCTACCGTCACCGAGGATCCTCGCCTGGTCATGCGCTGGCGCGGACAGAAGATTGTCAACATCAGCCGCGCATTTCTCGCCTCAAACGGCGCTCCTAAATCAATTACCGTGCGCCTGGCCAAGCCTCTTGCTTACCAGCGCACCTGGGCAGGCACAACTCTTGGCGAGAAACTCCACTCGCTGGTACGCGATCTAAACGTTGCATCTAACAAGGGTCTCTCCGAGCGCTTTGACTCTACCATTGGCGCAGGTACCGTTCTCATGCCATTCGGTGGCGCTCGCCAGCTGACCCCAACCCTCTCTATGGTGGCAAAGCTTCCTGTTATGGGTCAGACCAACACCGTCTCGGGCATGGCCTGGGGCTTTAACCCCTACCTCATGGAGGCCGACCAGTTCCGCGGCGCATACCTCTCTGTTGTTGAGTCCGTCTCCAAGCTGGTTGCTACCGGCTTTAAGTACCAGGACCTCTACCTCACCTTCCAGGAGTACTTCGAGAAGCTCGGTCAGAATCCAAACCGTTGGGGCAAGCCAGCAGCGGCCCTTCTTGGCGCACTGATGGCACAGGTCAACCTTGGTCTTGCAGCTGTCGGCGGCAAGGACTCCATGTCCGGCACCTTTGAGGACCTGGACGTTCCACCAACGCTGGTTTCGTTTGCTACCGGCCTTACCAAGGTAGACAAGATTGTCTCCAACGAGTTCAAGGGTGCAGGTCACAGGCTTATCTCCATTGTCCCGTCCTACGACGAGAGCGGCCTTCTCCCCGATAACGAGTCCCTGCTCACCGCATACAAGCTGGTCAGCACCCTGGTCCAGTCCAAGAGTGCGCTTGCCATCACCACACCAGGTTACGGCGGCGTGGCCGAGGCTCTCTTCAAGAGTTGCCTGGGCAACAAGCTGGGCGTTGAGCTGGTCCCAGAGATTTCTGCCGACGCGCTCTTCTCGCCAACCTACGGTGCCTTCATCGTTGAGCTGGCAGACGGCGTATCCGTTGACGACGTCGACGGCGTATGCGTGGCTCCTCTGGGCGTCACCACGTCCGAGTACGCTTTCAGCGCGTGTGGCGAGAAGATCGACCTCTCCGAGCTTCAGGAAGCATGGGAGCGCCCACTTGAGGAGGTCTTCCCGTACCGCGGAGGATCCGACGAGGCTGTAGAGAAAATCAGCTTCGACGGCGCATCCACACGACACTCTTATGCTGGTCCAGCCCTTATCGCACCTGCTCGCCCACGCGTCATCATCCCCGTATTCCCAGGTAACAACTGCGAGTACGACGTTGCGCGTGCTTTTGAGCGTGCAGGCGCTGACCCAACCACGCTGGTCATTAACAACCTGACACCTCAGGACATTGTTGAGTCCGCAAATGCGCTGGCAGAGTCCATCAAGAAAAGCCAGATTGTCATGATTCCAGGCGGTTTCTCCGGCGGAGACGAGCCAGACGGATCAGCTAAGTTCATCTGCGCCCTCTTCCGCGCTCCTCAGGTAACCGAGGCTGTTCGCGAGCTTCTGCAGCAGCGCGATGGCCTTATGCTGGGCATCTGCAACGGCTTCCAGGCACTCATCAAGCTGGGCCTTGTTCCTTACGGCGATATCCGACCCATGGACGACACCTGCCCAACACTGACGTTCAACACCATCGGCCGTCACCAAAGCCAGCTTGTTCGTACCAGCGTTGCATCTACGATGTCGCCATGGCTCTCCAAGTGCACGCTTGGCGACATCCACACCATCGCAATCAGCCACGGAGAAGGTCGTTTTGTTGCCTCCGACGAGTTGCTTGAGACGCTCAAGGCCAACGGCCAGATTGCAACGCAGTACGTTGATGCAACAGGTGCTCCAAGCATGGACTTCTCCGTTAACCCTAACGGCTCCGTCCTGGCTATCGAGGGCATTACCAGCCCCGATGGTCGCGTCCTGGGCAAGATGGGCCACACGGAGCGCTCCGGTGCGGGCCTCTACAAGAACATCCCTGAGCTCACTGCTGGTGACCAGTTCCAGCCTCTCATTGAGGGCGGCGTCGAGTACTTCAAGTAAGGTGGGAGTGCAGCGACGGCAACGCTGCAGGTCAGCGCCGCGTGCGCACACAGGTTGCAAGTGATTTCTACCCGGTATCCATTTCGTGTGGATGCCGGGTTTCTTGTACGTATCCGCTGCTAGTGGACGGGGTTTCTCGCCAAGCGGGTAGTGTGCTCGAAGCGCACATCCGCTACATGCTCGGTCGCGCCTGGGCGCGCCTGATTTCTGCAAAGAATCTGTAACTTCTGCCTAAATAAGTAAAAGAATCGGTGGATTTGCCTGATTTTGTCAAAGAATCGGTACCTCAAATACAGATTCTTTGCACTTTTTAGGCAGACTTTTCTAGACGTAACTCTGATTTCAAGGTTGGTTCTATGGACGCTCTCATGGAGCCTGATTTTCTCGCCAAGTCTGAACGATTTGCCTGAAAAACACGCCTAGTCTGAGCTATTTGCCGGTTTTTCTCGCCAAGTCTGAGCTGTTTTACTCAGACATGGTGGGGGTTTCAGGCTCGCAAAATTTGGAGACAGCACCCCAGTTAGAACGTGCCTGATTTCTGCAAAGAATCTGTAACTTCTGCCTAAAAATGTAAAAGAATCGGTGGATTTGCCTGATTTTGTCAAAGAATCTGTGCCGCAAATACAGATTCTTTGCACTTTTCAGGCGCGCATAGTGAAAGTTAGGCTCGCAATGGCAAAAAGCGCACACCTGCCGAGAAACCCGTGCACTCGCATGCGCACCCGCAGCTACACCTGACGAGAAACCCGTGTGCTCGCAACGCCCAACGTTTCGCAGAAAAGCCGTATACTTATGACGATATAAGTCCACGAAAGGATTGATATGTCTGACGCTCTGATTCCACAAAATTCCTGCGTACTTGTTACCGGCGGCGCGGGCTTTATTGGCAGCCATACCGTTGTTGAGCTGCTCAATTCCGGCTACGAGGCTGTCATTGTTGACGACCTCTCCAATGCTTCGGTAAAGGTTATCGATCGCATCAAAACCATTGTGGGAGAAGAAAACGCCAAGCGCCTTTCGTTTTACGAGGCAGACGTCAACGACAAAGATGCGCTGAACCGCATCTTTGATGAGCATGCTATTAACTTTGTCATCCACTTTGCTGGCTTCAAGGCCGTCGGTGAGTCCGTTACCAAGCCTATTGAGTACTACACAAACAACCTGGGCAACACCCTCACCCTTCTTGACGTCATGAGAAACCATGGCTGCAAGTCAATTATTTTCTCGAGCTCTGCCACTGTTTATGGAGACCCAGATAGCCTCCCTCTAACCGAGCAAAGCCCCAAGAAAAATGCAACCAACCCTTATGGCTGGACTAAATGGATGATTGAGCAGATCCTCACCGATGTTCACACCGCAGATCCAGAGTGGAACGTTGTCCTGCTCAGATACTTCAATCCTATTGGCGCTCACCAGTCCGGCCTTATCGGAGAAGATCCTGCAGGCATTCCAAACAACCTGGTCCCTTACGTTGCTCAGGTTGCCGTGGGCAAACGCGAGGCTGTTCACGTCTTTGGCGACGACTACAACACCCCAGATGGCACAGGCGTTCGCGACTACATCCACGTCTGCGACCTTGGTTCTGGCCACGTTGCCGCACTTAAATGGATGGCTGGCCGCACGGGAGTTGAAATCTTCAACCTGGGCACTGGCACTGGTAGCTCGGTACTTGACGTTATTAAGGCATTCTCAAAGGCTTGTGGCAAAGAGATTCCTTACGTTATTGAGCCTCGTCGTGCTGGAGACGTTGCTACTAACTACGCCGATTGCCAGAAAGCTGCCGACATGCTTGGCTGGAAGGCTCAGTACGACCTCGCTGACATGTGCCGCGACTCCTGGAAGTGGCAGTCGATGAACCCAGACGGCTATCGCGGCTAGGGCTTCCGTGAACTTTACCGACTACCTCACACAAAAGCTCCCCACCGTCGAGGCAGAGATCATGTGCGGACTCCCCGCGGCGACCGCGACGCTCGCAGCAGCGGCGGCGCTCCCGGCGGGCACGACGCTCGCAGCAACGGCGATGCCCTCGCCAGCAGCCATGCCCTCGGAGCGTACCCGCGCGGACCTGAACACCTACCTCTACCAGCCACTCACTCACTTTAGTGCGGGCGGCGGTAAGCGCGTGCGTCCGGTCCTCTGCTGCCTGGGCGCCGAAGCAGTCGGCGGCTCAGCAGAAGCAGCTCTGCCTGTGGCTTGCGCCATCGAGGACTTCCAGTCGGCAGCCCTTATCCACGACGACATCGCTGACAAGTCAGAGCTGCGCCGTGGCGAGAATTGCCTTTACAAGACACTCGGCACCGGACTTGCCATCAACGTTGGTGATTCTGCGCTGGTCAATGTTGTCAGACGCGTTACCGTGGCCGACCACCTCTCTGACCAGCTTAAAGTTCGCGTTATCGACGCCCTTCTCGCCATGCAGGAGCACACCCTTGAGGGCCAAGCGCTTGACCTTGGCTGGGCTCAAAACGAGCGCTGGGATGTTACCTCTGACCAGTACCTCTTTATGGCGCTCTCCAAGACCGCTTACTATTCAGCAGCATATCCCCTGGTACTGGGCGCGCTCATTGGCAGTGCTGATCAGAAGACGCTTGATGCGCTCAAAGACTTTGGCCTCAAAGTTGGCCTTGCCTTCCAGCTGCAAGACGATCTTCTCAACCTGGTAGGAAACGCCGAGGTACAAGGCAAAGACTTTAGATCAGACATCACTGAAGGTAAGCGCACGCTCGCCGTGGTCTACGCACTTGAGCATCTTGACGCAGCAGAAAAGACAGAGCTTGTCTCCATACTTTCTGCGCATACAGGCGATACTTTGAAGCTTCAACGCGCTGTGGAGCTTATGGAAAGCGCTAATGCGATAAAATTTGTCCGCGCGCACGCTCTTGCCTTAGTCGATGAGGCAAAGCACGTGCTTGAAAACGTGATACTTACTGAAGACGCTCGCGACACACTTTTGTCTATGGCAGACTTCTTTGTGAACCGAGAAAGGTAATTATGGATCCTATTACTCCTGGTAGCACCGGCGCTGCCGTTGAAGACATTCAGGAACGCCTCGTAAAGCTTGGCTACACTATCGAAGACGATGAGCGCCAGAGCCACACGTTTGGCAAGTCAACTGCTCGCGCGGTTGCGCGCTTTAGGCTTGACCATGACCTTTCTCTTGGAGAAGAGGTAGATGCCTCTACCTGGGCAATCATGGTCGATGAGGGCTATGAGCTAGGAGACAGAACCCTCTACCTGCGTCTTCCTAACTTCCACGGCAATGACGTGCGTCAGCTGCAAGAGCGCCTCAACATCTTGGGTTTCTCGTGCGGAAAAGTTGATGGTCATTACGGTGTTCACACCGAGGCTGCCGTCAAGCTCTTCCAGGAAAGCGTTGGCGAGCTTGCTGACGGTATGGCGTTCCAGGATACTCTCGACGCTATTGAGCGTCTTCGTCACGTTTGGTCCGGCAAGCAGGCAAAAGGCCCCCATCCACAGGGTCCTATGGGCTTTGCTCGCGCAGCCAACGTTCTTGAAACCACCTGCATTGCCATTACAGGAGAAGATCCTATCTCTAGAAACGTGGCTGCCCGCGTGTATAACCTTTCTAAGGCAACTACCGAGGCAAGCGGCATGACCATGATTGATCGCGCCGACTCTCCTACTGATGCAGCTACCATTTTGGTTCTGACCACAGCTTATGCCCCAAGTATGCCCGCTCGCGGACAGGTGGGTATTGGCTCTGTTTCTATGGAAGAAAACGAGACGCTGCCAGCAAGACTGCGCACTGCCATTGAGTCTGCTGATGCAACGGGCTCCCCTATCAAGATTGTGCTGCCAGAAGGAACAAACGTTGACGGCTCATTTACTACCGCAGACGCGCAGACTTTAGCAGTTCTTGTTCTTGATGCAATTTGTGGAGCATTTGCCTCGCTAAGCTGATACACTTAATAGGGTTGCGGACAAAACCAACGTAGTGATTACATTGGGGTATCGTCCAACGGTTAGGACACGGGTTTTTGGTGCCTGGAATGTGGGTTCGAATCCTACTACCCCAGCCATTTTTACGCAACTTTTGTGTAGGGACGCACTCGTATCGAGTAATACGAAGTACTTTGGAGGCTTACGTATGCCACTTACTGCGATTGTCCTCGCTGCAGGTGAGGGAACGCGCATGAAGTCCCACCACCCTAAGATTGTGCACAAATTACTAGATAAACCTCTTGTTTGGTGGAGTGTCAACGCCGCAATTACTGCTGGCGCTGACCGCGTCATTGTGGTTGTTGGTAACCACGCTGACGAGGTTAAATCTGCACTTTCTTGCTTCCCTAACCTTGAGTATGTTGCCCAGACCGAGCGTCTTGGCACCGGCCACGCTGTCAAGGTTGTAAAGGATGCTCTTGGTGGCTTCAAGGGACCCGTTGTTGTTATCAACGGTGACGCATCTCTGTTGCGCGCACAGTCTATTCTCGACCTTGTCGCAGAAACTAAAGCTCACCACAACGCATGTACGGTACTCACAATGACGCCCCCAGATCCAACCGGATATGGTCGCGTCATTTCTTCTAACGGCCAGGTAACTGCCATTATTGAGCACAAAGACGCTACGCCTGAGCAGCGCGAGCAAGAACGTGAATGCAACGTTGGCGTGTACTGCTTCTGTGGTGGAAGACTGACCGCAAACATCGATCTTCTCGGCAATGACAACGTGCAAGGTGAGTATTACATCACCGACATGGTGGGTCTTTACGTCAGCCAGGGCGAGCCTGTTGCTGCCGTCCACGTTGACGACTACAAAGAGGCGCTGGGCGTCAATTCCCGCTCCGAGCTTGCCGTTGCCACCCGCATCATGCAGGAGCGCATCAACGAGCACTGGATGAGCCAGGGCGTTACCATGCTGGACCCAACCTCCGTCTGGATTGGCCCCGAGGTCACGCTTGGTATGGACACCGAGGTTCTCCCGCAGACTATGCTCTACGGCAAGACCTCAATTGGCGAGAATTGCGTGGTAGGTCCTAATACTCGACTGACCGATACGCTTGTTGGCAACGACGCTGTTGTCGATGAGACTGTTGCTATCAACGCACAGGTAGACGACTTTGCTACCTGCGGTCCTCGCGCTTACTTGCGTCCAGGTACTCACCTTATGCCTCACGCCAAGGCAGGCACCCACGTTGAGATCAAAAATTCAACTATCGGCGAGGGCTCCAAGGTTCCTCACCTCTCCTACATTGGTGACACTACCATGGGCTCCGGCGTCAACATTGGCGCAGGTTCAATTACATGCAATTACGACGGTTACCACAAGTTCAAGACACGCATCGGCAACAACGTCTTTGTTGGATCCGATACCATGATGGTGGCACCTGTCTCAATTGGTGATGGCGCACTTGTGGGGGCAAGTTCGTGCATCACAAAGGATGTACCAGCAGACGCGCTTGCACTCGAGCGCTCTGAGCAGAAAATTGTTGAGGGATACGCCGCCCAGAGGCGTCACAAGCTTGAGAAAGAGGACTAGATGTTCGAGAACCTGAGTGATCCGCTATTAGTTGCTAGAAACATCAAGCTCTACACCGGTACAGGCAACCCTGAACTGGCTCGTAAAGTTGCAGACATTCTTCACCTAGAGCTACAAGGTCTTCTCCTCGAGAAGTTTGCTAACGGAGAAATCTATGCTCGCTTTGACGAATCTGTCCGCGGCGACGAGGTCTTCTTCATTCAGTCTTTGGCAGGCGTCAACGTCAACGATTTGGTTATGGAAACGCTGATTGTTGCTGACGCCGCAAAGCGCGCATCTGCTAACAGTTTTACCGTAGTCATCCCTCACTACGCATATGCTCGTCAGGACCGCAAAGCCGCTGCTCGTGAGCCTATTACTGCTCGCCTCATAGCAAACCTGCTTGAGAAAGCTGGCGTTGACCGCGTCATCACGCTTGACCTGCACCAGGGCCAGATCCAGGGCTTCTTTGACATCCCTGTTTCTCACCTGACTGCTCTCTATCTTCTGGGCGATTACTTTAAGAACAAGCCATTTGACTGGGAGAATACCGTTGTTGTCTCCCCTGATATGGGTCGTGCAAAGGCAGCTAAAAAGCTTTCTGACTATCTTGACTGTGGCCTTGCTATTGCTCACAAGAGCCGTCCTCGTCACAACGAGAGCGCAGTTATGGGCATCATCGGCGACATCAAGGGTAAGACCTGCATTGTTAACGACGACATGATTGATACCGCAGGTACCCTCTGCGCTTCCGTTGTTAAGCTGAAGGAAATGGGTGCTGGCGATATCTACGTCTGCGCAACCCACGGTATCTTCTCTGGTCCTGCAATCGAGCGCCTCAACAACGCTCCTATCGAGGAGTGCGTGGTTACCGACGCAATTCCTTGCGCTGCAGCAAACCAGGAAGGCTCCAAGATTAAGACGATTACCATCGCAAACGAGATTGCCGAGGCAATTTACGCTGTCTACACCGACCGTCCTGTCTCCGACATCTTTGGCGGCGACTTCAACCTGTAAAGACTGTCGAACCTATAAAGATTGTCGGGGCACAAGAGTACCAGAGCGCCAGACGCCCGCTGGACTGCAAGAGTGTTAGGGCACTAGGGTGCTAGGTGCTGGACTACAAGAGTACTGGACTGTCAAAGGTCTTCTCCACTGTCTTCTCCACTGAAATAATCCCACTTCAAGAAAATTTGAAGTGGGATTATTGTCTTAAAACCACCAGTAAACACGAAGATTTCAAAATCACCGTCAAAAGCGCTGTTTACGGGTGATTCGATTCACCCGTAAACGCTCAAATTAACGAAAAATCACAAGTAAAAATCGTTCTTATCGACTGCAGTCACCCGTAAACCACGAGTTTGATCCAATTGCGAGAAGAACCTCGTGTACTGGTGGATTTGCCCCGCCGTAATCTCGTTCAGTGGTGGATTCTCGGCCTCGAAAGCCTGAAGCCTTCCATACAGACGTCTTTCCCTTCCGTGGCAGACGCTTTTTCCGTAAAGGCAGCAGAGAGCAGAGCTTAGTGGGTAGTTCCGAGAGACTCGCCGGCGGTATCCACCTCGTGCTCCACGGCGGCTGCCAAGGCAACCTCAAGACCGCGCGTCATAACCTCAATAGGAAGACTTGCGGTATTTGCCGGCTGCTTTGTTGCCTGCTCGGTTGCGAAAGGAACGTGCAGGAAAGCTCCGCGAGCATTGGGGTGCTTGGTGGCAAGCGCGTGCAACATGGAATACATCACATCGTTGCAGACATACGTACCTGCCGTATACGACACAGCGGCAGGTATACCTGCTTCATTCATTGCCTCTGTCATGGCACGAACGGGAAGCGTCGCAAAATAAGCATCGGGACCATCCTCGACGATCTTCTCGGCATGCGGTTGGTTGCCGTCGTTGTCGGGAATGCGAGCGTCGCGATAATTGATGCCCACAAACTCCGGGGTAATCTTTGCGCGACCTCCTGCCTGTCCAACACAAAGCACGATATCGGGATCAATATGATCAATCGCTGCGGATACCGCGTCGGCACCTGAGCCAAAGACCACAGGAATCTCAAGTTTCACTACATTAGCACCGGCAATGGTATCCGGAAGCGCTCGGACGGCTTCCCATGCCGGGTTGATTTTCTCGCCACCAAAAGGTTGAAAACCAGTTACAAGAATCGTTGACACAACGACCTCCTTAAGACGAAGTTAGATACTCTAAGTACCCACCGCAACGAATTTCAAACATGCAAATCGTTGCTGCCGCACGTCGCGTTCGTTGCACGCCCACCTCACCTGCCGCCCACGTCGAGCCGGCAGTATCGTGCCCGTTGCACTCACGTCATGCTCTGCTCGCCGCACCTGATGTACTTGTCGTCTTTGCGTCTGTCTTAAAACGCCACAAGAACGATCATCATAAGAACCTGAACGGTAAGCATGAAAACCGCAGGAATAACCTGCTTTTTAATGACTCCGTATTCGTCGTCCATCTCGAGAATTGCCACCGGAACAATATTGAAGTTGGCAGCCATGGGCGTCATAAGAGTTCCACAGAATCCACAAGTCAGGGCAAGCGCTCCCACAACCGTTGGGTCGGCGCCCAGCGAGAGGACAAACGGAGCTCCAATACCCACCGTCAGCACGGTAATTGCCGCAAAGGCGTTGCCCATAATGGCGGTAAAGAGCGCCATGCCGACGCAGTAGACAATGATACCGACAACCAGATTGCCCTCCGGAATGACGGCTCCCACAAGGTGAGAAATGACCTCCCCAACGCCGGCCGCCGTAAAAGTGGCGCCAAGAATCGAGAGGAGCGTCGGCAGCATAACCAAAGGTCCGACAATATCAAGCATGCGCCTTGAGTCGTCCAAGAAAAGATTAGGCGTATTGACGCCGGGGGGCATCGCCAAAAGGATTCCACAGCCCACAAAAACACCCACGGTCAAACCGACCAGAGTTGAAATCTTTGGAAAGAAAAAGGCAGACAGAAGCGCAAAAACGCCGATACTAAACGACGCGAGAAAAATCTTGTTTCCGACGCTCGTATATGCCAGAGACATTTCTTCCTCAGTCGGCTTTATTACATCTTCACCGCGTCCGACCTGCTTGAACACTGCCGGAAGCAACATAACAATAAGGCCAACGCCTGTCCACTCCGAAGGGATCCACTTGCCCACAATAAAAAGAAGGCCGAGCATGGTCCAAAATACCCCGGTACCGATGCGCTTTGCGTTGGTCTTGTCGCGAAAGTTTGAAATGCCCGCATAAATTTCGACAAGGCCAATCAGCACAAATACAACTTCAAGCAATTTTGTTGAAAGCGTAATCTTGGGATCGGTAGAGGTATAAAACGCGATAACGGCATCCATTATGCCTCGCCTCCTTCTACGGTAGCATGAGCGTCGCCGGCAGCATCGTCAGCGACAAGAGCTGAGGTAACAGCCGTGTTTCCTGCTTTTTCAGCAGCAGCCTCAAGGTCGCGCTTTTGGTAGCGACGATCGAGGAAGATGTAGTATGCCGAGGTAAACGCCACAGCGATAAGAGCCACCGGAATTTCTATGGCCGCAAGATGCGCAAGCTCAACGGCGTATCCCATCTCCTTGAGTGTGTTCTGCACCAGAAGCATGCCTGATGAACCCACAAAAAGCACCTGACCAAAGAACCATGCCACATTTTCCATACCGGATGCCATGCCCTTGAGGTCATCGCGATGCTTCGGTGTCATGAGCGTGCCATCAGGGTCGTCCGCGGCCTCGGCCATCGGCATCACGACCGGCTTGATGAATCCGGCAACGCCGCCAAAGCCAACATTAAATGCGGCAAAAATGACGCGAAAAACACCATATGCTGCCATGATAATGCCGCCGCTTGCGCCCTTGACGCGCCTCATCAGCTCGCGAGCCGCATTGCGAAGGCCGTTTCGCTCAAGCGTTCCCGTAAGCACAAAGACCACTACGCAAATCAGCATGGTTCTCGATGAGACAAAGCTCTTACCAAGCGTCTGCAAAAACACAATCGGATCCATGCCGGCAATCACGGCCGTTGTTACTGCCGCTATGAGAATCGTGAGAATGGAGTCGAGCTTCAGCGTAAAGCCGACAATGACCACAATAATTCCCAGCAGTTTGACCAACTCAGATATATCCATACCGCCTCCTTGATATGCGCCTTTCTTACCAGAAGATTACACACAAAATCCCCGACACAAAGGTAAAGTGCAAAAATTTGAATAATATGTTACATTCCGTAAACAAAATTACTCAGAGCGTCCGGGAGAAATGATGAGTGCACAAAGGCAGACACACCATGAACCGAGATCTTCCGTGCCTCAAACGCCCCGTGAACTCCTTAAGTCTCCTGCTCTTATCTGCGGCCTTGGCAATCCTGGCGAGAAATACGCTCGTACCAGGCACAATGCCGGTTTTGCCGTCGTCGATGCCCTTGCTGAGCGCCACGGCGTTTCGTACTGGAAAAGCGAGGCGGGTTGCCAGGTCGCGGAAATCACCCTTCCCGCAGCTCCTGGCACCGCATCTGGCGAGAAACGCCGTGTGCTCCTGGCCAAACCTCAGGACTTCATGAACACCAGCGGCGGTCCTCTCTCCAAACTAGCTCGTGCGCACCACCTTCAACCTGCGCAAATCCTGGTCGTTCACGACGAAGTTGACCTTGCAGAGGGACAGCTCAACTTCAAAGAAGGTGGCGGACTTAACTCGCATAATGGCCTGCGCTCCATCGCTGACAAGCTCCAGACCAGGGATTTTATGCGCCTGCAGTTTGGCATCGGTCGCCCTCCTGGAAAGATGCCGGTGGCAGACTACGTTCTACGCGAGCTCAAGGGAAACAACCTGGAAGACTTCCTGGTCACCGCCCAGACCGCAGCCGATCAGGTGGAGCAACTACTCTGCAGCTAGCAGGCAAAACAAACTGAGAAATATTTATGCTCATTCATGAATTACTCATGCCTTGAATCATGCGCAAATAGTACAATAGGTATGTTGTTTGCGAATACGGGGTTACCCAGACCTCGTATGCGTGAGATACATGCGTCACCTGCCATTGTCTTCTCGCCAGAAGGCACGCTGTAGTGCGGCGCGTCAACTCACTCGCAGTTTTGTTGTGTTAGGAGAGGAGTACCGCTGAATGTATAAGATCCTCGAAAAGACTCAGTTCTCCGAGAAGGTCTTCAAGTTCCGCATCGAGGCACCACAGATGGCCAAGCATGCACATGCTGGTCAGTTCCTGATGGTCCGCGCAAATGAGTGTGGCGAGCGCGTTCCATTTACCTTTGCGGATTGGAATCCTGAGGAGGGTTGGGTCGAGTTTATCTTCATGGTAATCGGCAAGACCACCAGGATGCTTTCTACCTACGAGGTTGGTGATTTCCTGCAGGACGTCACTGGTCCTCTGGGTGAGCCTACCGAGATGGGCGAGGGCAAATGGGCAGTTATCGGCGGCGGCGTTGGCCTGGCTATCGCCTTCCCTGTTGCTCGTCAGCTCGTAGCAGCCGGCCGCGAGGTCCACGCAATCATGGGCGCTCGTACCAAAGAGCTGCTGCTGCTTGAGGATCAGTTCCGTTCCATTCTGGACGACGATCACATCCACATCACCACAGACGACGGTTCTCTTGGCGAGAAGGGCGTTGTAACCGCACCTCTCGAGCGTCTTCTGCAGGACAAGCAGGTCGACCGCGTATTCTGCGTTGGCCCAGTTCCAATGATGAAGTTCTCCACTCTCACTGCCGAGAAGTATGACACACCTATCATCGCTTCTCTGAACCCAATCATGGTTGACGGCACTGGTATGTGCGGTTGCTGCCGTGTTGAGGTTGGCGGCGAGACCAAGTTTGCTTGTGTTGACGGTCCTGACTTTGACGCAACCAAGGTTGACTGGAACGACCTTCGCGCACGTCAGGCAGCCTACCTCACCGAGGAAGGCCAGTCCATCAAGGCTTACGAGGAGACGAGGTGCGCATGCCACAAGTAAACGGTCGCTATATTCCAAACGTCAAGGCACCTCGTACAGCTGACAACGAAGAGCCAGCTACAGAGCGCGCACAAGACTTCCGCCCTGTCGACAAGGGTTTCACTAAAGAGATGGCAATTGCAGAGGCAAACCGCTGCCTGGATTGTAAGAATCCACTGTGCGTTCAGGGCTGCCCTGTAAACATCAACATTCCTCGCTTCATCGAGGCTATCCGTGCAGAGGAGTTTGGTCGCGGTCTTGACATCATCCGCGAGTCCTCCATGCTTCCTGCAGTTTGTGGTCGTGTTTGCCCACAGGAGAACCAGTGCGAGGGCGTCTGCATCATGGGTAAGCGCAGCGAACCAGTTGCTATTGGTCAGCTTGAGCGCTTCCTTGGCGACCAGCCTGAGCTTGCTTCCAAGCCAGCTATCGCTCCAAAGAACGGCAAGAAGGTTGCAGTTGTAGGCTCCGGTCCTTCCGGTATTGCTTGCGCTGGCGAGCTTGCTCGTAACGGCTTTGACGTAACCGTCTTTGAGGCATTCTTCACCGGCGGCGGCGTTCTGGTTTACGGTATTCCTGAGTTCCGTCTTCCAAAGGCTGTTGTTAAGCGCGAGATTGACGGCCTTCAGGAGCTGGGCGTTAAGTTTGAGTTCAACTCTGTTGTTGGTCGTATCACCGATGCAGAAGAGCTCTTTGAGCAGGGCTTTGACGCAATCTACATTGCAACCGGCGCTGGCCTTCCAAAGCTTCTCAACATCCCTGGTGAGAACCTGCCAAACGTCTTCTTTGCAAATGAGTACCTCACCCGCGTTAACCTCATGAAGGCTAACAACTTCCCTGAGTATGACACTCCAACCAAGCACGGCAAGAACGTCGTTGTCTTTGGTGGCGGCAACGTTGCTATGGACGCTGTCCGTACTGCTAAGCGTCTTGGCGCAGAGCGTGCAATCATCGCTTACCGTCGTACCGAGGACGAGATGCCTGCTCGTCGTGCAGAGCTGCACCACGCAAAGGCAGAGGGCGTTGAGGTTCTTCCTCTCGTCTCCCCTCTCGAGTTTGTCGCTGGCGAGGACGGCGCAGTTTGCGCAGTTCGCGTCCAGAAGATGGAGCTCGGCGAGCCTGACGCTGACGGACGTCGTCGTCCAGTTGCTATCGAGGGCGCTATCGAGGACATTCCTTGCGACGTTGCAATTTCTGCAATCGGCACTAACGCTAACCCATTCGCAAAGATGATCGGCGACATCAAGCTCAACAAGTGGGGCTACATTGAGGCCGACGAAGAGGGTCGTACTTCCGATCCTCGCATCTGGGCTGGTGGCGACATCGTAACCGGTGCTGCAACCGTCATTCTTGCAATGGGCGCTGGTAAGGTAGCAGCTGCTTCCATCACCAAGCACCTCGGCTAGTCCGCCGGTTCTGGCTGACGTAGCTTTGGCTTGCAGTTCAGTTACAGCTGACACAGCAAGCTAACATGCAATCACAAAAGACCTGGTACCACACGGTGCCAGGTCTTTTTTCATGGCCAAAAACTCCGCGGCCCAACACCCGAGCGCACGGGTTTCTCGTCAAGCGCTCTTCTCGCCATCGCGCGCCTGAAAAGTGCAAAGAATCTGTAATTGCAGCACCGATTCTTTGCAGAAATCAGGCAAATCCACCGATTCTTTTACATTTTTAGGCAAAATTTACAGATTCTTTGCAGAAATCAGGCGCGTAAAAGATAGACTACGTGGCCCTGAATTTTTGAGCCTGAAAGCTGCATCATGTCTGAGTAAATTTACTCAGACATGACGAGAAAATCAGGCACGCCGTGACCTCAACTGTGCGCGCCGTGACCTCGACCGTTCGTGCTCCCCACCGGGTTTCTCGCCAAAAGAAAACCCCGCACATCCAAAAGGACATACGGGGTCTAGCTATCTAGCTGTAATGAAATTGCTCAGTGCGAACCGAGGTTACTCAGCAAGTGCCTTCTTAGCGATCTCTGCAAGATCTGCGAAGCCCTGCTCGTCAGAGTAAGCAATCTCTGCGAGAACCTTGCGGTCAAGCTCAACACCAGCAAGCTTGAGGCCGTGCATGAACTTGCTGTAAGAAAGGTCGTTGATGCGTGCTGCAGCGTTGATACGCTGAATCCACAGTGCGCGGAAATCACGCTTCTTGTTACGACGGTCACGGTAAGCATACTGACCAGAATGCTGTGCCTGCTCCTTCATACCACGGAAGGTACGAGAGGAAGTTCCGTAATAACCCTTTGTGCGCTCGACGAGCGTCTGACGCTTCTTGCGGCCAGCAACTGCGCGCTTAACTCTTGCCATATCTAATCACTCCTTGTTATTTGATCTGGTGGGTGGCGCGCTTAGTTCTTAGCGCCCATACGCTGAGAAACTACTGCTGCATCGCCAGCGGAAAGAACAGCTTCTTTACGGAAGCCACGGATACGCTTCTGGGACTTCTTGGTAAGAATGTGGCTCTTAAAAGCCTTAGCACGCATAATCTTGCCAGTACCAGTGCGGCGGAAACGCTTAGCCGAACCCTTGTGCGTCTTCATCTTAGGCATACTACTTCTCCTCCTGTGTGGTGCCATCCTCAGCACCCTCGGGCTTCTCGTCAAACGCTCCCTTGATTGGAGCAACGAGCATGTGCATGTTACGGCCTTCAATGAGCGGTTTCTGCTCAATTGTGGCAAAAGGCTTCAAATCTTCAGCAAGGCGATCAAGTACAATACGGCCCTGCTCTGGGTGAGCCATCTCGCGTCCACGGAACATGATGGTGATCTTGACGCGTGCTCCCTTCTTGAGGAAGCGCAGTACGTGACCCTTCTTGGTCTCGTAATCGCCCACATCAATCTTTGGGCGGAACTTCATCTCTTTGACTTCGATCTTGACCTGGTTCTTGCGAGCTGCCTTGGCCTTGCGAGCCTGCTCATACTTGAACTTACTGTAATCAAGAATCTTGCATACAGGAGGCTCGGCATTTGGAGCAATCTCTACGAGATCAAGACCGTGCTCACGAGCTCTCTTCATTGCATCATTGACGCCAAAAAGACCAAGCTGACTACCATCAGCGTCAATAAGACGGCACGTGCGAGCAGTGATTTCCTCATTAATGCGAGGACCATCGTTCTTGGCTATCTTGTACACCTTCCCTCTTGGACAATTGCTTGTCCGCCAATAAAAAACCCAGTGCACAAGCAACTGGGAGACAATACGCACAGGTAACGTGCGAAGGTTAAATTGTCTGACCAGACAGCTGCTTTTGCGCTGTGTAGGTGGGGATTCACGTTCAATCCCGCTTCAAAAGTACCTTGTAAGGTTACCTCTAACGAGAAAACATTACAAGTACCAAGTTAGATATGACGAGAAATTCACATCTAACTTAAACTTTTAGCTGGTGCCCGAGGTGGGACTTGAACCCACACGAGTTTCCTCAAAGGTTTTTGAGACCTCCGCGTCTGCCATTCCGCCACTCGGGCTAAAAAGTTTGCATAGGTACTATACCGCACCTATGCAAATCTGTCTTGCTAAATCATCAAAGTTGTAGCTGATTTAATCCTGCAAGAAAGGGTTAGTTGCTATCTCTGCCTCAAGAGACGTTTGATTTCCATGTCCTGACAAAATAATGGAGGTTGGATCAAGCTCTGTCTTGATGCGGTTCAAAGAAGCCTTAAGTGTTTCAAAGTTGCCGCCTGGAAGGTCTGTTCTTCCTGCAGAACCCTGGAAAAGCGTATCGCCTACAAAAACGGCGCCAGTAGCAGTTCCCTCTCCCACCAAAACAATACCGCCAGGAGTGTGACCAGGAGTTTCCATAATCTTGAACTGTGCAGTTCCAACAGAGAGAACATCTCCCTCGTGGAGAAAACCGTCTGGCTCTGGAGCATCATCATAAATCTCGTTTGAGTTATGAGCTCTCTGTGCAAGCTCATTATCTGCCTCGTTGATTAGGTACTGAGCACCAGGCACAGCAAGCTTCAAAGCCTTAACGCCGCCAACGTGATCAGCATGGCCGTGAGTAGCAACAATGTACTTAAGCTCAAGGTTCAAGAGCTGTGCAGCAATCTCTGCACCCGATGCACCGGCATCAATAATCATGCACTCATTACCAGAAACGTAAATGTAGCAGTTGGTCTCAAGGGGACCTACCTTAAAGACACCAATCTGGTCTTTTGCGTGATGGCAACCACCATGACCGTGATGGCCGCAGCAACCGCCATGACCGTGCTCACCGTGGCCATGCTCGCCATGATGACCGCAGCAGCCACCGTGTCCGTGCTCTTCCTCGTGATTATGGCCGCAAGAGCAGCCCTCATTTTGATTAGCCATAAAGTCTCCTTCTCATCTGATTAGCGCCTTCACCTGGCATAATACGACGAGCATCGTAGACAGAAGGCACGCGAGTTACAAATGCAAATAAAGTGTCAAGCAAGCTGGTATCAGAGATAGAAACCAAGAAACGCATACGTACTACACCCTGCTCGCCCACTTGTGTAGCTGCAGAAAGAATGTTTGCACCAGCGTCAGACAGCGCAACCGTGACGTCCTTAAGAAGGCCCATACGGTCCGTTGCCTCAACGACAATCTCTACCCTAAACTCAGTAGCGCCGCTAGCGTCCCAAGAAACAGGAATGATACGCTTTGGATCGTTGAGCAGGTCTTTAACGTTAGGGCAATTGGCGCGGTGAACAGAAACGCCACGACCGCGTGTAATGAAGCCCACAATATCGTCACCTGCAACAGGATTGCAGCAATGCGCCAGATGAACAAGCAAATCTGGATCGCCATTTACCACAACGCCACAGTTAGATTTTTTGGGACGACTTCCCTTAGCGGTACGAGAAATAACATACGAACGAACCAATGGTTGATCGTTTGCAATTGCCTTGTTCTTCTCCTGAAGTCGCGCGGCATTGCGTTCTTGCTCAGTAACAACCTCGGGGTTTTTCTCCTCCAAGATTTCGCTCACGCGATTAACAACCTGCTTAGCAGACTGATTACCTGCACCAATTCCTGCAAACAGGTCATCTACGCTGCGATAATCAAACTGCTCGGTAAGCTGGTCAAGCGCCTTAACGGTACGTGTGGCACTGATGCCATAACCGCGCTTACGCAGCTCTTTTGCAAGCTCAGAACGGCCACGCTCAGCATCGTCAGACTTGTTCTCTTGCGAGAAATACTTGCGGATCTTTGCGCGCGCAGACGGCGTCTTTACCAGCGTCATCCAGTCGCGAGAAGGACGAGCGTTCTTGTTAGTCAAAATCT